>PHDP01000022.1 GCA_002842655.1 Bacteroidetes bacterium HGW-Bacteroidetes-14
AATTTTATCTCACTTTCCAATATGCCAGGCATATCACAAAGTTAACAATCTTCTCAGATTTTTGTATCTTGCACAAAATTTCTTGAAGCATTAAACATGAGTAATAAAATAGTGGTTGGTATAACCCAGGGAGACAGCAACGGCATCTCTTATGAAGTAATTGTAAAAGCACTCACAGACAGCAGGGTAATTGAAATATGCACACCAGTTATCTATGGCTCCTCTAAACTTTTTGGCTTTTATAAAAAACAGGTTCACGAAACTGAGGGAATGGTTACAAATGTAATCGCAAATCCTTCAGAAATTCACCACAAGAGAATTAACATAATTAACTGTGTCCCTGAAACAGTTGTTGCAGAACCGGGTAAATCTACACCGGAGAGCGCCAAAGCTGCCTTTCAATCGCTGGAAAAGGCTGTCGAGCATCTGAAAAAAGGTGAGATTGATGTTCTCGTTACAGCACCGTTTAACAAAGCTTCAATGAACCGTGATGGTTTTCACTTTAGTGGTCATACTGAATACCTTGCCAAGGAGTTTAATTCCATTGATTCACTTATGTTTATGGTGTCATCAGACCTGAAAGTTGGTCTTGTGACTAATCACCTCCCTTTGAAAGATGTTCCCGGCAAAATTTCAAAAGAGCTTATAGAAAAGAAGTGCAGGATTATGATTGATTCCCTCAGAAAAGACTTTGGTATTGAACATCCAAAAGTTGCTGTTCTTTCGCTGAACCCGCACTGCGGGGAGGAGGGACTCATGGGACATGAAGAGGAGGAGATTATCAAACCAGCTATTAAAGAACTTAAGGAGTCAGATGAACTTGTTTTTGGGCCCTATTCACCTGACGGATTCTTCTCATCACCAGTATATAAGAAATTTGATGCAATTCTAGCAATGTATCACGATCAGGGACTGATTCCATTCAAATCACTCTCTTTTGAAGAGGGAGTCAACTATACAGCCGGGCTGCCTGTTATCAGAACATCCCCGGATCACGGAACCGCTTTTGATATTGCAGGTAAAAACAAGGCAAGCCACTCGTCAATGCTCAGTGCAATCTTCATGGCAGTTGATGTTTTCAGAAAGAGAAAAGAGTATGACCAGCTGAGAGTTAATCCTCTCAGAGTAGAGATTCCAACTTCAAGGAACAATGATTGAATTATTTACTGACGGGTCATCCAGGGGGAATCCAGGACCCGGAGGTTATGGCGTAGTTCTCAAAAGCGGGTCACACAGAAAGGAGATGTCCGCCGGCTATCGGATGACAACAAATAACAGAATGGAGTTACTGGCTGTTATTACCGGTCTTGAAGCACTCAAAAGACCGGGGTCTGACGTGACAGTCTATTCTGACTCTTCTTATGTATGTGATGCAGTAAACAAAGGATGGGTATTTGGCTGGGAGAAAAAACTATTTGCCAAAAAGAAAAATCCGGATTTATGGATTCGTTTCCTTAAGATTTACAGGATTCATAAGGTGAAATTTGTATGGATAAAAGGCCATGCCGGTCATCCGGAAAACGAGCGCTGTGACGAGCTCGCTGTGGCGGCTGCTTTGGGGCAAAATCTAATTGACGATTCCGGATACGAACCGGAAAATGAAAACAACCTTATTTAGCGTGGAGAATAATCCTGACCCCTGAGCCAAGGTTCAAATCCCGCTTCATGAATTCTTCTCTGCATCTCTTCGCTGCCCATTCTGAAACTGGCACCGGCGGAAGATACAACATTCTCCTCTATCATAATTGATCCCATATCATCTGCACCACAATGCAGGGCCATTTGACCTATTGTCTCTCCAACGGTGAGCCAGGAGGCCTGTATGTGAGGTATATTTGTAAGCATTATCCTGCTTATGGCAATCATCTTAAGGTGCTCAACAGGTGTAATATCTCTTTTTGCACAAATTTCTGCAAGTTTAGTTCCCTCCATCTGCATTGGCCAGCTTATAAATGCCCTGAATCCGGGGGCTCCAGCAGGTCTATCTGCCTGAATTTCCCTTATTGTTACCAAATGCTCCATTCTCTCTTCAATAGTCTCTATATGGCCATAAACCATTGTTGCAGTTGTGCTTAAACCCATTTTGTGGGCAGCTCTCATCACTTCGCACCATTTTGCTGTATTTGGTTTAGCAGGAGAAATTATCTTTCTTATTCTGTCAGACAGAATTTCGGCACCGGCACCCGGAAGTGTTGTCAGCCCTGCTTTTACAAGCCTTTCGAGTGTCTCTTCAATTGAAATCCTGCTTATTCTTGCAATGTGAGCAACTTCAGGCGGACCAAGTGCGTTAAGCTTAATTTCAGGATCTATGGATTTTAATTCAGTGAAAAGGTTTTCGTAAAATGTGATGTCATAATTGGGGTGAAGACCTCCCTGAAGCAATATCTGGTCACCTCCCAGAGCTCTAAGTTCTGCAATTTTAACTTTGTACTCCTCTGTACTTGTAGTGTATGATTTTTCTTTCTGGGAAACAGTACAGTGAAAATTGCAGAAGAGACACCCTGAGATGCATACATTCGTGTAATTGATATTTCTGTCAATCTGCCAGCTTACCCTTTTTCCCGGAACGTGTGAGTACCTTAATTTCTGAGCTGTTTCAAACAATTCTGCAGGAGGGGCATTTCTGTACAGAAAGGCTCCTTCGTCTGCAGATAAAGGTTCCTTGTTTAGTGCTTTTGTATATAATGTGTTTAAATTCATTTTGTTGAAATAAATATGGTACAATGCAAAAATAAAAGAATTATCCGAGAGTGAGGCAAAATAGGTATATTTGTATCATGAACAAGTTTCTGGAAAGAGATAACCTTCGTTATGCCATGATAGGTGGCGGAAGCTGGGCAACAGCACTTGCAAAACTGCTGCTGAACCATCAGCAGCGTATATCATGGTTTATCAGAGACGAATCGGTTATTGAAAGTATAAAAAAGAGGGGACATAATCCCTATTATCTTCAGGCAGTTGAATTTGACCCTGAAAGAATTGACCTGAGCAGCGATATAAATGAAGTCATAGATAATTCAGATGTTCTTGTTTTTGCAATACCATCTGCATATTTTCTGGGAGAAGCTGCAAAAATCAGCCGTAAGCTGGATGAAAAATTTATTATAACTGCAATTAAAGGGATGGTACCAGTTGAAAACATCTCTATTGCAGAATATTTTAACATTTCTCACGGAGTGCCGTTCAGCAGAATTGGAGTTATAAGCGGCCCCTGTCATGCAGAGGAGGTAGCGATGGAGAGATTGTCATATCTTACTTTATCCAGTAAGTATATTGAAGTTGCAAGATCCATGTGTGATATTTTTGCCTGTGACTACATAAAAACTATTCCCGGAACTGATATCTACGGAGTAGAATATGCTGCGGTTCTTAAGAACATTTATGCAGTTGCTGCCGGAGTCTGCCATTCGCTTTCGTATGGAGACAATTTTATGGCAGTACTTATAACCAATTCATTTCACGAAATGAGGGATTTTCTGCATGCAACACACCCCGATAAAAGCCGCAGGACAGCAACATCTGCATATCTGGGTGACCTGCTAGTAACAAGTTATTCTCAGTTTAGCAGAAACAGAACATTTGGAATGATGATTGGAAAGGGTTACTCTGTTCAGTCTGCCCAGGTAGAGATGAACATGGTTGCAGAGGGTTACTACGGAACAAAATGTATATACGAAATCAACAGAAAATACAATCTGCATATGCCAATAGCCGAGGCTATGTATAAAATTCTGTATGAACACAAATATCCGGCTTATATAATTAAACAACTGGCAGATCAGCTACAGTAAAATGAAACATAAATTAGAAGTAGATTATAATGCTGCAAGAGGTTTTCTTGCAGACAGAGAGGTGAATGATGCATTCGCAAAATCAATCAAAGCACTTGAGGTGCTGGAAGGAAGAGAGGGCAGGGGGAATGAATTTCTCGGGTGGCTTGATCTCCCTTCTGAGACAGACGAAACACTATTAAGCAGAATTGAAGGTGTAGCCCGCAGGTGGCAGAACGGAATAGATGTAGTAGTAATAATTGGAATCGGAGGGTCTTACCTTGGCTCAAAAGCTGCACTTGATGCGCTGACTCATCATTTTGACCTCTATCTTGAGAAGAGTTCTTCTCCTAAAATTGTATTTGCAGGTCAGAATCTTTCAGAGGATTACCTCTCTGAACTAATGGAGCTGCTTTCGGCCAAATCTGCAGCAGCAGTGGTGATATCAAAATCAGGAACGACAATAGAACCGGCTGTTGCATTCAGAATTATTAAACAGCATTTTGAGGAAAAATACGGAAAGGAGGAGAGTGCCAGAAGAATAGTTGCTGTAACGGATGAATCCAGGGGAGCTCTGAGAAAACTTTCAGAAATGGAGGGATATGAAACATTCATTATTCCTGATAATGTTGGAGGCCGCTTTTCTGTGCTAACTCCGGTAGGACTCATACCTGTTGCAGTTGCGGGATACGACATTAGAGCTATGCTTGAGGGAGCCCGGGATATGCAAAAGAGATCTTCTGAACATTCTGAAAACAATCCTGCCGTGGCGTATGCTGCAATCAGAAATGCCCTTTACAGTTCGGGCAAGAAAATAGAAATTATTGTGAATTATAATCCTAAGCTTCAGTATGTTGCTGAGTGGTGGAAACAACTTTACGGGGAGAGCGAGGGAAAAGAGAACAAAGGTATATTTCCTGCATCTGTTAATTTCACTTCAGACCTCCACTCCATGGGTCAATACATTCAGGAGGGGGAGAGACATATTTTTGAAACGGTAATAAGTGTTGAGAAGCCAAACAGGAGTCTGTCAATTGCTAATGATCCCAAAAATCTTGACGGATTAAATTTTCTATCAGGAAAAAGTATAGATGAATGCAATAAAATGGCAGAACTTGGTACTAGAATTGCCCATGTTGACGGCGGTGTTCCTAATATGAGAATCATACTTCCTGAGATAAACGAATATAATATCGGGTCGTTGTTCTATTTCTTCGAAAAGGCCTGCGGCATAAGTGCATACATGCTTGATGTAAACCCATTTGACCAGCCCGGTGTTGAGGACTATAAAGTAAATATGTTTGCTTTGCTTGGAAAACCAGGTTTTGAGGAGAAGGCAAAAGAACTTAGAGCAAGAAGCCTGTAATGAAATTTCTGAAAGAGATAGCCGGCAGCTTTTACAGCCGTGAAGGACAAAAGATCAGTGAGATATGCTTTGTCTTTCCCGGAAGAAGAGCCGCTCTCTTCTTTCAGAAAGAGCTGGGCGAAGTAGCTGAGAGACCTCTGTTTTCTCCTGCTGTTCTCACCATTAATGACCTTTTCACTCGTCTCTCCGGACTTAGAGTAGCGGACAGGCTTGATGTGCTTTTCAGACTTTATAAAATCTTTACTGAATTATCAGATTCCAAAGAGAGTTTTGATGAGTTTATCTTCTGGGGAGAAATTGTCTTGGGGGATTTTGACGATGCAGACAAATATCTTGTTAATGCAGATAAACTGTTTGCGAATGTCAGGGACCTCAAAGAGATTGAAAGTGACTACTCTTTTCTTTCTGAGAGACAACTTGAGGCTGTAAGAAGCTTCTGGTCAAGTTTTATAACAGGAGAAAACAGCGAAAAAAAACAAAAATTCAAAGCATTATGGGAAGTACTATATCCCATGTACATAAGAATCAAGGAGGAACTTGAAGCCGAAGGGTGTGGTTATGAAGGTATGATATACCGTAAAATTGCTGATTCTCTTCGCAGCGGAGACAACTCCGGATTAATGGAGAAGCTGGGAGGTTACAGAGAGGTTGTATTTGTAGGATTCAATGCGCTTAATGAATGCGAAAAGCTCTTTATGACCACCCTTCAGAAATCAGGTAAGGCAGATTTTTACTGGGATTTCTGCGGAGATATGGTTACTGATCCCAATAACAAGGCATCACTTTTTATAAGGGAGAACATGTTACGGTTTCCTTCCAGAATGAATCTGGATTTTACTGTAACAGAAAAACCTCAAATAGAGATTATCGGGGTTCCATCTGCAACAGGACAGACTAAACTTGCAGGAGAAATTATCAGTGAGCAAAGAGGTGGAATAAACAGTGCTGTGATATTACCAGATGAATCTCTGCTGACACCTATGCTAAGGTCTGCAGACAGTATCCCAGAAGGAATAAATGTTACAATGGGATATCCTTTAAGGGAGGGTTCAATTGTTTCACTGGTAGAAAATTTTATTGAACTGCAGAAAGGTTCACTCTATTTCAGACGTGTCCTTCCAATACTGAGGCATAGTTATATTAAGCTGATTACTCCGCAGGCAGCAGAAATGAGAGAGAGGGAGATAACAGAAAACAATCTGATATATATTAATCCTGAGTTGTTTGCGGGAGATGAACTTCTTGAAAAAATCTTCAGAAAGGTAACTTCTGATTCTCTTACTTCTGTGGAGAATATAAACAGACTTTCTGACTATCTTCTGGAAATCATGGATTTGCTCGTTGCACGAATAGATGTAACTCAGGTTGAAAAGGAGTTTATTTACTATCTGTATACAACTGTAACCAAGCTTAAGTCCTTCTCAATTCCTATGTCAGTTGCTACTTACCTGAGACTTTTCAGACAGTTGGTCAACTCGACTTCTATACCATTCAGGGGAGAACCGCTGGCAGGATTGCAAATTATGGGTGTACTTGAAACGAGATGTCTTGATTTTGATAATCTTGTTATTTGCTCAATGAATGAGGGAGTGTTTCCTTCAAGGTCTTCATCAAATTCTTTTATTCCAAATAATTTGCGCCGCGGATTCTCTCTCCCGGATTATGAATACAGAGATGGCGTAACTGCATATCATTTTTACAGAACACTATACAGGGCAAAAAAGGTGTGGTTGCTGTATGATACAAGAACCGAGGGGTTGGTTACAGGCGAAATGAGCAGGTTTATCCTTCAGCTTAAGTATCACTATCAGTTAAAGATGAAGGAAAAAATCGCAACCTACAAAATTGGAAAAACAGTCACAGAGCCTGTTGTTATAGATAAGAATGACAAAGTTTTGAAAGAACTGGATTTTTATCTTAACGGAACAAGGCCTTTATCTGCGTCCTCAATATCTGCATATATCTCCTGTCCCCTAAGATTCTATTTTCAGTATGTAAGGGGTATAACTGAGGAGACCTCTGTGAGCGAATCAGTTGAAGCGAATACTTTTGGTAATATTTTCCACAAATCGATGGAGAGTATCTACAGTAATTATAAAGGAAAAACCGTTACAAAAGAGACTCTGGCTTCAATCATAAAAAATCTGGACTATGTTGAAAATGTGGTCTCTGAGCAGTTCAAAAAAGAACAGAAAATTGATGAGATCAAGGGTCATAATCTTCTTGTTGACAAGCTTATTGTAAGATATGTTCTCAAAACTCTGGAATTTGACAAAACAATTGCTCCTTTTAACTACATTGAATCTGAAATGAGAATTGAGAAACCATTCTCCTTTGCAGAAGGGAAGAGAGTAAATATCAAAGCATTTATTGACAGAGTTGATGAGAGAAACGGAATGCTCAGAATTGTTGACTACAAAACAGGAAGAAATCCGGATCCTTTCAGAGATTTTGGGGATATCTTCAACTCTGCTTCTGAAAAGAAATACGATGTTATTCTCCAGATGTACCTCTATGCCATGCTTCTTGCTCCAGACAGAGAGTCTCTGCTTACACCTTATATCCTAAGGGAGATTGTTCACGGGGGTACTCTTGAACTGGCATCAAATCCGGAATTAACAGAGCAATTTAAGACTCATCTGAGGGAGAAACTTATTGAAATTTTCAATCCTGAGGTACCATTTGTTCAGACTTCGGCACTTAAGAGGTGCGGATATTGTCCCTTTAACCAGATATGCAGATGATATGGGAAAAGTAAAATTATACAAGGCATCTGCAGGGTCCGGAAAGACCCACAAGCTTACAGAAGAGTACCTGAGACTTCTGGGAGAAGATAATTATGCATACAGGCGTATTCTTGCTGTGACTTTTACAAACAAGGCTACAGAAGAGATGAAGAGGCGGATTGTGGAGGTTCTATTCAGAAAGAGCAAGGAAGACCCGCGCGCAGGTAATATTCTTACCAACATTCTTCATGATTACTCACAGTTTAACATAAGCACGATAGACAAGTTTTTCCAGCAGGCACTGAGAGCTTTTGCCAGGGAAATTGGCAAAAACAGCTCATACAGTGTAGAATTGGATCAGGATATGATTCTTCTGCAGGCAATTGACCAGCTGATACTCAATCTTGACAGGGAGGAGAATGCTCCGGTACTGGAATGGCTTCTTAATCTGTCATATGAGAAAATTGAAGCAGGCGAAAACTGGGATGTAAAGTCCGATGTGTTTTCTACTGCAAAACAACTTTTCAGAGAGGCGTACAAACTTGCAGTAAAGGAGAGCGGGAACTCTATTACTGATAAGAAGAGTATCAGTGTTTATAACCAGATTCTAAAGGAAATTCTGACCAGATATGAAGATTCAATGAGGGGATATGGCAGAAGTGCCCTCTCAATATTGAAATCGCACGATCTTTCGGCAGATGACTTCAGTTACGGGAAAGCATCTTTTGCATCCAGATTTGCAAAACTGGCTGCAGGAGACTGCTCACTCTCAAATGACAGATTCATTGCTGCATGTAATGATACTGCAAAATGGTTTTCAAAAGATACTGCCAAAAAAAATCCGGCACTTATCGCAAAGGCAGAGAGTGCTGTTGATGCCGGCTTGCTTAATCTGATGAACTCAATAACTGAACTTGAAGAGGAGAAATATACAGATTTTGTAACTGCCCAGGCAATTTACCCGAACCTTTTCACTCTTGGAATTCTTTCAGATATTGATAACAGTATCAGGGAGGTTTCCAGAGAAAACGGAATTGTACTGCTTTCTGAGACTACAGAGCTGTTAAATAAAATTATTGACGGCAGTGACACCCCTTTTATATATGAAAAAATGGGGACAAGACTCGACCATTTTATGCTGGACGAGTTTCAGGATACATCAGTACTCCAGTGGGAGAATTTTCGTCCACTTGTCATGAACAGCCTCTCTTCCGGATATGATAACCTGATAGTTGGAGATGTTAAACAAAGTATTTACAGATGGAGAGGTTCAGACTGGGGTTTACTCAACAATAATGTCTATTCAGATCTTGGTTCAGATTCAATTTCTGAGAGTGAATTAACTGAAAACTGGCGCTCGGCAAGGGAGATCATTGATTTTAATAATGATTTTTTTCCGTATGCTGCCGAGCAATGTGATATTATTGCAGCACCAAGTGCAGAAATGGAGAAAAATAACTTTACTGTCTCTGACATCTATTCTGGTGTTCAGCAGCACCTTCCGGGAGAGCGGGCTGCTAAACATGGATATGTGGAAATAAGGTTTTTTGAGGAGGAGAAGGGTGCCGAAGAGACATGGAAACAAAAGGCACTTAGCCATATCCCGCAGCAAATTGATGCCCTGATTGAAAGCGGTCAGAGTCTTAAGGATATTGCGATTCTTGTAAGGTCGAACCTTGAAGGTGCCATTGTCGCCGAATACCTTATAAGTAAAGATTATAAAGTAATATCAGAAGAGTCTCTTTTTCTCAGATCATCGGAAAGTGTATCAAAAATTATTTCAACATTAAGATATTATTGTAAACCGGGTGATTCTATAAACAATATCATTGCCGAATTTTCTGATATTCCCCTGGAAAATAAAAGAGATGTAGCCAGGCTTCCTCTTTATGAAATGTGCGAGGCAATTGCCGGAGAGTTGAGTGAAGAGACCAGAAAGGGAGAATCGGTATATATACTGGCTCTTCTTGACACTGTGCTTGACTTTGTTAAAAACAACAGATCAGATCTCTCTGCATTTCTTGAATGGTGGGACGAAAAAGGGTCGGGAAAATCAGTTCCTGCTCCTGAAGGACAGGATGCTGTAAGGGTAATGACCATCCATAAATCAAAGGGGCTTGGTATTGGATCTGTAATTATTCCATTCTTTACACTTGATTTTAGCAGGGCAGATGGTGGTATAATGTGGTGCAAGTCACATATTGAGCCGTTTAATGCACTTCCTCTTGTGCCTGTTGTAAGGAGATCCAGTCTTAATCAAACCCACTTTTCCGCTGCATGGAAAGAGGAGTATATGAGGAATATCGTTGACAACATAAATCTTGCATATGTTGCATTTACTAGGGCAATAGATAATCTGATTGTATTTGCTCCGGCCAATAAATCCAACGGAAACGGCAGTTCCAGAATTTCAAATTTTCTTTATTCAAAATATGAGGGAGAGATGAATGAGAATATGCAGGTTGTATTCGGAAAAATGAACAAGAAATTGTCCAAAAGTGATGACCACTCTGCAGAGATAAGTATTCCCGGTTTCGTAACGACAGACCCGTCAGAAAGACTAAAACTCTCATTAAGGGCCGGAGAATTTTTCAGCGAGTCTCAAAAAGCCAGAAAAAGAGGAGTTGTAATACACTCAGTACTTTCAAGAATCTATTCGGAGTCAGATATCGTGGCATCGGTAAAGGAGGCTGTTTCATCAGGTGAGCTATCGCATGAAGATGAAATCTCTACAATTCAGATGCTCACTGATTTGGTTAAGTCAGTAAAACCGAGAGGCTGGTTTCAGGGAAAGTCAGGCGTTTATAATGAGCTTGAAATCCTTGAACCGGGTGGAGCAGTCAGCCGTCCGGACAGAGTCGTTATTGCAGGTGAAACATCTGTTATTGATTTCAAAACAGGGAAACAGAGATTACCATCTCATTCTAGGCAGATTTCAAAATATACAAGTCTCCTTAAGGAGATGAATTTTACAAATGTGAAAGGGTTTATCTGGTATCTTGAGGATAACTTTATTGAAGAGGTTGTCTGAGAATATTCCTCGAAACAAACTCCTCAGCAGTATAGGCATCGGCATCCTTAAGCATAACCCTTTTATCCTTATCCAGTATGTATACTGACGGAGATGCCCTTCTGTCATAAAGCTGTTCTGTTATTACCATGTTATCTTTATCATAGCCAATAATCCAGCTTTCGGGAAAATTTGCTGCATGCTTTCTCCAGCTATCGTAATCTGTACCTGTGTAAACAGCCAGTATCCTTAATTTTTTATCTGCCTTTGAAAAGATATCCGAAGAAATTATATAATCCTTATTGGAGGTGCATGAATTACAATCAGGCTCATAGAAAAAAATCATTGTGTAGGATGATTTAATACTGTAAAGTGCAATCTCTTCTCCTTTTGAAGTAATAATACTGAAATTTCCGGCTATCATACCCGGCCTGTTCTTTTGGAGTGTCTGAAGTTGAAATGCAAATCTTTCAGAAGCTCCGGGCATAAGTTTATCTCCGCTTAAAAAGCCCTCTGCCACTGTTATATACAGTTCTTCGTTTCTGTATGGTGAATTAGGGTTATAAAGTGTTTTCTCAAACAATTCAATAAAAGGTTCCTGAATATTCCATCCGGAACCGGCGCAACGCTCTGCGTGTGCTCTCAGCCCTGCGGATGCACTGTTTAATGAGCCTGATGCAAGTATCTTCAGATAATCTTCGAATGGTTTCTGAATTATTTCTGCCGGTATGGCAGCAGTTGTGTCATCCCATGGAAGATTGTCCCAAAAGTGCCGCGACAGGAAATTAATCCGTCCGGATTCATCATTTATAAGAGAAGGAACAGTAATGTATTCAAAGGTATAACTCTCTTTCTCATAATTACTTTTGCATGATGGAGCAGACAGGATTAATGCTGCAGTAAGTATGCCTTGCAATGCCGGTTTTAAGAATGACTTCATTATGTTAAATTTCTGATACAAATTTAATAAAACTAGTTGGAGAGAAATTTGTTATTGTGTATATTTAAGAGAGAATAAATTTCAGAAACCATGAAAAAATCAGATATAGGGTTAATTGGTCTCGCCGTAATGGGAGAGAATCTTGTTCTAAATATGGAGAGCAAGGGATTTAAAGTTTCAGTCTATAACAGAACGGCTGAGGTAACTGACAAATTCATTTCAGGCAGAGCCTCGGGAAAAAACATAGAGGGCTTTGCGGCTCTGAGGGATTTTACAGAGTCACTTGAGTCACCAAGAAAGGTAATGATGATGGTACGGGCAGGAGAAGCCGTTGATAAAATAATTGATCAGCTTATACCTTTACTTTCTCCGGGAGACATAATAATTGATGGCGGAAACTCTTACTTTGCCGATAGTGAGAGAAGACAAAAATACATTGAGTCAAAAGGACTTCTTTTTGTAGGAGCCGGTGTTTCAGGAGGAGAGGAGGGTGCTCTCAAAGGTCCTTCTATAATGCCTGGAGGTTCATTTGGCGCATGGAAACATATTAAGCCAATATTTACATCAATCGCCGCCAAGGCAGAGGATGGTGAGCCGTGCTGCGAGTGGATTGGAAGAGGCGGGTCCGGACACTTTGTAAAAATGGTTCATAACGGAATTGAGTATGGCGATATGCAACTTATTTCAGAGGCTTACTATGTGATGAAGAATATGGTAAACCAGTCTAATGAAGAGATTGGTGATACATTTGAAAAATGGAACAAAGGGCCGCTGCAAAGCTATCTTGTTGAGATTACCTCTCAGATTATGAGACATAAGGATAAGAGCGGAGATTATCTGGTAGATAAAATCCTTGATGCAGCAGGTCAGAAGGGAACGGGAAAATGGTCTGTTAATAGTGCCATGGATATGGGAATATCACTTAATCTTATAGCAACAGCTGTTTTTGAAAGATCACTATCTTCCAGAAAAGAGCTGAGGGAGAGAGCAGCTCAGAAATTTCACAGAAACATAGATGCTTTTTCAACACCATCAGAAAAAGAGATACACGATTCTCTTTATGCGTCAAAACTGACTTCATATGCTCAGGGTTTTGACCTGTTGCAGAGTGCTTCAAAAGAGTACAGCTGGAACCTTGATTTCGCCTCTATTGCCAGAATCTGGAGAAACGGCTGTATTATCCGCTCAGGATTTCTGAACAAGATTTCAAATGCGTACTCCTCTGACCCTTATCTTAAGGCTTTAATGTTGTCTGACTATTTTGTAAACGAGATATCTGAGTCCCTGCCTCAGTGGAAATCGCTAATTTCAAAAGCAGTACTTGCAGAAGTCTCTTTACCTGCATTCAGCGCAGCAATTAATTACTTCTATTCATTTACTTCAGGAAAACTGCCGGCAAATCTCCTTCAGGCTCAGCGGGATTTCTTTGGCGCGCACACTTTTGAAAGGGTTGATTCTCCAAGAGGCGTGTTTTTCCATGAAAACTGGACAGGCGAAGGCGGAGATACTGCGTCGGGTGTTTACAATGTATAATCGGGCGTAATAAGTATGAAAAGCAAAATTATAGTAATATTCGGAGGCTCCGGAGACCTTGCAAAAAGAAAACTGATGCCTGCTCTGTATATGTTACATGCCGGTAACAGACTTGACAGGGATCTTGTAATTCTGGGAGTGGGAAGGACACCTCTTGATGATAAAGAGTATAAATCAGGAATTGAGGCCGGCCTTAAAAAATATTTATCCGGGGCAGATTTCAGGGAAGAGATAAAAAATGATTTTCTGAACAGAATCCATTATTTGAAAATGGATCCTGCAAATCATCTGGAGTATGCCATGCTTGATAAGAAGATATCCGAACTGTCAGGAAACAGTGGGAATAATTTATATTACCTTGCCACACCTCCTTCTCTCTATGAAATTATTCCTGTAAACCTTAAGAGATCTGGATTGAACAATTCAGAGAGCAGAATCATAGTTGAGAAACCTTTTGGTTACGACCTTGAGTCAGCAGGAAAAATGAACGAGGTTCTAAGAGATGCCTTTGACGAAAAACAGATTTTCAGAATTGACCATTTTCTCGGGAAAGAGACTGTCCAGAACATTCTTGCCTTCAGATTTGCCAACGGCATATTTGAACCATTATGGAACAGAAACTATATTGACAGGGTTGAAATAACGGCTGTGGAAAACATGGGAATTGAAGATAGAGGCGGTTTTTACGATGGAGCCGGTGCTCTCAGGGATATGGTTCAGAATCATCTTATTCAGTTACTTGCACTTGTGGCAATGGAGCCACCTGTAGCATTTAATGAACAGGAGTTCAGAAATGAAGTGGTAAAGGTTTACAGATCGCTCAAACCTCTCAGTGAATCTGATATTGTCAGAAATGTTGTCAGAGGGCAGTATATTGCTTCAGAAAGAAAAGATGGTTTAAGAATCAGGGGATACAGAGAGGAGAAGAGTGTTGCTCCGGATTCGCATACTGAAACTTTCCTTGCAATGAAGGTTAACATCTCCAGCTGGAGATGGGAGGGTGTTCCGTTTTATATCAGGACAGGCAAACAGATGCCTACTAAAGTTTCTGAAATAATAATTCACTTTAAACCTACCCCGCATAAGCTTTTCAGCAGCAGTGAGGGGTGCCCGGAGCAGAATCAGCTCATAATAAGAATTCAGCCCAATGAGGGAGCTGTCCTTAAATTTGATATGAAGGTTCCCGGAAGTGGATTCGATGTTAAACAGGTTCCAATGGCTTTTACTTACGATAAACTGGGCGGTCTGCCTTCTGGAGATGCTTATTCAAAACTTATTGAGGATTGCATGAACGGCGAATCTGTATTGTTTACAAGAAGTGATGCAGTTGAGGCAAGCTGGAACTATTTCAATCCGGTTCTTAAATACTGGGCAGAGAATGCAAACGTCCCTCTTTATGGCTATCCTGCCGGAACATGGGGCCCGCAAGAGAGTGATTCAATAATTGAGGGTGGAAAGTGCTGGACAAACCCATGTAAAAACTTAACTGATACAGATTTATATTGTGAGTTGTAATAATTTGACATGAAGCCATCAGAAGAATTGACAATCAGACTTATAGAGTCAATAAACAAAGTCAGGGACTGTGAAAACAGGCCGTTTAATCTGGCAATTTCAGGTGGAAACAGTCCTGTAAATCTGTTTAATCTCTGGAGCGGCAAATACAAAGATGAGATTGACTGGACAAATCTGAGGATTTTCTGGGTTGATGAGAGATGTGTCCCTCATAACAGTCTGGAGAGTAACTATGGTATAGCTAAAACTTTATTGCTTGATAAAGTGCCGGTTAATCCAGACAATGTATTTCCGATTGATGGTGAAAAAGATCCGTTGAAGGAGGCTTTAAGGTATGAGAATCAGTTTTTGAAATATGTAGAAAAGGGTAAAGGTTTTGACATGGTAATTCTGGGGATTGGTGATGACGGGCACACATCATCCATTTTTCCAGGTCAGACCGAATTGCTAAAAACTGAAAGAATCTACCTTGAATCTGTTAATCCATATACAAATCAAAGAAGGGTTGCACTAACTGCCAATGGCATTCTAAGTTCTGATTATATTGCTTTTTATCTTGCCGGAGAAACTAAACAATATTTAGTTTCAAGTGTTTTAAATAATAATTTTGAAGGAGTGTATCCAGTATCTGAAATAATAAAAAAGGCACATTTAGTCTATATTTATTGGGATGAAATTCAAAATATTGTGGATCTAAAAATTAATTCGATATTTGCAAATAAGATTGAATTTTACTATTAAGTTGACATGCTTTAAATTTTTATTATTATGTTAAGTCCTCTGAGAATATTGGTAGCAGAAGATGAGGATACAAATTATTTGTATCTGTCTGCACTATTGACAAGATTTAATCATAGTGTTTTCAGAGCTGTTAATGGTAAGGAAGCTGTGGATTTTATCAGAGAAACTGATGATGTTGACCTTGTCCTGATGGATATTAAAATGCCGGTTTTAAACGGATATGATGCCCTGAAGCTTATCAAAAAGCTCAAGCCATATCTGCCTGTCGTTGCTCAGACTGCATATGCGCTTTCAGATGACGAACAGAATATCCGCGCTGCCGGGTTTGATGGGTATATTGCAAAACCCATCATGAAGAATCAGCTTGTAAATATTATTGATTCAATTCATAAACACTAATAACCCTATGAGAAAAATTCATCTTAACAAACTGGCACTGACGATAGTCTTTGCCATGGCTGGCTTTTACCCTCTCATATCTCAGGAGAATATTACATTTAAAACTCCTCCCAAAGAGATCATGGAACTTGCAGATTATGAAAGAGCTCCAATGGTAATGCTGGACTCAAAGAGTGAATATATGGTACTAACTTACAGAAGTACTTACAAAACACTGGAAGAGTTAAATCAGCCCGAACTCAGACTTGCCGGATTGCGAATCAACCCTGTAACAAACATTTCAAGCAGTGCAAATTATTATAATAACATAAAAATCCGCAGGATTGCAGATAAGTCTGAACACCAATTAGCCGGGCTTCCCGCGAATCCGCAGATTACAAATATTCAGTTTTCACCTGACGATAAATATTTTATCTTTTCTAACACAACAGCTGATGGAGTAGAACTCTGGATTGCAACACTGGCAGATGCCACAGCAAGAAAACTTACAGAAGCCAGAGTAAATGCAAACATAAACAATCCGTTTACCTGGTTCAGAAACAGCAGCGAAATTCTGGTAAGAATGTTACCAGCCGACAGATCAGCATTAATTGACGAAAAACGGGACCTTCCAAAAGGACCAATTGTATCTGTTGGGGATGGAAAAGCCGCACAAAACAGAACTTTTCAAGACCTTCTGAAAAACAAAAATGATGAGTTAAATTTTGATGCAATTGCAAATTCAGAATTATGGAAAGTTTCAACAGATGGTAAAGCTGATAAGTTTCTCCCCGCAGCAATATATGCGGGAGAGAGTTTTTCTCCTGACGGAAATTATCTGATGGTTACAACTATCGAGAAACCATACTCTTACATTGTACCTATGAACCGTTTTCCACAGGTAACTAAAGTATATACAGCTGCAGGAGAGTTTGTAAAGACAATTAATTCAGTTCCGCTTACTGAAATTATGCCTAAGGGATTTAGCGCAGTCAGAACCGGTAAACGATCAATGGACTGGCGCTCAGACAAACCTGCAACACTAACTTTTGTAGAGGCTCTTGACGGAGGCGATCCGTCAGTAAAGGCAGACTTCAGGGATATGATGTATTCATGGGATGCTCCGTTTACATCAGAACCAAAAGCAATGGTAAAAATTCCGCAAAGGTATGCGGGTGTTATTTGGGGTGACGGACAAACTGCCATTCTCAGAGATTCCTGGTATGAGACAAGAATGACATCTACTTATATGTTCTCACCTGACTCACCTGAAATTTCGCTCAAGCTATATAACAGCAGGAATATGCAGGATGTGTATTCAGACCCGGGATCATTTGTTACAAAAAAGAATCAGTTTGGCAGATATACCCTTGCTATTGAAAATGGCAAACTCTATCTTACCGGAGATGGCTTTACTAAAGAGGGTCAGTTTCCCTTTGTAGATGAGTTAACTCTAAAAACTTTGACAAGCAAGAGATTATACCGTTCAGATTTGCCAAACAGAAAAGAGGATATTGTCTCTTTTACAGACATAAAAAAGGGAGTGCTGCTTGTAAGAATCGAGTCTAAAAATGAATTTCCCAACTATTATTTCCGTTCGCTTAAAAAGGGGAATGAGATTACTCAGATAACTAGTTTTGCAAATCCTTTCAAAAGTATTGAAAATGTTCACAAGGAGGTAATCAAATACAAAAGGGCAGATGGTATTGAGCTTTCAGGTACATTGTACCTTCCTGCAGGTTATGACAAGAACAAGAAAGATAAACTTCCTCTTCTTATCTGGGCGTATCCGGAAGAGTTTAAGGATGCAGCATCTGCATCACAGAGTACGCAAAACGCCAACCAGTTTACAGCTCCTTATTACGGTTCATTTGTTTACTGGGTAACCAGAGGTTACGCCGTTCTTGATGATGCCTCATTTCCAATTGTAGGTGAGGGAAAGTCAGAACCAAACGATACATTCATTGAGCAGCTTGTTGCGAATGCAGAAGCTGCTATCAATGCAGTTGATGCAATGGGATATATTGACAGAAACCGCGTAGCTGTTGGCGGACATTCATATGGTGCCTTTATGACTGCAAATCTGCTTACACACACTAAGTTATTTGCAGCAGGTATCGCAAGAAGCGGAGCCTACAACAGAACTCTTACCCCTTTTGGATTTCAGAACGAACAAAGAAGCTACTGGGATGCGCCGGATGTTTATAACCGTATGTCTCCTTTTATGAATGCAGCCAGTATGAAAACTCCGCTGCTCCTGGTTCACGGAGAAGCCGATAACAATCCTGGAACATTCACTCTGCAGACTGAGAGATATTTCCAGGCATTGAAAGGTCTTGGCGCTCCTGTAAGAATGGTCATCCTTCCTAAGGAGTCACATAGCTATGTTACAAGGGAGAATATCATGCATCTCCTTTGGGAACAGGATCAGTTTCTTGAAAAGTATCTGAAAAAATAGATGAGAAAATCACCATAAATATGAGGCTGGCCATTCAGGCTGGCCTCTGTTTGTTTCTGTCCAGAGCTTTGTTCATAGATTGATATCCCATCTCGAAGATTATATCGACCTTCTTCAGGTCAAAAGTCTTAAATTGCATTGCACTTTCAACCTCAACAAGAATGTCGCACATTTTCTTGTCTTCAACTGTATTTGCCCTGAACATAAAATGATATGTTCTTTCTGCAATTCCAACAATGTTCTTTGAATATTTTTCGGCAACCAGCGGGCTTGCATTTATACCAATAATTGTTTCGCAATCATCTCTGATTACAGATACAGGGAAGTTCTTGAATATTCCACCGTCTGCATAACTAACTCCGTCAATTTCTACCGGATTAAATATAACAGGAATGCAAGATGATGCCATAATTTTTTTATGAAGTTCTCCTTCGGAAAAAACAACTGATTTCCCCTCATCCAGATTAGTGGCAACAACCCGAAGCGGAACAGGAAGCTCTTCAAAACTCTTCATTTTTATGTTTTCTTTCAGGAATTTAAGAAATGCAGTAGTTCGAAACAATCCGTTTTTTGGCAGATTTAATTCTACAAAATGGTTGAAATCTTTGTCTTTAAATAAACTGCAAATTTCGTCCGGTGTGTGACCGGCAGAATAGAGGGCTCCAACAATAGCTCCTGCACTTGTCCCGGATATAATATCAGGTATTATACCATGCTCTTCCATAGCCTTTAGGGCACCTGCATGTGCAAAACCTTTTACTCCTCCGCCGGATAGTGCCAAACCTAATTTATATCTCTTCATATTTTTAACAATAACTTAAATTTAAACATTTCTTCCGATATTTGGTTTATTATTGCAAAAGTGAAGATATGAGGGAATTCTACAGTGGTAACGAGAAAATGTCAACCCTTGTTAACGGCAGTTACATGATTATTAAAATACTTTCAAGGCTGGGTATCAAACCTGGTTTTGGTGAGAGCAGCGTTAACGAGGTATGTTATGCAAATTCTGTTTCTGCAAAAATATTTCTGGCAATTTGTAATATCGCAGATTTCAATCAGTATAAACCTGAAATGGACTCTTTTTCCAAAAGCGAAACTGCAGATCTGGTTCGTTACCTCAGACTATCCCATAACGAATTCATGAACAAAGACATACCGTCAATTGAATTATGCGTTTCAAAGATTACTTCTTCTGCCGGTGCAAATCCAAAGCACTCAAAAATTTTACAACATTTTTTTGAAGAGTACCGTGATGAACTGGAATCTCACTTTACTTACGAAGATAAGACGGTCTTCCCTTATGTAACGGGAATTTTATCCGGCAAAAGAGAGAAGGGATACTCCATTGAAAAATTTGAAGAGAATCATTCCAATATTGAAGCAAAATTGAGTGACCTGAAAAATATCTTGCTTAAGTATCTTCCTGCAGGATATCCGCATGATGTTGTATATGATCTGCTGTCCCGACTTTACCTGCTTGAAGAGGAATTTGAAAATCATGCCAGGGTCGAAGATTTCTTACTGGTTCCTCTGGTTGCACATTTGGAAAATAGCATAAAATCTATCAATCATGGCAGTTAAATTCAGGATAGCCATTATTGATCCATCCCAGATTTTAAGAGCAGGTCTGGAAACCTCTCTTTCGCAAATTTCCGGTAAATTTCAAATATTATGGTCCTTTTCCTCACTTTCTCATTATTCTTCATTTGCAGATGAGATTGATCCTGATATTATTATTGTTAATCCCGCTCTTTTTGACCCAAGCGGGGCAGAAACTATTAAAAGCATACTATCCAATACAGAAGATACAAGAATAATTGCATTTTCATATACTCATACAAGCGATATTCTCATCAGACAATTTGATTCCGTTATATCAATTTATGACACGCCTGCGGAGATTGCTTTAAAAATTGAGAAAACGGCCGGATCTCTTTCATCTGACAGTGACAAAAAATATCAGAAGCAAAGCGGCCACCCCGAAAGTTATGACCTGTCTGACAGAGAGCTGGAAGTTCTTGTATCTGTTGCAAAAGGATGTACCAACAAAGAGATTGCAGGAATTCACAATATATCTGTTCATACAGTAATTTCACACAGAAAAAATATTGTAAGAAAAACAGGGATTAAGAGTGTGTCCGGTCTGACTGTTTATGCTCTGTTAAATGGTCTGATTGAGCAATAACCCCTATTATTTGGTATTTTTCTGCGTAAAATCCCCAATTATAGGGATTGTTTAGTTTTTGCAGGCCCCTCATCTTTGCATTGTAAAATCAAAATATAAAGATGAGAAAAGTACTATCATTAGCAATTACACTTATTCTTGGTATATCTCTTTTTGCACAAAATGCTAAGGAGCCTGTTTTAAATACGGCTGAGCAAATGCTGGAAGAGAGAGAATCTAAACTTAAAATTGGCGGATATGGCCAGATTGACTACAACCAGAGAGTATCAAAGGATACCCGGTTCAATGGTAAGCTTGATGTTCACAGAATGGTTCTCTTTTTTGGATATCAATTCACAAAGGATTTACATTTTGTTACTGAAGTTGAATTTGAACATGTAAATGAGCTTTATGTAGAACAAGCTTTTGTTGATTACAGGCTGAACGACTATCTCTCATTCAGGGGCGGACTAATGCTTGTTCCTATGGGGATTGTAAACGAATTCCACGAACCAACCCTGTTCAACGGTGTTGAGCGTCCTTCAATAGACAATATAATCGTGCCTACTACATGGCGAGAAATTGGTGCAGGGATAGGTGGCAGAATCGCATCAGCATCAATTAAGTATCAACTGTATCTGTTTAATGGATTTTATGGATACGACGGTACAAATAAATTAAGCGGAGCATCTGGTTTCCGAAGCGCAAGACAGAAAGGTATTAACACAAACATGTCTTCACCTGATCTGTCGCTTAAAGTTGATTATTATGGTATTCAGGGTCTGAATATCGGGCTTTCCGGGTATTTCGGAAATACTGAGTCCAAACTCTTCAATGGTCTGGATAAGAGCTCAGAAACTGCAAGAGCAGCCGCAGATTCTTCAACAGTTAAAATTGCAATGGCTGGTTTGGATTTCAGATACAACACCGGAGCATTCCAGTCAAGGGGTCAGTTTATTTATGCCTCTCTTGGAAATAGCGAAGCTTATAATGAATTTAACGATAACAAGCCCAAACTTGGCAGCGCAATGACGGGATGGTATCTGGAGGCTGGATATGACCTTCTTCATGGGAAAAAAATGGGACTGGTACCATTTGTCAGGTATGAGCACTATAATACCCACTCTTCTGTAGCCGGAAACTTAGTGAAAAATGATGCTTTCAATACAGATGAATTCTTTGCAGGCATTGGATTCAAACCAGCAGACGGTGTTGTATTTAAGATTGACTACCAGTACAAAAAGAGCAGACAGGCCGGAGCTGTTGCCGAAAATATTATCAATGCCGGAATAGGAATTAACTTTTAATAATTAACCATTGTGAAAAGGAAAATATCCCTGTGCTCATTAATAGTTTTGATGTTGTTGAATTCAGCATTACTGTTTGCCCAGCAGCCTTTTGAATCCTACAAAAAAAGTATTGGTTTAGCTTTGAAAAAGTCAGCAGGAATTCAACTGGAAGAGTATGAAATTATGCATGATGAACAGGAAAATGCCGAAGTATTTATAAAGGAGGGCAGGGGTATTTTTAAACTTTACATAAGGAGAGTATCAGGCAGGGCACACAAATTTGTTTTTTGTGTTCTTATTGATAATCAAAATAAAATAAGGGATATTCAGATTCTTGAATATCCCTCAGATTATGGTATAGGAGCAACTAACAAAAAATGGTTGTCGAAATTCAGCGGAAAAACTCCGGGAACACTGGTTTACAAAAAGAGTATTGACGCAGTCTCCGGCTCTACAATTTCTGCAACAGCAATTGTAGATGCGATAAATAAACTCCCGCTTAAATAAGATCTAAAGAACCTGTTCAAGTATCTTTCTTGCAACAGATGAATCTACAGAGCGGTTCTCTCCGAATTTTACCTTTCTGTCAGCAAATCTTCTCTCGATTTCGTTGATAGTTTCAATACCGGCACCATTTTCAGATAGTTTGGTTTTAAGCCCGAGTGAACGGAAAAACTCTTCAGTTCTGTCTATGATTTTGCGAATAGTCTCTTCTCTGTTCTCTCCCTCGATATTCCAGATTCTTTTTCCGTACTGGAGAATCTTATCTCCCTTCTCTTCTCGCATAATCCACATTGTTCCGGGTAAAACAATAGTAAGCGTATGGCCATGTGTAAGTCCATGAAGAGCCGTTAGTTCGTGTCCAATCATGTGTGTAGCCCAGTCCTGAGAAACTCCCATTGAGACAAATCCGTTCAGAGCCATTGTGGCACTTAGCATAAAACTGGCCATGGCATCATAATTTTGCTGATTATGTTTGATTTGAGGGGCGATTTCAATAACAGTCTGCAAAATTCCTTCCGCCCATCTGTCCATTAGCGGTGACTGACCGGTGGTAGTCAAATACTGCTCCATTACATGAATAAAAGTATCTGCAAGTCCGCATGCAACCTGATGAGCCGGCAGTGTAAATGTAGTTTCAGGATCAAGTACAGAAAATACAGGATATTGAGAATAGAATGCAAATTTTTCCTTTTTCTCTCTGTATGAGATTACTGCACCGGCGTTCATTTCAGACCCGGTTGCAGGCAACGTTAGAACAGATGCAAGAGGTAATGACTTATTAGCTGTCCAGTCTCTTTTCATTACAATATCCCAGGCGTCACCATCATAAAGAATTCCGGAAGCTATCAGCTTTGATCCGTCAATAACAGAACCACCGCCAACTGCCAGAACAAAATCGCAGTTTTTTCCCTTGCCAAGAGAAATTGCTTTTCTCAAGGTTGATATATCTGGATTTGCCTCAATACCCCAAAATTCAAAATATGTAAATCCTTTGAGGGCACTTATAACCTGGTCGTATACTCCGTTTGATTTTACGCTGCCACCGCCAAATGTGACGAGAATTCTTTTACCTGATGGAATCTCAGCAGAGATTGAAGATATTGTGTTTTTACCAAAAATGATTTTAGTGGGATTTTTAAAAGTGAAATTTGTCATGCAAAATATCTTTTAATTTTTTATTACTTGATAATAATTGTATTATATGAAATGAGTTATTTTAATTTTAATCTTTAAAAATAAGATAAAAAATAAAGGATTACAAGCATTGATTGCAAGTAATCCTTAAATAATAATATTTTTTGTGGTCCCGGTGGGGATCGAACCCACGACCCCAACATTAAGAGTGTCGTGCTCTACCAACTGAGCTACAGAACCATTGTTTTGGGGTTGCAAAAGTACTAAATATATTGTAAGAGTATACGTTTTTTTGATTATTTTTATGAAAAATACAATTAATAAAATAAGATTATATGAAAAAGAGATATTTGTTTTTTATTCTTGCCGCAGCAATATCAATTGGAGCTGCATCTTGTCGTGCTACAAGGGTTAATGTGAATGCAAACGGAGATGTTCTGTAATGGTCTAAAAATTTTGGACAGGAATTAATAAACAATTAAATTTCTGTCATTATGAAAAGATCACGACGCAAATTCACAGCCAAATTCAAAGCC
>PHDP01000136.1 GCA_002842655.1 Bacteroidetes bacterium HGW-Bacteroidetes-14
CATATGTAACCAATTAATTAACGCTTAATCACAGAAAACAATGAAAAAAATTAAATACCTGTTTGCAGCAGCTCTTGCAATGTTCTCAATGAATGCATACTCTCAGGGTTGCATGGAGGGCGGAAGCAGCGGAGACCTTATTGGAGTGACCGGTTTCATTCAGCCTCAGTTTAACTATTACATAAACGGAAAGGATGCAAATGGCCAGAGCCTCAACAAAAATGAGTTCACATTCAACCGTGCTCGTCTGGGCGTAGTGGGATCAATTCCTTACGACATTGACTACTATTTTGCAGTTGAATACAGTGGATTCAGCAATTCAGAGAACAAAGTTCACCTTCTGGACGGATATGTTTCATATACAAGATTTGCCAAGTGGGCAAAGATTACTGTGGGTCAGTTCAAAAGCCCTTTCTCTCTTGAGCAGAATACAGCTTGTTCAGGTCTTTATACAGTAAACCGCTCAGAAGTTGTCAGTCAGCTAGCTGGACCTCAGAGAGACCTGGGTCTTGTTGTAAGCGGCGGACACGACTCTCTTAAGTTCTCTTACAGCGTTGGTCTGATGAACGGAAGCGGTATGAACAACCACGACGACAATAACAATAAGAATATTGTAGGCCGCATTGTTGCGGGTCCTTTCAAGGGTCTTAAGATTGGCGGCAGCTTTAAGGCTGGCGGAATCAACCCTACTGACCCTACAGAAAAGCTTAACAATATTTACCGTTTTGCTGCTGAGGCGCAGTTTAGCTGGAAGAACCTCCTCATTCAGGGTGAGTACATCTACGGACAGGACAAACTCTTCTCGGCCTCGCGAATTCCAATTTACGGCGGTTGCGGCGGAATTATCGGTTATGAGACAAAACAGCCGGGTACATATCATAAGGACGGAGCATGGATTATTGCCTCTTACAAGACAAAGTTCAACCTGGAGCCGGTTCTAAAATTTGATACCTGGAATTCAGACAAGGATTCAAGATTCAGCAGAGTAAACACTTATACAATTGGTCTTAACTACTACATCAACGACTACACAAGGCTTCAGATTAACTATGCAAACCTTAAGGAGTCAAGAGAGATTCTCAATGATATGGTAATGGTTCAGATTCAGGCCAAGTTCTAATATTTGAAAAAGTTATGAAAAAGATATTTCTAAGTTTTGTGCTCGTTTTCTCGGCACTTCAGTTAAGTGCTCAGCTTGTTAGCGTTGACGAACTTGCAAAGAGCATCAAAGAGCCCGGACTTGTTGTAATTGATGCAAGACCTGCATCTGATTACCTGAAGACTCACATTGACGGGGCAATTAATATTGATGCTGTGTCGCTCAGCACAAACACCCCGGTTGAGGGTACACTCAAATCTCCGGCAGAGATGGCAAAGATTTTTGCATCAAATGGTGTCTCGCCAAAAAACAAAGTAGTAATCTATTGCAAAACCGGAGTTAGTGCCGGAAGAATGTACTGGGTTATGAAGTATATAGGTTTTAAGGATGTCAGCCTGCTTGATGGTAACATGGGTGCATGGTTTGCAGCCAGAAAGCCAATTACCAAGAACCCTGCTAAACTTGCTGCAGCAAGTTTCTCTCCTTCGGTTAATGCTTCAATGCTTGCAACCAAAGATTATGTGAAGTCGAAAATGACCTCTGCGGGCACATTTCTGGTGGACTCACGCGCTGCTGCAGATTATACTGCTGGTCATATTGGCGAGGCAGTGAGCATTCCTAACGACCTGCTTTCAGTTAACTCAAAACTCAAGCCAGCAGCCGAACTTGCAAAGATCTTCGCTTCTGTTCCAAAGGACAAAGAGGTTATCGTTTACTGTAAAACGGGTGCAACAGGAAGTTTTACATACTTTGTGCTAACGAATGTTCTTAAATATCCTAATGTAAAACTTTACGCAGGATCTTATTCAGACTGGTCTCATTAATAATTAAAGTTTACGGAAATGAAGAGATTATTAATTATTTCTCTCTCTGCACTTCTCTTTCTCTCCTCCTGCTCGGGTTACGACAACCGCACATTTGACTCGGCTGCGGCCATGGTCCAGGATGCAAAGGGGAAGGTTGAATGGATAAGTGCGGCAGATATGGCAAAGGTGCTGGAAGAGGGCCACGGCTACTACCTCATCGACTGCCGTGAGCAATCTGAATTTGACGTAAGCTGTATCAAGGGTGCCATCCCTGTTCCGCGCGGAGTTCTTGAAAATATGATTTCAGAAAAGGCTCCACGCCACAGGAACCCGGTTTACATTTACTGCAGCAATGGCGACAGATCTGCTCTTGCAGCAACCGTTCTTCCCCTTCTCAAATATTCGAATGTGAAGGTTATTGAAGGCGGATTCGACAACTGGCAGACAGCATATCCGGACCTGGTTGAGACAGCTCCTGTAAGAGGTGCCGTTAAGGCCGCCCCTAAAAAGGCAGCCGCAGGGTGCGGAGGATAAACTCCGGGAGTTGTACCTCAGAGGCGACGCTCCACCCGGGCGACACGCCCGGACTCACCACAAGCGACAATAAATATTTAAGAACAAGAAAACAAACGACAATATGGCAAAAATGGTAATTGGACTCTCGTCCGGCAGCATAGACAAACTTGTTGGCGCGGGAGTTATAATGAGCGGAGCTGCGGCAGCCGACATGGATATAGAGGTATATGTACTTCTTACTGCAGCGCGTGCTTTTCTGAAGGGCAACGAAGATCTTGACGACTCTTATGTTGAGTACCCTCATCTTAAAAACGAGATGAAGGCCAAGTTCAGCGAACTTAAGATGAACAGCTGGATTGAGTCATTCAGACAGGTAAAGGAGATGGCCAATGTAAAGGTTTACATTTGCAGCCTTGCAGGTAAAATGTGGGATGGTAACTCAATGGAGCAGTATAACGACCTTGTTGACGGTTTCACGGGAATCTTCCAGTATGTAGAGGCCGCTAATGAGGCAGATCTGCATATGAACCTGTAGTCTGCGCCGCAATTTACCAAAGATTTTGGTACCGATTTGACCCCCAAAAGTTAGACAAATAACTTTTGGGGGTCACTTTTCCCCAGGTGTAAAATGTTATGCTCGTTGACACCTGCTAAAGTTTCCCACGTGCAATTTACCCCTGGGGAAAAGTGTCAAACGCCACATATACAGCGCGTTATAAAAATATGCAGATTTGTCTAATGTGCTGGCTATAAGAAATCTGACACTTTTCCCCAGGGGTAAAATACCAATCGTTTTGACACCTGCCAGCCTAATTTACATTTATCACATTTTGTGAGCTTTACAAATAACTGAATTGAGAAATTAAGAGATTTTCAATTTACAACTACCTAA
>PHDP01000023.1 GCA_002842655.1 Bacteroidetes bacterium HGW-Bacteroidetes-14
ATACCAGAGATTTTCATTGCTACCCGCAGGGCTGCAAGTTGCAGATTATTAGCACATAGCCCGTTAATCTGACATCTGAGATGTCAGATTAACGGGCTACATGCAATCAATCAATTAGTTACAGCTGTACGGGTCGATCTAAAGTTCTGTTCATAACACACTCAAAACCATCACCAGGCAAAGAAAAACGACCTTTGACAAGGCCAAGTTTGGCACATGTGAAACTTTAGAAGGAAACAAGTTGCACAAATAATTAATATTCGTAATTTTGCGAACAATAGATCATGAGAGCAAATAATTATGAATAATAAAGAGAAGGCATTTACTTCAGAGCAGGAGCAAATGGCAAGATTTGCCAAGGCCCTGGGACATCCGGTTAGAATTGCGATACTGGATCTGCTTGCCAGTCAGACATGCTGCTATCACGGAGATATGTCTGAGGTAATTCCGGTGGCAAAGAGCACATTATCACAACATTTAAGTGAACTTAAAGAGGCCGGGCTCATTCAGGGTACACTTACCCTCCCTTCAATCAAATACTGTATTAACCGCGAAAACTGGAGCAGGGCCAGGACAATGTTTGCCGGGCTGTTCCGGGATATTGAGGGCAACAGTTATGTTTGCAGGTAATCGTTTAATGCAGATTAATGCTGCCTGGATTATGTACGCTGACAAATATCTTTTAAAATGAAACTGGATATAAAAGGAGTGAAAGATGCCATTAAGCTGAGATATTCAGCGGCAGTCAGCGGGAGTCAGAGCGACTCTGCCGGTAATTGTTGCGGAGATAATTCTAAAGAGGGGAAAAGTTCCGCAGGTTGCTGCGGAATTGAGGGGTGCTGCAGTGCAGGTGTGCCGGGAATGAGCTCAGACTACAAAGATGTGTCGGGCCATTTTGAGGATGCAGACTATGGCCTCGGATGCGGGATTCCTGTTATGGTTGCCCATTTGAAGCCGGGCGAGGTTGTTCTGGACCTGGGCTCGGGGGCAGGTAATGATTCATTTGTTGCAAGGTCATTTGTGGGAGAGAGCGGCAGGGTCACAGGAGTTGATTTTACACCTGAAATGGTTCTGAAGGCAAGGGAGAATGCCAAAAAACTGGGCTATTCAAATGTTGATTTTATAGAAGGCGACATTGAAAGTATTCCGCTTGGTGACAACTATGCAGATATAGTCCTTAGCAATTGCGTGCTGAATCTGGTTCCCGACAAGGAGCAGGCATTCCGTGAGATTTTCAGGGTACTTAAACCGGGGGGAAGATTTTGCATCTCTGATGTGGTCTCAGAGGAGGAGCTGCCTGAGGAGATAAGAACATCTCCCGGTTTTATTGCCGGCTGCGTAGGCGGAGCATTAACAAGGGCACAATACCTCTCATGCATTGGAAAGGCCGGCTTCGCACAGGTGAAGGTACAGAGCGAAAAACCACTTAAGACAGATGAAAGCCTGGCTATCATGATCTTTTCAATAACGGTAACAGGCATTAAACCTGTATAAATATTAAAAGTACTTGAAGTAATAGTCGATTAAATAATTACAGAATCTTAAACCGCAAAAAAATAATCTTAAAAAAAAATGATAAAAATTCTGATACTTTGCACGGGAAACAGTTGCCGCAGCCAGATGGCGCACGGTTTCCTGCAGTCGTTTGATAAATCACTTTATGTTGCATCGGCCGGTACAAATGCGAGCGGAAAGCTAAACAGCAAGGCTGTTGAGGTGATGATGGAGGCAGGAGTGGATATTTCACATCACACTTCTGACAGTGTGGAAAAATACCTGGGTGAGGAGTGGGATTATGTTATTACGGTTTGCGGAGGAGCAAATGAGAGCTGCCCTGCATTTATGGGAAAAGTGAAACACCGTCTGCACATAGGATTTGATGATCCGTCGGATGCGCAGGGAACGCCTGAGTTTATCCGGAGTGAATACCTGAGAGTACGGGACGAGATTAAGATTGCTTTTCTGAATCTCTACAACAGCATGATTAAGCCAGAAATTTAATTCCCGGACATGGCTGCAGGATTCACAAATCCTGGTGAGGTAATTAATTGAGACAAATTATCAATGTAACGTAACTAAATGCAAAGCTATGAGTACAAAAAAACTGAGCTTTCTTGACAAGAACCTGACATTGTGGATTTTTGCCGCAATGGCAATTGGTGTTGCAACCGGATACTTTTTTCCCGGAGTTGCAGGTAAAATCGATGCAATGTCCAGCGGGACAACAAATATACCTCTGGCCATAGGTCTGATTCTTATGATGTATCCGCCATTGGCCAAAGTTGACTACAGACTTTTGCCAAAGGTCTTCAAAAATGTAAAGATCCTTTCCCTTTCTTTATTTCTGAACTGGATTATCGGTCCGGTACTGATGTTCCTTCTTGCAATAATTTTTCTGCGGGACTACCCTCATTATATGGTGGGAGTTATTCTGATAGGTCTTGCCAGATGCATCGCAATGGTCCTTGTATGGAATGACCTGGCAGAGGGAAACTCAGAATATGGTGCAGGCCTGGTAGCACTTAACAGTATTTTTCAGGTATTCTTTTACAGTTTTTATGCCTGGATTTTTGTAACAGTGCTCCCTCCATTCTTTGGGTTTGAAGGAGCAATAGTTGATATCTCAATTGCAACAATAGCAGAAACTGTGGGTATTTATCTGGGAATTCCGTTCCTGATGGGAGTAATAAGCCGGTTCGGGCTGGTTAAGTTAAAGGGAGAGCAATGGTACAAAGAGAAGTTTATTCCAAGAATTTCACCAATAACACTTATAGCTCTGCTGCTTACAATTATCCTGATGTTCAGCCTCAAAGGAGAACTGATTGTCGATATACCTCTGGATGTGGTGAGAATAGCGATTCCTTTGCTCATTTACTTTGTAGTTATGTTTTTCCTCAGCTTTTTTGCCGGGAAAATGCTTAATGCAGACTATGACAAAAACGCCTCTATCTCCTTTACTGCAACCGGAAACAACTTTGAACTTGCTATTGCCGTGGCAATTGGAGTATTCGGCCTTCACAGCGGAGAGGCCTTTGCCGGAGTAGTGGGACCACTGGTGGAGGTGCCTGCGCTTATTCTGCTTGTAAATATGGCATTCCGCCTTAAGAAAAAGTACTATGATACACACATAACAAAATAACTAATGAAAAAATTCCTAACGCTCGCATTTGCAGCACTTTTACTCCTCTCATGCGGAGGAAGGCAAACAACACCCGAAGCAGCCGTTTCTGCAGATGATGTACTACTGGACTACAGTCCGCAGATTGTGAATGTCCTCTATTTTCACGGAACTCAAAGATGCAAAACCTGCATTGCCGTTGGTGAGATTGTAAAGGAGGTTGTAAATATCCGGTTCTCTGACAATAAGAATGTTGTATTTACCGAGGTGAACACAGACGATCCTAAATTCAAAGCCATTGCAGAGAAGTATAAAATCTCCTGGAGCTCACTGGTCATTTCTAAAGGTGAGAATAATACTGACATGACCGATTTTGCTTTCGCCAATGCAATAAAAGATCCCGATGTGCTCAGGGCAGAGATTGAAAGCGTAATCAATACGAACCTTTCGGCTCAGTAAAAACTGCAATATGGAGTTTTTGCAAAACATTGCGGACAGTTCGCAGATACCGGTTCTTACAGCTTTTATCCTTGGGCTCATGACAGCAATAAGCCCCTGCCCTCTTGCCACAAATATTACTGCAACGGCATGGCTCAGCAGGGATATTACAGATAAGAGACGGGTACTTTTAAACGGAGTGCTGTATACATTTGGAAGAATGTTTACCTACACATCCCTTGGTACACTTTTCTATTTTGGAGCGAGTAAATTTGAAATTGCCCGAGCACTTCAGAGTATAGGCGGAGTCTGGCTTGGAGTGGCTCTGGTTGTTTTTGGAATTCTGATGCTGGATGTAATAAAGCTCCCTGCAGTGGGAGGGTTTGGAAGCAGGCTTCAGGAGAAGAGTTTTACGCGCGGATACCTCAACTCATTTCTGCTGGGAGTTTTATTTGCAATGGCATTCTGTCCGTACAGCGGAGTCCTCTATTTTGTTGTGCTGATTCCCCTGACAATTGCCTCTCCGGAAGGATTGCTGCTGCCGCCTGCATTTGCAGCAGCCACAGGGCTGCCGGTGATTATCACAGCATGGCTGCTGGCATACAGCGTCTCCAATGTGGGTAAGTTTTACAGTAACATCAAAAGATTTGAGATCTGGTTTAAGAGGGTAATTGCCGCCATATTTATTATTACAGGCGGATACTACATCATAATGACCATGTGGTCATAGAAAAGTTTAAGAATATCAGCACTGGCTGACTATTGAATAAGTAAATCTGAAATAAAAATGGAAATTATCATTCTGGGCACAGGTTGTGCCAAATGCAAAACAACTTACGAAGTTGTAAAGAGGGTTATTGAAGAGAATAAAATTGAGGCGAACCTCACAAAAGTTGAGGATATAACTGAGATAATGAAGTTTAATGTTATGATGCTGCCGGCTGTTGTTGTGGACGGAGTTGTCAAAATCAAGGGTAAAGTTCCTTCAGAAAAAGAGGTTAAAGCTCTGTTCGTATAACCGGGGACTATCTTCAATATCGTTAATTCCAAAAAGAGAGACCCGCTAAAATCAGTTTTAGCGGGTCTTCCTTTTTAGTCAGCTCTAAGCTGTAAGTATTTGCAGGACTACTTTTTAGCTTTTGAAGTACGCTTGTCGTCCTTTACGTCTGTGTACTCAAGCCCTTCACGGTAAACGCTCATTGCGGCAAGGCTCATACCCATGCTTGAATAACCTCCGTCATTGAACAGGTTTTGCATGGTTACTTTGCGTGTAAGGTCAGAGAACAGAGTTATCACATAATCTGCGCACTCCTCAGCTGTGGCATTGCCAAGCGGAGACATTCTCTCAGCAAAATCGTAGAGTTTGTCAAATCCCATAATTCCGCCTCCGGCAGTTGTCATTGTAGGAGACTGAGAAACAGTGTTGATTCTGATATTCTTCTCACGGCCGTAAATGTAACCGAAGCTTCTTGCAATAGACTCAAGGAGAGCTTTGGCATCTGCCATGTCGTTGTAGCCATAGAGTGTCCTCTGTGCTGCAACATAAGATAGTGCAACAACAGAACCCCAGTCATTGATTGCATCGAGCTTGCGGCAGCTCTGAAGAACCTTGTGAAAGGAGATTGCAGAGATGTCAAGAGTCTGATGAAGATAGTGGTAGTTGAGATCGTCATAGGTCCGTCCCTTTCTTACATTGGGTGACATACCAATTGAGTGAAGTACAAAGTCAAACTTGCCCCCCAGAAATTCCATCCCCTTTGTGATGAGAAGCTCCAGGTCCTCAACATTGGTTGCGTCTGCAGGAATAACTATTGATTCACATTTAGCTGCAAGTTCCTCGATATTCCCCATTTTCATAGATGCAGGCGTGTTGGTAAGTACAAAGCGTCCTCCCTCCTCATACACTCTCTCTGCTGTCTTCCATGCAATCGAGCTTTCGTTTAAGGCCCCGAATATGAGACCCCTTTTTCCTTTTAATAAATTATAAGACATAGGTTTCATTTTTACACCCAATAATAACATAATTACTATGCAATTGTTTATTACCGGGTGTCCGATTTAATATTCAGGGCAAATTTAAACTTAATTTCACCCACAACCAAAGTTTTTGCAATTTATTTTCCATTGGAAAATTGTTTTGTTAGAAAATATATTTATCTTTGCATAAATTTTACAGGACAAAATGGAGAAGGCAATATCATATATCAAGAAACAGTGGACAGTTATTGCAGGCGGTGCTGCCGGTGCACTGGGCGGGTATCTTTACTGGTACTTTATTGGTTGTAACAGCGGGACATGTCCCATAACATCATCGCCGCTCAACAGTACTCTTTACGGCATTTTACTGGGAGGTCTGCTGGGAAGCATGTTTAAAAAGGATTCAAAAAAGAGCAAAGAGTAAAACGACCAGAGGAAGAGAGAATAAAGCTGACATATAATGAGAACAGTTATACAGGTAGAGAGAGCAAACTGCTGCGTTTTCAACAACTCGCTAAACAGGGAGATTGCGGCACTAAACGGTGTTTACGCAGTAAATATCGACAACTATAAAAACGAAGTAACTATAGACCATACAGACGAGGTAAGCTTCGAGGAGATTTATGCAAAACTTGAAGAGAGCGGCTACACTCCGCTTGGCGGGAGAAACAGGGAGAAGACAGACTACAGTACACTGGAGTGGCCGGAAGAGAATCAGCATAACTAAAAGAGAAAAATGAAAACGATGACAACCGATAAGTTTGAACATAAGGCCAAAGAGTGGGACTCACCAGTCAAAGTTGAAATGGCAGGAAAGTTTGTAAGAGAGATGCTGGAAAACATCACGCCTGAGAAAAACTTTAAAGTGCTTGACTATGGCTGCGGAACAGGACTGGCCGGAATTGAGGTAGCTCCGCTGGTTAAATCGGTGATATTTCTGGACAGTTCAAAAGCAATGCTTGATGTACTTTCAGAAAAACTGAAAACTGCGGGCGATATAGAATCTCTTTCACCTGAAAATTCCAAGGTAATTCACGGAGACATCTTCAAATATGTCACAAAGGATGTGGACATGCTATTTTCGCTTATGGCTCTGCATCACATTGAAGATCTTGAATCTGTATTTGAGCACATCTCAAGGAACATTCTGAAGCCATCGGGTGTTTTTGTAATAGGAGACCTGACCGATGAGGATGGTTCATTCCACGGCGAAGAGTATGTTCCGCACAGCGGGTTCAATATACCTGAGCTTGCACGCCAGCTTGAGATGAGTGACCTTGAGGTTGAAACCACTTATACATATAACACAATGAAAAGAGGGGACAAAGAGTATAATCAGTTTATTCTTGTTGCCCGGAAAGCAGACAAAAAATAAAATTGAGAATAAAACTATACTATAATAAATAAATTAAATAGAATTTAAGATTATGAAACCAATACATTTAACAAAAGAGGAGTTTTTGTCTAAAGTTGCGAACTACGAGACAAATCCAACAGAGTGGAAATATCTTGGCGACAAGCCATGTATTATTGACTTTTATGCAGACTGGTGCGGACCATGCAAAATGGTTGCTCCGATTCTTGACGAACTTGCAAAGGAGTATTCGGAACAGATTTACATTTACAAAGTGGATACTGAGGCCGAACAGGAGCTCGCAGGTGCATTCGGCATCAGAAGCATCCCTACCCTTCTCTTCTGCCCAATGAATGAGACTCCGCAAATGGCTCAGGGCGCACTTCCAAAGGCATCATTCAAGGATGCAATTGACAAGGTGTTGCTGGGCAAATAATTGACAGCAGTAAAGTAAAGGTATTAAAAAGATTGAGAAGCAGCCCTATGGGTTGCTTTTCAGTTTTACAGAGCCGTTCTCAAGCAGATAAACCTCTCCGGACTCAGGGCATTTGGCTAATCCCTTGGTGTCAAAATGGAGTCTGTGTCCCATACGGCTCATCCACCCAATCTGAATTCCCGGATTTCCTACAACAAGTGCATATGGCTTGACTGTTTTGGTAATAACAGTGCCAGCTCCAATAAATGCATATTCGCCAATATTATGGCCGCATACTACAGTTGCATTTGCACCAATGGTGGCACCTTTGCCAACGTGGGTTTTTGCATAGTCATGTCTTCTGTTGACAGCACTTCTTGGATTGATTACATTCGTGAATACACAAGAAGGGCCCAGAAAAACATCATCGTCACAAGTGACTCCGGTGTAAACGGAAACATTGTTCTGAATTTTCACATTATTGCCCAGCACAACACCGGGCGATACAACAACATTCTGGCCTATGTTGCATCTCTCCCCAATTGAACTCCCTTCCATTATGTGTGAAAAATGCCAGATTTTGGTTCCGGCTCCAATCGAGCAACCATCGTCAATTACAGAGGTCTCGTGTGCAAAATAGCTCTTTTCTGATGTTTCCATGCTTACAAAATTAAACAATTTTACACACAACACCTCCTGCCAAAAGAAATCTAATCCATTATTATCTCAGTAACAGGATCTACTCCTGGCGAGCCATAGTAAGACTCCTTTACTGTCCCCTTAATCCAGATTCTGCGGCCGACATTGGCCGGAAACTTTACAAGCGAGCAGGAATCCCTGATTGCCCCCAGCGGCAGACTCACAGCGTAACACTTATCCCTGCTTCTCTCTGTTGATATTGCCGCAACCGCAAGGTAGGTCTCCTTTGTAAACGGAGCAGCAAACCTGAGGGTGTCGTCAGATACATCACCTCCAACTATGTAACCAGTCAGCCAGACCTTCAGCCCCGAATACTCCCTTATCCTCTCAAGCGTAAGTGCCTTCTCCTTTGTACTGCCGTCGTTTCCGCCTATAAAGAGTGAATCGGTTTTCCAGTTTGAGCTTGAATCAATAAGAATTCCGCCCCCAAACGAGGCCGAATCCCCGGGCAGAAGCCTCAGGTTAATTGTAAGCATATCCTTTGCAACAATCAGCTTTGAAAAGAGAGGTACCTGCTGGCCGGTGGCAAGAGGAGTGAGCCTCACATAAATGTTGCCCGGTTTGAGATAGAGAAACCGCTCCTCAGAAAACTGATACTGAACTGTACCGAGAGCGTCGGTAATTTCGGGAGTGTAGGCCGAATACTTATCCTTAAACTCCTGGGAAAAGCCAAGCCTCATTGCGCCGTTTGACTGACGACACACCATTGCAAGTGATGTAACGCTGCCTGCCGAAAGGGTTATGGTTTTTGTATCTGACCAGCATGGTTTGTCAAATTCAGGGAGGGTCTGAAGATGCGAATAGATGTTCACGGTGTAATTTCCCGCCTCAACTTTTAATTCTGCAGGCCTCTCTCCGTACAGGCCGTTATAAACCGTGTCTCCGGCTTCGCCCTTTATAAAAAGATACATCTTGTTTGTATCCGGGAGTGTCTTAATAACCCCTTTACTTTGGGGGTCCTCTCCGGTAATTCTGAGCCTCAGCCTTGCAGTGCTCTCTCCTGTGATAGTCAGCCCCTGACAGCCCGCCGCCAGGATGGCAACCAAATAAATCATCCGCCTCATATCTTTCTCTTTTTTAATTGGTTTAACATATCAAATATATTTCATTTTGTAATCAAAATGGGGCCAAATGATATAATCTTCAAAAAATATCTAATTTTAAAATTACGATTTAGAATTTTGTATAAATTTGTTAAAATTTAAACTTAACTATGTACAAAATTACCGAACATCCTATCCTTCCCATCCCTGCGGAGGATAGAGTAGAATTTCTTTTTGAGGGGGAAAAGGTTTCCGGTCAGAAGGGTTTCACAATAGCAGCTGCGTTGCACCAGGCAGGGAAAGTGGTTCACAAGCACAGTCTGGAGCACAGGGAGCGCACAATGGAGTGCGGGATTGGAAAGTGCGGGGCATGCGAAATGCTCGTAGACGGCAAGGTAAGGCGTATCTGCATTACCAAAGTAGATCAGGTTAAAAGCGTTCAGAGAATTGACGAGTCATACCTTCCGGCTGAACAGGTTGCGGAGGCGGGGGCCGGCCGTGAGACAAAAATCTTCAAGACTACAGTAGCAATTATCGGCGCCGGCCCCGCAGGTCTGGCTGTCCGTGAAGAGCTTAACAAATCCGGGGTGAACAACCTCGTGATAGATAACAACAGCAAGATTGGCGGTCAGTTTTTGATGCAGACTCACCAGTTCTTCTTCTTTGAGAAGGAGAAGAGGTTTGGCGGAATGCGCGGGTTTGACATCGCGAACACTCTTGCAGGTGAAGATCTCACAGGAATTCTGCTTGACTCGGTTGTATGGGATGTTCTTGAGGGCAAGCGTCTGGTTGTAAAAGATATTGCCAGACAGGAGATTTTCTATGTAGATGCCGAGCATCTGGTAATTGCAACAGGTGCCGTTCCTTTCATGCCGGCATTCAAGAATGATGACCTTCCGGGAGTATACACCGCAGCCGTTGTTCAGAGAATGATGAACCAGGAGCTGACAATGCTTGGAAGAAAGATACTTACAGTGGGTGCCGGAAATATCGGTTACCTCACCTCATACCAGGCAATGCAGGCAGGAGCCAGCGTTAAAGCAATTCTTGAGGCTATGCCGCGCGAAGGCGGATTCCCTGTTCAGGCAAACCGCGTGCGTCGTCTGGGAATTCCAATTCTCACCTCGCATATTCTTCTTGAGGCCATTCCAAACGAAGACAGAACCGGAGTTATTGGAGCCGTTATTGCCGAGTGTGAAAACTTCAAACCAATACCGGGAACTGAGAAAATCATTGACGATATTGACTGTATAAATATTTGCACCGGACTTATTCCTGATAACCAGCTCTTCAGAAAAGGAGTTGAGGTTTACGGAAGAAACTGCCACGGAGTAGGTGACTCTGTAAGGATTGGAGAGGGTACATCTGCAGTTCTAAGAGGTAAGCAGTGCGCATACGAGATCATGCAGGATCTGGGAATGAGGTACAACTACAACGACTATCTTGCCGTTTCAAAAGAGTACATAGATTCGCAGCAGCACCCTGTAAGAGTAATTGAAAATCCAACCCTTCCAACTCCTGAGAGAATGAAAGAGGCAGGATTCGTTCAGATTGACTGTCTTTACGGTTTTGCCTGCAACCCTTGTTCTTTTGCCTGCAAATACGGAGCAATCACAAAATCTTCTACATCTTCTGTTCCACGAATTGATTTTGACAAGTGTGTAGGCTGCATGAGATGCGTTTATCAGTGTCCCGGACTTGCAATTTTCGGCTACCAGTTTGACAAGAACTGGCTCTTCCTCCCTATTGAATACAAGGCAGATGAGGGGGCCGATGTCTATCTGGTTAACAACAACGGAGAGATTGTAGGTGAAGGCGTGGTTGAAAAGATTCTCAAGAAGGAGAACAAGACAAATGTTGCCCGGGTTAAGGCAAAAGACCTCGAGGGAGAGGCTCTGCTGGCCGTACGCGGATTCATCATCAAGGAAAAATATCCTGAGAAGCTCAGGCTGATGCCTCTTAATGAAAAGCTGGATTCCAAAACATTTATCTGCCACTGCGAGGATATCACCATTGAAAAGATGGTTGAGGCTATTGGTGACAGAAAGGTAATCTCATCTGACGAACTCAAGCATATTACCAGAATTGGAATGGGAGCTTGCCGTGGTAACCGCTGCGTTCCAAGGGCAAGAATGCTGCTGAAGCCGTTTGGTATTGAAGTAATTGGAGAACCTACCCCGCGCGGACCAATGTCTAACCTGGTGACTCTGGGTGACATGGCACCTGACGGAAAAACAGAGAAGATAATTCTTCCAAAGGGAAGCAAAGAGGCAGTTAGAGTTCCCGCAATCATTGCCGGAGGCGGTATTGCCGGCTCTTCGCTCTTCCGCTACATGGCTGAGGCCGGTTACAAGCCTTACCTCATTAATGACGGACTGGGAAGTTCATGGAGAAACATTGCAGGAGGCCGTCCTGCCTTCTCTCTTCCTGCACTTGCAGACATTGCAAAGCACAACCTTGAGATTTTTGCAAAACTCAACGAAAAACACCCTATCGACTTTAAACTGATAAGGTATGTCAGCTTTGCTCACGATGAGGATACATACAAGGCTCTTGATATGTCAAGAGGCTGGTCAGATGCATACATGGTTGACAAAAAGGATTTCCGCAAAGAGATATCTGAGCATTTTAACCCGTCACTCAACCTTTACAGTCACGCTCTTATAACCAACGACTGCTGGCAGGCAAATCCGGGTCTTACCCTTGACACAATCAGGGCAATGGGACGCGAAAACGGCGGTATGATTCTGGAAAATACAAAGATTGTAGATGTTACACGAGACGGTAAAGATTACCGAGTAGTAGTACTGACACCGGACAAACAATACACAGAGTATAAAACCGAAATCTTTATCAACGCACTTGGTGCAGATGCAGAGAAATTTGCAAACAAGCTTGGCATTGAGACCGGACTCTATCCAGTGAAGCACCAGGCCTTTATAACCAAGCGCCTCCCTATGCTTGGCAAGAATGGTGCAAACCTTGACATGCTAATCGACCGCCGCAAGCAAAACGGCTTCTCTGCAGTTTACGGACAGCAGCTTGCAGAGACAGGACAGATTATCGGCTGTGCCTCTCCTGCAATTGATGCAAAAGAGACTGACAAGAACCTGAAGATTAACAACCGCGAATTCATTGAGGTGGTTTCCGAAATCTTTGGCGGCTGGATTCCTGAACTCACAGGTGTTGGATTCCAGGCTGTATGGAGCGGTTATTACATTGAGCCACGCTACATCGTAGACCCTGAGCTGGGACTCTTCACCGGTATGCGCGGACACGGCTTCATGCTCTCTCAGTACATCGCAAAACTTTATGTCGACTATCTGCAGGGCAAACCTGTTCCTGACTACTTCCACGAAATGAAGCTCAAAGGCAAAGGTCTCAGCGAGCAAGCGTTTAAATAGGCAGGCGGTTTTGCCGGCGGGCTATTGGGCCGTTGGGCTATTGCGCCGGTGCCAGTGGTTAGGTGGGCGGCTTTGCTGCCAGGCAACGGGCCGGCGGGTGTGTCTGCGCCGCAATTTCTGTTAACCAACTTATTTACAGCTATTTACAAAACACAAACTTTTCATTTTAAAAGTTTGTGTTTTGTATTTTATTTATATACAAATAGTTAACAGAAATTGCGGCGCAGATAATTCCTCTGAGGTAACTGACTCGGCAACAAGTGCTCGAAGTAACAAGTTTAACAAGTGCAGATCGCAGAGTACATAGTGCCGTGGCGCAATAAAAAAAGACAGACCCAAACGGGACCGCCTTTAAACTTCATGAGGCTTTACCTCGTTGGAGATAAAACCTCATTACTTAACCTAAACTTAAACTATGAAAAACTTCACTTTAGAAATATTCAAATCGCGTGCCAAACTTTTTAAAGGATGCGCAATTTTGCAAATTTAAGTAATAAAGTTTTTCTTCCTCCCTGTTCGAAGTCTACTATGGCCCTCATATTCAGAGGATCACCCTCCAGAGAAAATATTTTTCCATTGCCAAAACGCTCATGCTCAACATTCATTCCTACCCGCAACTTATCTACAGAATCAGGAATAAAAGGTGTAGTGCGGGGTGCAGCCGATGGCTGAGAAAATTGAGGCCGCTCTGCCGGGACAGAGTTTCCTGAATATGAACTTCCGGATCCTGAACCGCCATATGAAGAGCGGCCGGATGATGAGTTTCCTGCTCCAGGACCGCCGTATGAAGATCTTCCGGAATATGAATTCCCGGATCCTGAACCGCCATATGAAGAGCGGCCTGAGCTAGAGCTTTCGGAGCCGGAACTTCCAAATGAAGATCTTCCGGAGAGTGAACTCTCAGAAAATGGTGAGCTGAGTGCCGATTCGAGTGCGGGCCAGTTGAGGAACTTGCGGTTTATCTCTTTCAGGAAGCGGCTTGGGGGGTAGTTGACATTGTTTCCCCAGCGGAAACGCGACTGTGCATAGGAGAGAGTCACATGTTTCATCGCCCGGGTAAGCGCCACATAAAAGAGGCGTCTCTCCTCCTCTATCTCGCTCTCTGAACTGGTACCGGTGATGCTTGGGAACAGATTGTCCTCCATGCCAATTACATAGACATACGGGAACTCAAGTCCCTTCGCCGAATGGACAGTCATAAGGCTAACTTTATTGTTATCCTCCTTGTCTGTTTTCTCATCAATCGCACTCATAAGAGTGATATTTTCGAGGAAAGTTTCCAAAAGTAACATCTTTACATTGTCACTTTTTTGACCATCCGGCTCACCCGGATTTTCAGAATTTACAGATTCTGCAGATTGCAGATTTAAAGAAAGCTGAGACTTAACAAATACAGGAGGGGTATCAGTATTAATATCAGAGAGTTCACCTTCGAAAATTTCACCGCCAAGATACTCTCCCTCAAGCTCTTTAATTGAATTGAAGAGCTCCTCAACGTTTTCGACACGCGCCTGGCCCTCAATAGTGGTATCGGCCTTCAGGTGTGTCATATAACCTGAGCGAAGGACAACTTCCATTGAGATGTCGTAGGCATTTGTCGTGCGGACACGGGAACCTATTTCTGAAATCAGGTTTGCGAAGTCTGTAAGGCGGGCAGCGGCGGCGGGCTTGATGCCAAAGGCAGCAAGGTCACCTGTATGGAGCGCCTCCCACATTGAAACTGAAGCCGCCCCCGCCGCCGCCGCCAGGTTAAGCATTGTGGTATCACCAATGCCCCTTGGAGGAACATTGACAACCCTGCGGAAAGCCTCGTCGTCCTTAGGATTAACAAGCAACCTCATATATGACATTACATCCTTCACCTCTGCCCTTTCATAGAATGAGTGACCTCCAAAAATTCTGTAGGGAACAGATCTCTTGCGCAAAGCCTCTTCTACAACACGGGACTGGGCATTGGTCCTGTAAAGAACGGCAAACTCAGAATATTGTGCCTTTGCTGAGTACAGCCTTGACATAATTGATGAAACTACAGAAAATGCCTCCTCCTGATCTGTGTAACCTCTAACAACTTCAATCTTTTCGCCTTGCTCGGCTTCGGAGAAACATTCCTTATTCAGCCTGTTTGAATTCCTGGCAATAAGCGAATTTGCAGCGTCTACAATTGTCTTTGTACTTCTGTAGTTTTGTTCCAGCTTGAACTCTTTTGCCTCAGGATAGTCCTTCAGAAAATTGAGAATATTTTCAATCCGCGCTCCGCGGAATGCGTAAATACTCTGGGAGTCGTCCCCCACAACGCATACATTCCTGTGTCGGGCAGAGAGTTTCTTTACTATTAAGTACTGGGAAAAGTTTGTGTCCTGATACTCATCTACAAGCAAAAAATTAAACCGGGCCTGAAGTTTCTCCAGAACCTGGGGGAAATCTCTGAGCATTATATTCATATAGAGCAGAATATCATCGAAATCCATCGCCCCTGCCTGCCTGCACTTCTTTTCGTAAAGCTGATAAATCTCTCCGATTTTTGGCTTGCGCGAAATTGAATCACGCTGCATCAGCTCTGCATTTGACATATAAGCAGCAGATGTTATCAGATTGTTTTTTGCCATCGAGATACGCGACAGCACTTCGTTTGGTTTATACACCTTGTCATCCAGCTGAAGTTCTCTCACGCAATTGCGGATAGCACTTCTGGAATCAGAAGTATCATATATTGTAAAACTTTTTGGAAAGCCGATGAGCTCTGCATCGTCCCTGAGAAATCTTATGAAAACAGAGTGGAAAGTTCCCATCCAGAGGTTACGGGCAAGATCTGGCCCCACGAGCCCTGCAATCCTCTCTTTCATCTCTTTAGATGCCTTGTTGGTAAATGTAAGAGCCAAAATTGAACCAGGTTTGTTTCCGTGGTTCAGTATATTGGCAATTCTGCATGTGAGTACCCTGGTTTTTCCGGAACCCGCCCCTGCGATTATTAATGACGGCCCCTCAAACTGCTCAACTGCTTGTTTTTGAGCACTATTCAACCCCTCAATTATGGTGTAAAAATCTCTTTTCATTAATGACAAAATTACAAATAATGTGTATCTTTGCCGCAAATTTTTTTAACCTTTACTAGATGTCTAATAAAATATTTTTACGCAAAGGCTTGAACATTCCGCTAAAAGGGAGTGCAGCAAGTCACATCGCAAGGAGTATCTCTCCCGATATTATTGCCGTAAAGCCATCGGACTTCAGGGGGCTTAATCCTAAGCTCCTCGTGAAAGAGGGTGATGCAGTCAAGGCCGGTACTCCGGTTATGGCAGATAAGAAGAGAGTGGATATTCTCATTTGTTCTCCTGTGAGCGGTACCGTGAAAGAGGTTGTCCGCGGAGAGAAGCGAAAACTCATGGAGATTCTGATTGAATCCGATAAGAAAAATGAATATCAGCAGTTTTCTGTGCCTAACCACAGAAAAGATGCCAGTGCAGAAGAGATAAAGCAGGTACTGCTCTCAAGCGGACTGTGGGCCTTCATTAAACAGAGGCCTTACGGAATCCTTGCAGATCCTGACAAAGAGCCAAAGGCTATCTTTATTTCGGCATTTGATTCGGCACCTCTTGCAGCTGATCTTGATTTCACGATGAGAAATGATTTCGAGAACATGCAGGTAGGTATAGACGTACTTTCAAAACTTACCCCCGGCGGAATCCATATGAGTCTTCATGCAGATAACTTTGCAGGAAGCCCTATGCACCGCCTGGAGAGAGTTAAAACTCACATTTTTGACGGACCTCACCCTGCAGGGAATGTAGGTATTCAGATTCACCACATAAGCCCTATTAATAAAGGTGAGATTGTATGGACAATAGATCTGAACTCTCTGGCGGCAATTGGAAAACTGTTCTCAAAAGGGATATTTGACCTTAAAAAAGTTATTGCCATTACCGGACCAAGAGCCAAGAAGCCTTGCTATGTTGAGACAATCCCCGGAATGCCTGTAAAAGATATTGCAGAATTTGTTGAACTCACTCCTGAAAAGAAAAGCGGAGAGCTTCTTCCTGTAAGATATATCAGCGGTAATGTTCTCACCGGCGATAATGTTGGTGAAAACGGATATCTGGGCGTGTTTCACAATCAGATTACACTTATATCAGAGGGAAGCTATAAAGAGATGTTTGGCTGGGCACTTCCGCTCAGAGCACAGAAATTCAGCTTTTCAAGATCATATTTTTCATGGCTCATGCCATCGAAGAAGTACTCACTGGACTCAAACCTCAACGGAGGCGAAAGAGCATTTGTTGTAACAGGTGTTTATGAAAAGGTACTTCCTATGGACATTCTGCCAATGTATCTGCTAAAGGCTATTCTGGCAGAGGACATTGACAAGATGGAGCAACTGGGAATCTATGAAGTTATTGAAGAGGACTTTGCACTCTGCGAATTTGTCTGCCCTTCCAAAACAGAAATTCAGGCAATTATTTCACAAGGCATCAACCTTATGATTAAAGAAATGTCTTAACAGAAACAAACGATGAAAGTATTAAGAAAATTTGTTGACAACATAAAACCCACATTCAGCAAAGGAGGTAAACTAGCTTTCCTTCACTCGACCTTTGATGCGTTCGAGACATTTCTGTTTGTGCCGGACCACGTGAATAAAAAAGGCGTTCACGTCAGAGATTCCATTGACCTCAAGAGGACAATGACAGTCGTTATTATAGCCCTCCTGCCGGCTCTTTTGTTTGGCATGTACAACACAGGATATCAGTTTAACCTATCAACCGCAGGTGACATGACCTTCTGGGGAATGTTCTGGTACGGCTTCCTGAAAGTTCTCCCGCTCATTATCGTTTCATACGTGGTAGGTCTGGGTGTTGAATTTGCCGCAGCACAGATAAGGGGACACGAGGTAAATGAAGGATTCCTGGTAACAGGTATGCTGATTCCTCTTATTATGCCGGTAGATGTGCCGCTCTGGATCCTTGCCCTCTCAGTAATTTTTGCTGTAGTAATTGGCAAAGAGGTATTCGGCGGAACCGGAATGAATATCTGGAACCCGGCCCTTATCTCAAGAGCATTTGTATTCTTCGCATACCCTTCACAGATTTCCGGAGATAAAATCTGGATCTCTGAACTTTCAAAAGGTCAAGGTATTGCCGACGGTTTCTCTGGAGCTACACCGCTTGCAAACGCTGCAGCAGGACAGTTCGACAGCATGCCGTCATTTATGGATATGTTCCTTGGATTTATACCTGGTTCAATTGGTGAGACCTCAACCCTTGCTATATTAATAGGTGCAGCAATTCTGATTTTCACAGGAATTGCAAGCTGGAAGATAATGGTATCGACCTTCGCAGGCGGACTCCTTACAGGACTTCTGCTTAATGCAGTTGCTCCGGGACCTGACTCATATCTTGCAATGCCGGCCATTAACCATATTGTAATGGGTGGTTTTGCATTTGGTGCAGTCTTTATGGCAACCGACCCTGTTACAGGATCTCAGACAGAGAAAGGAAAATGGATTTACGGATTCCTGATAGGTATGATGGCAATTATTATCCGCGTATTCAACCCCGGTTATCCTGAGGGTATGATGCTTGCCATCCTGCTTCTCAATACCTTTGCTCCGTTCATTGACCATTTCGTAGTTGAGTCCAACATTAAACGCAGGCTCCGCAGGGCAGCCGTTAAAAACTAAGGAGAATAAAAATGGACACAAATAAAAATTCATACACAGTCATATACGCTACCGTACTGGTAGTACTAGTCGCAGTTGTCCTTGCTCTTGCATCGTACCTGCTAAAAGACCGTCAGCAAAGAAATGTGGAGATTGAGACCAAACAGATGATTCTGAAGTCTGTAAAACTTGGACTCGATGCCAATACTGTACCTGACAAAGCCTCATACATTGAAGAGCAGTATGCAAAATACATCACTGATTCAACCATTGCAACAGAGGCTGGCGAACACAAGCTTTTCGTATGTAAACTGGACTCAGGTGAGAGACTTTATATTGTTCCCGTTCACGGAACCGGTCTCTGGGGTCCTATCTGGGGATATGTAGCTCTTAAGGGAGACTTCAACACAATTTACGGAACCACATATGACCACAAGAGTGAAACTCCTGGTCTTGGAGCCGAGATTAACACGGTTGAATTCAGCAAACAGTTTGAGGGTAAACAGATTTTCAAGGATGGTCAGTTTGTATCGATTGTTGTTGTAAAGGGAGGAGCTAACCCTGAAAGCACAAACGAAGTTGATGCTATTTCAGGCGGAACTATTACCTCAAAAGCCCTTGAAGCTATGCTTCAGAGCAGCATCAACGAGTATCTCGCCTTTTTCAAGGCAAAACTTGAAGAGGTTTCTCAGCAGGCAGCACAGGCACCGTCAGACAGTACAATTTCGGCAACTGCAGACTCAACAGCGTCGGCCGTTCAAACAAAAATAAACTAGTTGCGAGATGGATAAAAAGATATTTATTGAACCTTTGTTCAGAAACAACCCAATTACCGTACTGGTACTGGGTGTGTGCTCTGCACTTGCAGTAACGGTAAAACTCGAGCCTGCAATTGTAATGGCACTTTCCGTTACCATTGTAACAGGATTCTCAAGCTTTATAGTATCACTCATCAGAAATACAATTCCAAACAGAATCAGAATTATCGTTCAGCTTGTAGTTGTTGCGATGCTTGTAATTCTCGTTGACCAGATTCTTAAGGCTTTCGCTTACGATGTGAGCAAACAGCTTTCTGTATTTGTAGGGTTGATTATTACCAACTGTATTATCATGGGCCGTATTGAGGCATTTGCTCTGGGAAACAAACCAATTCCTTCGCTTATAGATGGTCTTGCAAACGGACTCGGTTACGGAATCATTCTCATTGCAATTGCATTCATAAGAGAGCTGTTTGGCTCTGGAACAATTTACGGTATCCCTGTAATTCCTGCAGAATGGTATATAAAGAACGGCGGATTCTATGAGAATAACGGCCTCTTTATTCTCCCTCCAATGGCTCTGATTATAACAGGTATTATTATCTGGATTCAGAGAAGCTACACTAAAGAACTAATCGAGAAATAACACATACTACTATGCAAGAATTAATAAGCCTATTTGTAAAGTCTATCTTTGTAGACAATATGGTATTTGCATATTTCCTTGGAATGTGTTCATACCTCGCAGTATCTAAAAACGTCAAGACTGCAATTGGACTTGGAGCCGCAGTTGTTTTCGTTCTTGGAGTTACTCTTCCCGTTAACTACCTTCTCAATACTTATGTACTGACTCCTGCTGCTCTCGCCTGGCTCGGCCCTGACTTTGCCGGAATTGACCTGAGCTTCCTGAGCTTTATCATATTTATTGCAGTTATTGCATCAATTGTACAACTTGTGGAGATGGTGGTTGAGAAATACTCACCATCACTTTATGCATCTCTTGGTATCTTCCTTCCGCTTATCGCAGTAAACTGTGCGATTCTGGGAGGTTCGCTCTTTATGCAGGAGAGAGGTTACGAAACACTTGCAGAGGCAACAACCTTTGCACTGGGTTCAGGTTTTGGATGGTTCCTTGCAATTGTGGCACTTGCCGCAATCCGCGAGAAGCTCTCATACTCAAATGTACCTGCACCGCTGCGTGGTCTCGGAATAACATTTATAGTTGTAGGTCTCATGGGTATTGCATTTATGAGCTTCATGGGAATTAAACTCTAAGAGGAGGAGAAGAAAATGAATTTGACACTTATAATAATTATATCAATTGTAGCGTTCCTCGTAGTGACACTTGCCCTGGTTGCAGTGCTTCTCTACGCTAAGGCCAAGCTTACACCGTCCGGAAGGGTTAAAGTATCTATCAATGACGGCGAAAAAGAGATTGAGGTGACTCCGGGAGCCACACTCTTAAGCACACTCAGCAATGAGAAAATTTTCCTCCCCTCTGCATGTGGCGGTGGCGGAACCTGTGGAATGTGCAAATGCCGCGTAACTGAAGGCGGCGGGGAGATTCTCCCTACAGAAACAGGATTCTTTACCCGCAAGCAGCAGCAGACCCAGTGGCGTCTGGGTTGCCAGGTTAAGGTTAAGGAAGATATGAAAATTGAGATTCCGGAAGAGGTTCTCGGTATTAAGAAGTGGGAGTGCGAAGTTGTAAGCAACAAGAACGTAGCTACCTTTATTAAAGAATTTGTAGTAAAGCTTCCTGAAGGAGAACACCTCAAATTCAAGTCAGGCGGATATATCCAGATTGACATTCCTCCGTGCGAAGTTGACTTTGCAAAGGATATCAATGTTGAGAAAGAGTATCACGAAGACTGGGACAAGATGAAGATCTGGGATCTGAAAATGGTCAACAAAGAAGATACATACAGAGCTTACTCAATGGCCAACCACCCTGCAGAGGGCAACATCGTGATGCTTAACATCCGTATTGCAACTCCGCCTTGGGACAGAGCAAAGGGAACATTCATGCCTGTTAATCCGGGTGTTTGCTCTTCTTACATCTTCTCCCGCAAACCGGGTGACAAGGTAACAGTATCGGGTCCTTACGGTGAATTCTTTATCAAAGAGACTCAGAACGAGATTGTATTTGTGGGCGGAGGTGCCGGTATGGCTCCAATGCGTTCGCACATCTTCCACCTGTTCCACACTGAGAAGACTACCCGCAAGGTTTCCTTCTGGTATGGTGCACGCTCACTCCGCGAAGTATTCTACGAAGAGGAGTTCCGTGCAATTGAGAAAGAGTTCCCTAACTTCAAGTTCAATATCGCACTTAGCGAAGCGAAACCTGAAGACAACTGGACTGGCCTCACCGGATTCATTCACCAGGCACTGCACGATAACTACCTGAGCAAACATGACGCTCCTGAAGATATAGAGTACTACCTCTGCGGACCTCCAATGATGAACAGCGCCGTTACCAACATGCTCGACAACCTTGGCGTACCTGCTGAGAATGTGGCATTTGATGATTTTGGCGGATAATCTGCGCCGCAATATCTGTTAACTAACTAACAGACTGCTAAATAATAAACACAAACTTTTCGAAATGAGAAGTTTGTGTTTTTTTTGTGCAGGTGCGGGATAAGTTGCCTGGCAGGATATGTGACAATTAACTGATTATCAATAATAAAGCTTTTGTAAATTTTAAACAATTCTATTTTTTAAAAACTTATAATACTGATTATCTGCATTTTCTCACATATTCTGCCAGGCAACGCGAAGCGCAGCACCGGCTGCGTAGCTGCCGGTATCTTTTAATGTGCCGGGCGTTTGCCCGGTACATTAAAACTGCATCCTTATGCGAAGGTTGGGTGGCAGCAGATTGTTGGCTCGGGAGCCGATGTTTTTAACGAAACCGAGACCGAGCCCGCCGTAGGTTATGCGCAGATAGCCAAGCGGAGCATCGGGGAGGTTGAGAGTTCCTTTTGAAAGATATGTCAGAGCCTGCTCTTTGGTCACCTCAACTGAAGGCCACTCGCCTGAATAATTGGTTGAGAGTGCCATCTCATGCTCAGGCTGCAGATTTTGAGCGGGTGAATTTTGCTGTTGAAAATTGGATTTTTGCGATTTGCCACTTTGAGCAAACTTCTTGTTAGAGCGATCACTATTATTGAAATTGTACCCTGAAGCGGATGATTTTTGGTAGCCCGATTTGAAATTGTCGGACTTTTGGGTTTCTGATTTAAAGTCGTTGATTCTGGAATTTGGAAATCGACTTTCAGCGCTTTTTTGCGGGAGCTGCTCAGGCGGGAGTGAATCGGCATGCTTTCTTAAAAGAGCGAAGAAGAGTCCCTCCCCTTTTACGAGACCGGGGTGAAGGCGGAGTTCGCCCTGCGGGGTTACAATCACGCCATTGCTCCGGAGTTGGGAAAGTATTTCGGGATCAAAGCTGACTCTCTCAGCTCCCAGGGTTTCTATAATCCATGCGACATTCTCTTCGTTTTCGCTGCGGTTCATGGTACAGGTTGAGTAAGCAAGAAGTCCGCCGGGTTCGAGAGATGGCCAGATATCGGCAACAATCCGCTGCTGGCGGGAGGCGCAAAGCTGAACTGATTCGGGAGACCACTCTTTGACTGATTCCGGGTCCTTGCGGAACATGCCCTCTCCTGAGCAGGGTGCATCTACAAGAATGAAATCGAATTCATAGCCGCGAGGGGCAAACTGTGAGGGGTCCATAGAGGTGACCTCGACATTGGGCAGGCCCCAGCGGGAAATGTTTTCACGAAGGATGGCTGCCCTTGGGCGGATAACTTCGTTGGCAACGAGCTTTGAGCCCTGTGGCATAATTGAGGCCAGGTGGGTGGATTTTCCGCCCGGTGCCGCGCAAAGGTCCAGCAGCCGCAAATTCAAATCCATCTTTTCCAAAAATGGTTTGAGAAGCTCTATGATCATTGAACTGGGCTCCTGAACATAGTAGGCGCCGGCATGGAGTGCAGGGTCAAGGGTAAAAACGGGACGGGTTGCCAGGTAGATGCCGGCTGGGCACCAGGGGATGCTGGCGGGTGGAGTTGCCTGTGGTGCCAGAGTGGCGGCGTCGGGCGGCGGGGCGGGGAATCCCGCCCCGTC
>PHDP01000024.1 GCA_002842655.1 Bacteroidetes bacterium HGW-Bacteroidetes-14
AGAATTCCGCTTGACATGGCATTCGCATTTCACACAGATGCAGGCACAACCCTTAACGACTCTATTGTTGGAACGCTTGGTATATACACCAGGTTTTCAAACGACTCTGACAAATTTCCTGACGGTGGAGAGAGAATAAACAGCCGATATCTTACAGACCTGATACAGACTCAGATAGTTGATGATATAAAAGCAAAATACGAACCAATATGGCAAAGAAGAGGTATCTGGGACAGATCATACGCAGAATCAAGAACACCTGTTGTTCCTACTATGCTTCTTGAACTTCTCTCCCACCAGAATCTTGCAGATATGAGATATGGTCTCGATCCGGAGTTCAGGTTTACTGTTTCCAGAGCTATTTACAAGGGTATTCTTAAATTCTTTGCACACAAAGACGGCGTTCCTTATGTCGTTCAGCCTCTGCCTGTAAATGAGTTCTCTGCAACTCTGCATGATGGTGTTGCCCTTCTTCGCTGGAAAGGGGTTACTGATACACTTGAGCCAACAGCAGTTCCTGACAAATATATAGTATATACAAGAACAGGAGACGGAGCTTTCGATAACGGAAGAGTTGTACAGGGCAACAGTCTGGCAGTTGATATTGAGAAAGACAAAATCTACTCTTTCAAGGTTACGGCAGTTAATAAAGGCGGAGAGAGTTTCCCTTCTGAGATACTTTCTGTTTACAACGCTCTTAATGAGAAGGGAAAAGTGCTTATTGTTAATGGTTTCACAAAAATCTCTGCTGCCGCAAGCTTTGCCACAAAAGATACCACAATGGGTGGATTTGCAGATTATGACGATTACGGAGTTCCTTATATTAATGACATTTCTTATATAGGAAGCCAGTATGAATTCAGAAGGTCAATTCCCTGGATGGACGACGACTCTCCCGGATTTGGCGCATCATATGCAGATTATGAAACCCGCGTAATAGCCGGAAATACTTTTGACTATCCGTATGTTCACGGAAAGGCATTTGCAAAAGCAGGATACAGCTTTGTATCTGCAAGCCGGGCTTCTGTAGAAAATGGAATAATTGACATGAGAGGGTACAAGATAGTTGACCTGATTATGGGAAAGCAGAAACAGTACAAAATGGGCAGAGGTGTGACACCGGTAAAATTTGGTGTATTTACCCCGGAACTTATGAAGGCTGTTGAATCCTACACTCAGGCAGGAGGAAATCTTCTAATATCAGGATCATATATTGCCACAGATGTATGGGATAGTATTGAGAATAATCCTGAAACCCAGAACTTTGTTAAAAGAGTTCTAAGATATCAGTGGAGGACAGACCATGCAAGCAAAACCGGTTTTGTAAAGGCAGTTCAGAGCCCTTACAACTTTAACGGCGCATTCTCGTTCCATACAAAACCAAATGAATATTCATACAGTTCAGAATCTCCGGACGGAATTGAACCTGTCGGAGAAAATGCGTGGACAATATACAGATATTCAGATAATAATATATCTGCAGGAGTTGCATACAAAGGGGCTTATAAAACTGTATCACTCAGTTTTCCTCTTGAAACACTCAGAAATGAAAGTGAAATCGATTCACTGGTAAAAATGATTACTGACTTTTTCAGTACAACAGAAAATAAGATTCAGCAGTAAAATGGTAAAGAAAAGAGAATCGGAGATTATTACGCTCATAAAAAGAGAGGTTAAGCCCGCACTTGGATGCACAGAACCTATTGCAGTATCGCTCGCTGTTGCCAGGGCAAATGAGGCACTGGCAGATGCGGGTTTTAAATGCGAAAAAATTGTTGCAGAAGTTAGTGCCAATATTCTTAAAAACGGGATGGGCGTAGGAGTTCCGGGAACAGGAATGGTTGGGCTGCATATAGCAGCTGCTCTGGGAGTAACCTGTGGTAAAAGCTCGTACAAACTTGAAGTTCTGAAAGATATAGATGATCTATCTACAAATGCCGCCAAGCAGATGCTTGCAGATAACAGGGTTGACATTAAGCTTTCTCATACAAAGAAAAAACTATACATTGCTGCCAGGTGCACTGGCGGAGGTCACTCTGCCGAGGCTGTCATACAGGATAATCATGATTCTATTGTTAAGGTTACTCTTGACGGAACAGTGATATTTGAACCTCAGCCTTCTGAAGGCGAAAATGGAGGTGAGAACGGAAATCTGATGGAAAACACCCTTGATTTCAAGCTTAGTGTTAAGGAGATCTGGAAATTTGCCAGTATGGTGCCATTTGAAGATATTGAATTCATACTTGATTCGGTGACAATGAACAGGGCCCTTGCAAAAGAGGGGCTTGAAAATAAATACGGACTTCAGGTAGGGAGAACAATCCAGGATAATGTACATAAAAATATCTTCGGAAGCGGACTCCTCACCTACTCCATGGCAGTCACTGCAGCTGCGTCTGACGCAAGAATGGCCGGATGCACCCTTCCAGCCATGAGTAACTCAGGAAGCGGAAACCAGGGTATAACAGTAACAATGCCTGTAATTGCAGCTGCCGACAAGCTTGGCTCTTCACAGGAGGAACTTGCAAGAGCACTGGTTCTGAGCCACCTGATTGCAATCCACATAAAGGGTTATCTGGGTAAGTTGTCTGCACTGTGCGGGTGCGTGATTGCTTCAACAGGAGCTTCCTGCGGAATTGTATATCTCAGAAAGGGCAGCTACGAACAGGTCACATATGCAATTAAAAACATGATTGGTAATATTACCGGAATGGTCTGTGACGGGGCAAAGGTCGGATGTGCACTTAAAGTTGCTTCAGGGGTATCCTCTGCAGTGCAGTCTTCTATTCTTGCTCTTGATAACATTTGCATCTCAGAGAACGACGGAATTATTGAGAAAGACATTGAAAAGACTATCAGAAACCTTGGCTCAATAGGCTCAGTGGGAATGAAAACCACAGATGACATGATACTTGACATCATGGTATGCAAATAGAGTGTTAGATGTGACTATTTGTCAGTGAAAGGCGTACAATCTGCGGATGGTACGCCTTTTGATTTACCGGGAAAGAGATAATTGTTAAATATAAACCGACATACTATGCAAAAAGGAACAATAGGAGTAACCAGCGAAAACATTTTTCCTGTAATCAAGAAATTTCTCTATTCAGATCATGAAATCTTTCTCAGAGAGCTTGTTTCAAACGCTGTTGATGCTACTCAGAAACTAAAAGCAGTAGCCTCTTCGGGTGAATTCAGGGGAGAGACAGGAGATCTGAGGGTTAAAATCACAGCAGACGAGAAAAAGGGCACCATTACTGTTAGTGACAATGGTATTGGGATGACAGAAGAGGAGGTTAACAAATACATCAATCAGATAGCCTTCTCAAGTGCCGGTGAATTTCTGGACAAATACAAAGATCAGCTAAACAACATTATCGGCCATTTTGGACTTGGATTCTACTCTGCCTTTATGGTATCAAAAAAGGTAGAGATCCAGACACTCTCGTGGAAAGAGGGTGCCGAACCTGTAAAATGGAGCTGCGAAGGAGATCCCTCTTATGAGATTTCCAAAGGCAAGAGAAAGGAGCGCGGAACAGATATTATTCTCCATCTTGATGATGAATCAAAGGAGTATGCCACCGAGGCAAAAATCAACTCACTGCTTAATAAATACTGTAAATTTCTCCCTGTTGAGATTGCATTTGGCAGAGAGACAGAGTGGAAAGATGGAAAAAGCGTTGAGACCGGAAATGACAAAATTATAAACAACACAACTCCTCTCTGGACAAAAAAGCCTGCAGATCTAAAGGAAGAGGATTACATGAACTTTTACAGGGAGCTCTATCCAATGCAGGAAGATCCCCTCTTCTACATTCACCTGAATGTCGATTATCCTTTTAACCTTACCGGAGTGCTCTACTTCCCTAAAATCAAGGATAAGATTGAACTCTCAAGAAACAAGATTCAGCTTTACTGTAACCAGGTTTTTGTAACAGACTCAGTTGAAAATATTGTTCCGGATTTTCTTACTCTTCTGCACGGAGTAATTGACTCACCGGACATTCCGCTGAATGTCTCAAGAAGCTACCTTCAGTCAGATTCAAATGTGAAAAAGATATCTTCTCACATTACCAAAAAAGTAGCCGACAGACTTGAAGAGATTTACAAGAACGACAGAAAATCACTGGAGGAGAAGTGGGATAACCTTAAACTCTTTATTGAGTATGGAATGCTCACAGATGAGAAGTTCTATGAAAGGGCAGAAAAATTCTCCCTCTTAAAGAACACAGATAACAAATACTTTAGCTACGAGGAGTACAGGACAGCAGTAGAGCCATCTCAAACAGACAGGCATAAAAAGCTGATTTATCTCTACGCAACCGATATTCACGAACAGTATTCATTTATTGAAAGTGCAAAAAACAGAGGCTACGATGTGCTTATCTTTGACAGTCAGCTGGATGCTCACTTTGTAAATCTTCTGGAATCAAAATTCAAGGAGACCTCATTTGCAAGGGTAGATTCTGATCATATTGACAAGCTGATTCAGAAAGAAGAGAAGGAAAAACCTGCTATTTCCGCGGCCGAAGAGAGTGACATTGCAAATGCATTTGAGGCGGTTCTGCCTTCAGGAAGCCACTACAGTGTTGTTGTTGAAAATCTTGACGAGAGAGATGCAGCGGTACTGATCACTCAAAGCGAGTTTATGCGCCGTTACAGAGAGATGTCTGCCCTTAACGGTGGAATGAATTTCTACGGCTCACTCCATGAATCATATACAGTAACTGTAAACTACTCTCATCCTGCAATTAAGAAAATTCTGAATGAAAAGAAAGAAAAGCTTAACCCAAAAGTACAGGAGATAGAAACTAAACTCTCTGCTCCTCAGCAGGCACTTGAGCAATTCCTTGAAAAGGTTAAGGGCAAAAAAGAGGATGAGATGGATAAGAGCGACAGAGACGAGAAAGAGAGACTGGAAAGCGAAGTAGAGAAGGTTAAGCAGGAGCGTAAAGAGTTGTTAGCCGGTTTCGGAAAAGAGAACGAACTCATCAGACAGGTTTGCGATCTTGCATTACTTTCAAACGGAATGCTTAAAGGTGAGGAACTTAACAAATTTGTAAAGAGAAGCCTTTCTCTAATAAGCTAACTTGCAGAGGGTTTAAGTCAAAATTTAAATTTTCCTGAATTTATTATTAAAAGCGTAACAGAAATTGTTACGCTTTTGTTAATTTTATATCATCTAAAGCTCTTAATGCTCCTGTTTTCGTTTTCCTGAAATATTTTTGCATCAAATTAATGATATATGAAAATTGACAGGTTTATTCAACTATTCGTGGTAAAGGAAAAAAAATTCTATCCACTTTACATTGCTCAGCTGGACAACATCAAAGTAGCTGCAGCTGATCTCAGGTCTCTCTTTCTTGAAAGCAATCCTGAACAACAGAAAGAGTACTACAAGAAGATTAATGATCTGGAAATGAAAGGCGATCAGATAACCGCTAAAATCTACGAGGAGCTGAACAAAACCTTTGTCACACCATTCGACAGAGAGGACATTCATATTCTGGCATCCAGAATTGACACATTTCTCGATTTCATACATGATGCAGCCAGAAAACTTGTGATGTACCAGCCTAAAACTACTCACAAGGACCTTATTAAGATTGTTGACTATATTGTTGAAGATGCAAAGATTCTCTCAGAAATCATTGCAGATCTTGAGTTTATTGCTAAAAAACACGACTCAATTATTGTTAAATGCAGAAAAATCAAGGATATTGAACACAAGGTCGATGGCCTCTACGAAGACTTTAACACTTTCCTTTTCCAGACTGAAAAGGATGCCATTGAACTTGTAAAGAACAAGAACATTGTACAGAGTCTTGAGGATACTACAGACAGAGCCAAGGATATCAGCGACAGCATCCGCTCTATCATCGTGAAACTAGCATAAGCAATCTGCCATGTTAACAGTAGTAATTGTAGCAATCTTAATTGCATTGCTTTTTGACTTTCTTAATGGCATGAACGATGCCGCAAACTCAATTGCGACTATCGTTTCAACCAAGGTTCTCTCCCCCGGGGCTGCAGTAATGTGGGCGGCTTTCTGGAATTTCGCCGCATTTTTTATTTTTGGAGTACATGTGGCAAATACAATGGGAAAAGGTATTGTTGATCCAAATGTAATCAATCCTACCCTCATTCTTTCGGCACTAATCGGTGCAGTTATATGGGTTTGGGTCTGCACTCATTATGGTCTCCCTATAAGCGTTTCACACGCTCTTATTGGTGGTCTTATTGGCCCTGTTTGGTTTGTTTACGGAACTGATGCTCTTTTCGCAACAGGAATATATAAAATTGGATTGTTTATAGTTCTTTCACCACTTATTGGTGCAGTTCTGAGCTTTATGATGATGTCTCTCACCATGCTTGTGTTCAAAAAGAAACACCCGTTAAAAGTTGAAGGGATATTCAAAGTTATGCAGCTCTTTTCATCTGCCATATTTTCACTTGGTCATGGTGGAAATGATGCCCAGAAGACAATGGGTATCATAGCAATTCTTCTCTTCTCGGTTTCCGGAACCAACTCATTTATTGACACATATCTATATGCAAACACAGGAGAATTTCATGTACCCCTCTGGCTTACAATTACATGTTACTCGGTAATTGCTCTTGGTACAATCACAGGAGGATGGAAGGTTATCAAGACATTAGGTGACGGACTTGCAAAGCTGAAACCAGTACAGGGTTTCTGCGCAGAGACAGCCGGTGCACTAACACTTATTGGTACTGCTGTAGGCGGAATTCCGGTGAGCACAACTCATACAATTACCGGCTCCATTATTGGTGTAGGCCTTACAAAGGGAATTGCATCAGTTAAGTGGGCAACCGCAAAAAACATTGTAGCAGCATGGGTTCTGACAATCCCTGCAACTCTTGTTATCTCCGGTCTGATTTATCTTCTTCTGTCAACCATATTTGTGGTTTCTTAAGGCAGATAAATACCCGCACGGCTCACAAGCCGGGACAACATAAGGATACGCTCCTTTGTAACCATTGGAGCAATTGAACAGGCAGTGCTGAGGATGAAACCATCACCTCTCCTGCCTGTTTCGATTATATTGAGTACATCAGACTCAGCCTTGGCATCATCTGCATAGAGCAGAGAGTATACTGAATCTATGTTTCCCTTGATAAACATGCTCTTGCCAATTCTTTCAAAGGCATTTTTAAGATCAACATTACCTACCGGAGCCGGGTCAAGGCACTCCAGGCCGGAGGCACCGGAATCCCTCATAAGTTCAAGTCTGTCGTCAATATGACCGCAGGTATGGATGTAAACATGCTTTCCCTTTGCACGGATTCTTGAAATGATTGCCCTCTCATAAGGGAGTACAAACTCTTCATAGTGTTCGGGAGAGATGAATCCCATTCCTGCAAAGGGAGAGGATATTTTAATAGCATCAATATCGCATCCGCACATCTCCTCTGCAAGATCCCCTATTCCGGCAGCAAATTTCTCAAGTATTACCTTGCATTTATCCGGGTCCATTATCAGTGAGATAAGTCCCTGCTCATATCCCAGCAAATCCAGCAGATAATCGAAAGGCGAGGTTATTTCGCCGTGAACAGAGTATTTTCCGCCGGTTATTTCTGAAAGGTATGAGAAGATATCAAACTTGTGCTCCTGGTCAATTTTGAAGTATAGTCCTGCAGATACAGGAATATAGTCAATAACTGAAGGGATATCTTTCTCCGGATTTATCTCAGAGATATCTGCCGGTACTCGCTTTTCGAGCTGATAAACCATAGGAAGGTCACTCCAGCTGTGCAGCTCTGTCCTGTCTCTGAATACTACCTCCTGCCTGCCCGCTTCAAGGTCCCTTATTTCAAGTACATCCTTTTTCCAGTCAGGAGAATGGCCGTGAAGGCTTACGAGTATTCCGTCAAAATTGAATCTTTCACGAAGTTCAACAAGTCCGCGCGCAAAAACCTCTCCATCGTACCAGAACTCTGCAGGCGAAGGCTTTAGCTGCTGCATCATTGCTCCAATGCTAAACTGGCACATGAGCGGAACTCTGTCCGGTTTCTGCAGATTCATTGCTGCAAGAACCCTCTCTCTGGGTGTATAAATCATATCTCTTTTATTAATTTGTTCAGACATTTATCGTTGCAAGTTTCGCAGCCGTACGGTTCAAATGAAACATTCCTGCCCATGGCAACAACTCCGCTCACAGATTTTACCGGATACATAAGCGAGCCCTCAGTAAGTTTTACATTACAGGGTGAACCGGGAAATGCCGCAAAGAGCAGCTTCTGGTCTGATACTCTCCACCCGCAGTAACCGGGGCTGTAACGGTTTGAAATTTTCATACCCATTTTGACTGCAATTGACTCTGCTTTTTTATGCACAAAATCTGCAAGTGCTTCTGCATACAGAGAGGCCAGATGGTCTGCTGCATAGTAAGAAAACGGATCTTCCCTGAATGAATTTATTATTTCAGATGCCTCAGGACCAAGAGTGGCTACAAAAAGCGCCATCTTCTCTGCGTTCACAAATTTGGCCGATACTTTTTTTCCAAAGTTAAAATGGATATCACCGGGATTCAGAATGAGAATTTCACAGGATGGCCTGAGATTTATAAAGGAAACTGCAATTTCACGGGTTTCATCAGTAAAATCATCTCCCAGACTCCCGTGATGACTTCCCGAGAGACTCTCCAGATCCTGAAGTGTTAGTATGATTTTACAGTGCTCTTCCATTTTTCAATATCTCTTTTAATGATTCGCCAATTTCCGGATTTCCGAAAATAACAAGCTCTGTCCTTGGAAGAGGTAATTCAGACTTCTGAAGTATCACCTCTCCTTCTACTGCATTAAGCTGAAATCCCCCCTCTTCTGTTCGTATGTATCCCTTTGCACGCATAGCATTTTTAAGAAGTCCTGATACCTTTTCTGCTGTCACAGAGGAGACCGGAGCAGCCTCTGTTATAACGCTGCATTCAATCTTTGGAGGGGCCGAAAGCGGCTCCCAGTTTGTCTCTCCTGTTCCAAAAAGAGCTGGTTCGTACTTTTCCGGCTCCATAATTATATCAATTTCACTATCAGACAATTCAGCAAAAGTTGTTCTGATTAATCTGCAGTTTGCATTAATTAGTCTGACTGCCCTTTCTGAGGCATCTATGTTCTCCGGGGCAGCGGTATCGCAGCGGTTAAGAATCAGCATATCTGCCACCCTAACCTGATTAACCACCTGACGAAGCATCCTGGATTGCTCATTAAACCTGGCCGCATTTACAACAGTTATTGCCTTTCTGAATATAACTCTCTCCCTGAGCTCTGCAGAGGTCAGGACCTGCATAAGAGCGAGCGGGTCTGCCAGTCCTGTTGCCTCAATAAATACTATATCCGGCTTTTCCCTTTCAAGAAATTCTGCAAACTGAGGAATGAAATTCCCCAGCAGGCAGAGGCAGAAAACAGATCCGTTATTTACCTCCAATGTAACATGAGGTTCAGCAGACTCCTCAAGAATTTGCCTGTCAATATTTACAGCTGCAAATTCGTTCTGCACTATGGCAATTTTATACCTCCTGCCCAGTCTGTCCAGAATACCCTTTAAAAAGGAGCTTTTCCCGCTTCCCAGAAAGCCGGAGACCAGATATAGCGGTATAGGATTATCTTTCATACAGGCAGCTTTAAATCCTCTCTTTTACGGCATCTGCCAGCTTTAAAAGAGGCGGTGTCTGAGAGATAAAGAGGGGTTCTCCGTTTATGCAGATAGTGGGAATTTTTGTAACACCAAGCGCCTTCATCATTGCAAGTCCCTCATGGGTCTTGATTTTGTGCTCATAAACCTCAACTTTACCATCAAAAAGCGGCAGCAACCTGTTTGTGAGCTCCATCATATAGCTGCACGGAGCACAAGAAGCAGAGTCCAGTGTCACGACATCTACAATTGCCTTGCCAGTTATCCATCTTGATGAAATATCGGGAATCTCCTCTGCTGTAATCTTCACACTGCTGTTTCTGAGAACATCCTGTCTGTATTTGTCCCTCACGAGTGACGATACTGCAATAAGGTTTGCCACCGGTGTATTCATCGGCAAATCGCAGCCCGGAGCCAGAATGTATCCTCTGTTTCCGCCTGTATCTATACACTCCAGGGCATCTCTTTCACACTCCTCCTCCGTTCCCAGCAGAAGAGTGGTTGTAAGCTTCAGGTTTCCGCCAAAGCTGATTCCTGCTCCCTCTGCAACTCTTTTCACCTCCTTAAGCGGAATGTTTTCGTCTACCGAAATATTATCCGGCCCGCAGGCAGCCATCAGCTCAAGGTTATGTTCGGCCTGTCCGCAGACAAAAAAGGAGCTCAGTGTATTCATCTCCCGGATTTTTGCAAAGAGCCTTTTTGAATTCTCTGACACAAACATCTCGAAGGTGAGCGGGTCAATCTGACTGGTCATGGGGTCAACAACCGCAATTACCCCGCACCCAGCCTCAATATATGCCTCAGACATAAGCTCTGCCACATCTGTGCAGTATTCCATCACTCTGTTTACCTTGTCCGGGTTCTCAAACATTTCGGTAAAGAGGGATGTTCCCATCAGATGAAGAGCAAGGGTAAGGGGGCCTGTAACAAGACCAAAAAAGGCAATTTCCGGATGGCGGGATGTTATAATCTCTGCAGCCCGCAATGCATCTCCCAGCCTTCCATCTCTTTTCCTTAGAATTTCTGAAAAATCAGGTAGTTCATCAACGGGAAAGCCCTCTTCAACAGGGTGCGATACTACAGCCGGCGGGTTTGAAGGAGAGAAGAGCAGATGGCACCCCAGCGCCTCTGCTTCAAGCTGAAGGTCAAATGTTACAGGAAGCCCGTCTGGTGCATATTTTACTATTGCCTCTTCAAGTCCTTTGACAATTTTTTCAGCCGAAGAAAGATAGATATCTGCCGTTTCACTGGTAAGAAAGGCACCATGACACCCCACAAAGGGAAGCCAGGCTGGTCTGTCATTCTCTTTGAGAAGAAAGGCGTTTCTGATATACTCTTTTCCGGTCATTACAGTGAATTTAAATATGATACTGCTGCCTGAGGTGTCTGCGCATACAGGTCTGCGCCAATCCTGGCAGCAAATTCGGCATTCAGCGGTGCACCTCCCACAATAATTCTCTGAGCGGGCAGCAGAGTCTTCATCTCCTTTACTGCCTTTTCCATAGATTCCATTGTTGTGGTAAGCAGGGCAGACATTCCTACGATGCAGCCTGGATACTCTCTTGCGGCATCAATAAATTTTTCGCTCTTTACATCCACGCCCAGATCTACCACTCTCCATCCGGAACCCTCAATCATCATGGATGCAAGATTTTTTCCGATATCATGAAGGTCACCTGCTACTGTTCCAACTACAAAAGTTCCTCTCTCCTTTATCTCTCCTGAAGTAAAGTATGGTTTAAGATGTACCATTGCCCTGCTCATAGCCCTTGCAGACATAAGCACCTGGGGAACAAAGAGTTTTTTCTCGCGGAAGAGCCCTCCAACTATTGCCATTGCAGGTATAAGAGCATTGTTAAGAATGTCATTTGCAGGAACTCCTGCATCAAGTGCCTCCCTTGTGAGCTCATCTGCCCCGGGCTGACCCTTCATATCGGGAGGGTATGGTGAATTAATGTCAACTTTACCTTTTTGGACCGTTAGAGAAATTTTGTCTGTGAACTCTTCCATCGTGCTTGTGTTTTCTACAAAATTAACATAAAAGTGTTAACTTTATCCTTTAAATACAATGTAAAAATGAATCTCAAGTTTGTTACACTCTCAGCAGAAAACCATGTGGGTATAATCAGAATAAATAACCCCGCATCTCTCAACGCTTTAAACTCGCAGATAATTTCTGAACTCTCGGTTGTTGCCGGGCAGGCAGAAGACGATGATAATATTTACGCTGTTGTAATAACAGGTGAAGGAAGAGCTTTTGTGGCCGGTGCAGACATCTCTGAGATGGTCTCGCTCAGCGTCAAAGAGGGAGAGGAATTCGGCAGAAAGGGAGCAGAGGTGTTCAGAAAAATTGAGCAGATGAAAAAGCCCGTAATTGCCGCGGTAAATGGTTTTGCACTTGGCGGGGGATGCGAACTGGCAATGGCTTGTGATATTCGTATTGCTGCAGACAATGCAAAATTCGGTCAGCCTGAAGTTGGGCTGGGAATTACTCCCGGTTTTTCAGGAACGGTAAGAATGACAAAGCTTATAGGAGCTGCAAAGGCAAAGGAGCTGATATTTACCGGAAGGGTAATTGATGCTGCGGAGGCCCTCTCAATTGGACTGGTTAACAAAGTGGTACCGGCTGCAGAACTTTTGCAGAGTGTAATGGAAATGGCAAATGCAATAGCTTCCAAAGCTCCTGTTGCGGTAAGATTATCAAAGGAGTGTATCAATTTTGCGGTTGACAACGATACAGATGATTCAAACAATACTGAAAATGTGCTTTTTGGAAAATGTTTCGGAACAAGGGATCAGAAAGAGGGAATGGAGGCATTTCTGGGAAAAAGGAAGGCAGTTTTTGAAAACAGATAATTTATTCTAACACACATACAATTATGAAAATAGCTGTTATAGGAACAGGTACAATGGGCAGCGGAATAGTACAGGCGTTCGCTCAGGCCGGTTTTCCGGTAGTTATGAAAGGATATAACGACAGGGAACTGGAGACAGGAAACAAGATTATTGCAAAGAACCTTGCAAAACTGGTAGAGAAGGAGAAGATTTCTTCTGCCCAGAGAGATGAAATTATTGCAAGAATTGAGGGTACAACCTCTTATGATCCATGTGCAGATGCAGATATTGTTATTGAGGCTATTCTTGAGACAATGGAGATTAAAAGAGAGGTATTTGGTACTCTTGACAAACTTTGCAAGCCAGAGACCATTCTTGCCTCAAATACATCGTCGCTTTCAATTACAGAGATTGCCTCTTCAACAAAGAGACCGGAAAGAGTTATTGGAATGCACTTCTTTAACCCGGCACCTGTTATGAAACTGGTTGAGGTTATCAAAGGTCAGCTTACATCTGATGATGTTCACGCTTTTGTAATGGATCTTGCACAAAAGGCAGGTAAAATCCCCGTAACAGTTAATGAGGCTCCCGGTTTTGTAGTGAACAGGATCCTTATTCCGCTTGTTAATGAGGGAGTATCAATCCTTGCAGACGGAGTAGCAACAAAAGAGGAGATAGACGAGGCAATGAAACTTGGTGCAAACCACCCTATGGGACCTCTTGCACTCGGAGATCTTATTGGCCTTGATGTATGCCTTGCAATTATGGAAGTTCTTTACAATGAATTTGGCGATTCAAAATACAGACCTCACCCGCTCCTGAGAAAGATGGTAAGGGCCAACCTTCTTGGAAGAAAGACAGGAAAGGGATTCTACGACTACACAAAAAGCTAGAAACTTTTAAATAACCTAACCTATGCCAAACAGCCGCACAAATCAGCAGAAAATCTCCCGCACAAACTACAAAGTTTTGATGCAGAGGCGTATCAGAAGAGTTTTAATGATTTGCAGCAGCTATGACGCATATACACTTGAAGAGGACGGACGCATTGAGGTTCAGATTTACAAGGAGTATGTAGATCTGAACCTCAGTAATCCGCCTTCGTTTACATGGGTTACATCATCTGTTGAGGCAGCAAGGCTGCTCGAAAAAGATGATGATTTTGACCTGATAATAAGTATGTTCAATGTTGGAGAGCTGGATGTCTTCCAATTCTCCAGACAACTTAAAAGCGAGGGCGGCGAAATACCATTCGTGCTTCTCACACACTTTTCAAAAGAGCTTCACAGAATAATCGAGAGTCAGGACCGTTCGGGAATTGACTACATCTTCAGCTGGCAGGGAAACGCAGACCTCATTCTTGCAATCATTAAACTCTTTGAGGACAGAATGAATGCAGATGATGACATCCTTGGAGCAGGCGTCCAGTCAGTTCTGCTGATAGAGGATTCTGTCAGGTATTACTCCACTTATTTACCGGCACTTTACAAGCTTGTTTTGCAGCAGAGTGCCGAATTTCTCAAGGAGGCCCTCAACGAGCAGCAGCAGAAGCTGAGAAAAAGGGCCCGTCCAAAGATTCTCCTTGCCACAAACTATACTGAGGCAGTAGAGCTTTATGAAAGATACAAAAAGAACCTGCTTGGGGTAATATCAGACGTTGCTTTTATCATCAACAAAAACGACCCCTCTCATACAGAGAAGATGGATGCGGGTATAGACCTGTGCAAACTTATCAAGGCAGATGACCCGCACATGCCTTTCCTGCTGCAGTCTTCCCAGGAGAGTATGAGGGATGTTGCACACCAGCTTGGCGTGGGATTCATTCTCAAATACTCTAAAACACTCCTTATTGAGCTTGGCGATTACATAAGCGAAGAGTTTCTCTTTGGAGATTTTATTTTCAGAGATCTTGAGACAGGAGAGATAATGGGAAGGGCAAAAGACCTGAGAGACCTTCAGCATCTTATTATGGAAATGCCTGAGGATGTTCTGCTCTATCACGGCTCGCGTAACAGGCTGTCCAAATGGATGTACTCCCGGGGACTCTTCTCTCTGGCGGCAAAAATCCGCAAGGCAGACCAGAGCCATTTCAAGAGCACAGACCAGCTGAGAAAATATCTTGTAGATGCAATCATTGATTACCGCATCTTGCTTGGACACGGAGTTGTGGCCAGGTTTGACCCTGAAACCTACAGCAAATACATATGGTTTGCAAGAATTGGCGAGGGCTCGCTTGGCGGCAAGGCCAGGGGACTTGCCTTCATTAACAATATGCTGCAGAAGTACAATCTGCTGAACAAATATCCCGGTGTAAAGATTCTTATTCCAAGGACAGTTGTTATTGCAACCGATTATTTTGATGAGTTTATCAAGGTTAACGGTCTGCAATATGTTATCAATTCAGATATTTCAGACGAGGAGATTCTCTCTGAATTTGTCAGTTCCCGCCTTCCCGAGGCACTGGTTCAGGATATGAAAGTTTATATCGAAAATGCAACCGGACCACTTGCAGTGCGTTCAAGCTCTAAACTTGAAGACTCGCATTATCAGCCATTTGCAGGGATATACTCAACATACATGATTCCTCTTACTCATAACAGAGATCAGATGCTCAGGCTTCTGGGAAAGGCCATCAAAAGCGTTTATGCCTCAATTTACTTCAGTGCCAGCCGTTCATACATTCAGGCCACCTCTAACCTTCTGAGCGAAGAGAAGATGGCAGTAGTGGTTCAGGACCTCTGCGGAACAGAGGACAGCGGCTTCTTCTTCCCTACTCTCTCCGGAGTTGCCCGTTCAATTAACTTCTATCCCATTGGTGCAGAAAAGCCGGAGGACGGGATTGTGAATCTGGCGGCAGGACTGGGAAAAATAGTGGTTGAAGGCGGAAAAACTCTTCGATTTTCGCCCAAACATCCCAAACATGTTCTTCAGCTTTCGACACCATCCCTAGCTATGGCCGAAACCCAGAACCATATGTATGCCCTCAACCTCAAGCCGGAACAGTTCAAGACCTCAATTGACGACTCTGTAAACCTTGAGAAGTTCCAGATAAATGACGCCAAGCACTTCAGAAACCTCAACCATGTGGCATCCACATGGGATATGAACAGTCAGCGTATAGTGGACAACAACTTTGAAACCGGCAGAAAAATCATAACTTTCTCACATATTCTTAAATATGATGCAATGCCGCTTGCAAACATTCTTGCAGACCTGCTTGAGATTTGTCAGAAGGAGATGCGGAGTGCAGTTGAAATTGAGTTTGCAGTGAACATGGATGTTCCTCACGGAGAGGATAAAACATTTAATTTTCTTCAAATCAGACCAATAACTGAAAGCCTTGACAACAAATCACTTGAATGGGAAAAGATTGACACCTCTCATTCACTGATTTATGCCGACAAAGCTCTTGGAATTGGTCTTATAGATGGTGTCACTGACATCGTTTATGTAAGGACTGAGAACTTTGACAGCGCAAAGACAGCAGAAATTGCCCGGGAGATTGACGAGCTCAACAGCAGAATGAAAGAGGAGAAGAGGTATTATGTGATAGTGGGTCCCGGAAGATGGGGCTCAAGCGATCCTTGGCTGGGCATCCCTATCAAATGGCCTCACATTTCGGAGGCGAAGGTTATCGTAGAGTGCGGACTCAAGAATTTTCAGGTTGAACCTAGCCAGGGAACACACTTTTTCCAGAACCTTACATCCTTTGGCATTGGATATATGACAATCAACCCATTCAAGGGCGACGGAATATTCGACAAAGAGATACTCGATTCTGCCGAAGCACTTTACGAGAGTCATTTCCTGAGGGTAGTAAGGTTCGAAAAGCCACTCTATATCTTTATAGACGGAAGAAAAAGCAAAGGAATAGTCAGAAAATAAATCTTGTACATGGGCTCTCTCATCAGAAAGGCCTTTCTGCAACTTCTTTTACCTGTATTGTTTTTGACAGGTAATGCCCCTCTGTACTCCCGGCAATTCACATCGTATCTTTCCGGAACAGCCGTTGATGCAGAGAGCCGCTCTCCTCTTGCAGGGGCTGATATTTCTGTAACTGACGGAAGTGGATTTAAAACAACCGTAACAGACTCACTGGGCCGGTTTAAAATAATGCTCTCCCCGGGCAGGCATACCCTGCGGGCAGGATTTATGGGATACAACACTGCAGTTGTAAATGATATTCTAATTGGACCTGGAAAAGAGGTTTTCATTTCAGTAATGCTTACTGAATCCACCCTGCAGCTAGGCGAAGCAAGAGTGGGGGCAGAATCCCGCAAAACTCACAATACTATGGCCACCGTGAGTGCCAGAAGACTTAAAAGTCAGGATGCAGCCAGATTTGCAGCTGGTTATTTTGACCCTCTCCGAATGGTCACATCCATGCCCGGTGTCTCTGCCGGAAACGATGACGATAACAACCAGATAATAATCAGGGGAAACTCACCCAAAGGAATGCTCTGGAGAATTGAGGGTCTTGAGGTTCCAAACCCAAATCACCTTGCAGCAGGTGAAGGAGCTTCAGGAGGTGCATACTCTGCAGTCACAACAAATGCATTATCAGGATTTGATTTTTATACAGGAGCTTTTCCCGCAGAGTTCGGAAATGCTACTTCGGGTGTAATGGACCTGAACTTAAAGAGCGGGAGCACTTCAAAAAGAGGATTTGCGCTTGGATTAAGTGTAGTTGGTGCCGAGGCCTCGGCCGAGGGACCATTTGCAAAAGGGGGAACAGGATCCTGGTTTGTCAATCTGAGATATGCCAATTTTGATTTTCTGAAGAGATACGGAATAATTGACAGCGAAGAGGTAGGAATAATCCCAAGTTCATACGACTGGGCAGCAAAGGCCTCATTCAAAAGCAAACGGGCCGGAACATTTGAGATCTTTACAGCCGGCGGTTCCAGTGTTGTTGGCGACCTTGCTTCAGATAATGCAGATTCAATAAAAAATGGTGCAGACAAAGATGAATACCTCGACAGGCATCTCTTTGCAATTGCCGGAATCAAGCATCTCTGGGCACTTCCGGACGAAAAGACATACATAAGAACTACTGCAGGAGTTACATGGCAGAGGGATGTATCTGAAAACCATGTAACAGATACACTGCTTAACAGGACACTAAACTATTCGGAGAGGTTCCTCTACCCTGCCCTGAGAATCTCGGTAGTTGCAAACCATAAATTCAGCCCCTCAAATACACTCCGCATCGGGGCAAATCTTAACTTCACCACCGGAGATATGTTTGCTCAAAGGCTTTTGAATACAGGCCTTTACGACACACTGCTAAATTCAAATGCATCCGGATGGTATAACGGTTATTTTGCTCAGTGGAAATACAAACCGGCAGATAATATTGAGATTAATACCGGAGTTCATGTCTCGCATTCCGGTATAACATCAGAGGTTCTTTTTGAACCCAGGATAGGAATGGTTATAAATCTGGCGGGCGGGAGAAGAATCAGCCTTGGAGCCGGTCTTCACTCCAGACTGGAACCTCTCTCCATTTACAACTACAGGATAAAGGTCTCAAAAACCGGACGGGATATTGCAAACAGTGAACTTAAAAGCTCCCGTGCGCTCCACTTTACAGTTGGTTTGAGCAGGGAGCTGGCTCCCGATTTAAATGCTGGAATAGAGGCCTACTATCAGCACCTCTTTTCGGTTCCATATGCAGTGAATCCAAGAAGTCAGTACTCTGTAATCAATGCCTCTTACGGCTTGCCGGATATTGCCCTAAATAACGGCGGAAAAGGGACAAACTACGGGGCGGAATTCACAATAGAAAAGGAATTCACCAGAAACTGGTACACTGTAATGACTGCATCACTTTTTGATTCGAGGTACCTCTCTCCTGACGGCAAAACTTACAGCACCTATTACAACAACGGATACATTTTTAACCTTACGGCGGGCAGGGAGTTTCCTGTAGGCAGAAAGAGACAGAATCTGCTTGGATTTAATCTGAAGGCACTAGTAAGGGGCGGATTCAGATACACTCCGGTAGATACTGACCTCTCGCTCTCAAGAAAAAGAATTGTCTACGACATTTCTGAAACTTACGGAAGACATTTGCCTGAATACAGAAGAATTGACCTTGGAATAACCTACAGGCTTTACAGGGCTTCAAGTTCCTGGATTTTTCAGGCAGAAATTCAGAATATAACAAACCGCCACAATGTTGTAAGAAAAAGGTTCTCTTACAGCCGTGGTGTAATTTCTGAAAGAGATTCATACAGCGTAGGGCTTGTGCCAGTGGCATCTGTGAGGTACGAGTTCTGATTCAGGATAAATATGACCTGAACTATTGCACAAATTTTCTAATTTTGCGCCATGAGTGACAAGATAAACCATGAATGCGGGATTGCGCTGGTAAGAATGCGCAAACCGCTCGACTATTATCAGCAGAAATACGGATCATACCTTTACGGGCTTAAGAGACTGTATGTTCTCATGGAGAAACAGAGAAACAGGGGTCAGGAGGGTGCCGGAGTGGTTGGTGTCAAACTGGATATGGAGCCCGGTTGCAAATATATGGACAGGGTTCGCTCATGCGGTTCAAACCCAATCCAGGAGGTATTCAGCAAAATTCATGAACCTCTTACAAAAGAGGCTGTTGCATCCCGTGATGCAATTAAGGCAAAGGAGGAGCTGCCGTTTGTATCTGAAGTTTACCTTGGCCACTTAAGATATGCCACATTCGGGAAAAATAATATAGACCTGGTTCACCCGCTTAAGAGGTCCAGCAACTGGCGAAGCCGTAACCTTGCCCTTGCAGCCAATTTTAATCTTACCAATGTAGATGAGTTGTTTGAGAGTCTCATCAAGGCTGGTCAGCATCCGAGAAACTATGCAGATACAGTAACTCTGCTTGAAAAAGTAGGCTACTTTATGGATGATGAAATCCAGAACAGATACAGATTGTACAGGGATATGGGGGTAAGCAGGGAAGAGATTTCTCCTATGATTGAAGAGAACCTCAACTGGGCAGATGTCCTCTCAAAAAGCAGCTCAGACTGGGACGGTGGTTATGCCGTGGCTGGTGTGGCCGGACACGGAGATGCCTTCGTTATGAGAGATCCGTGGGGAATAAGACCTGCATACTACTATTTTGATGATGAGCTGGCGGTTGTCGCATCAGAGGCATCTGTAATCAGGACTGCCTTTGGTGTTAACGATGAGATGATTCAGGAGATAAAACCGGGACATGCCCTTATTATTAAAAAGTCAGGCGAGATATCTGAAATTATGGTGAGGGAGCCTTTTGAAAAGAGAAGCTGCTCATTTGAAAGAATCTATTTTTCAAGGGGAAACGACAGACATATCTATCAGGAGCGAAAGATGCTAGGCAAACTGCTTGCTGAACAACTTTATAAATCGGTTGGGGGAGATATTGATAATACAGTCTTCTCATTTATTCCCAATACTGCCGAAACCTCCTTTTACGGAATGATTGAGGGAATGGAAAAATATGGAAAACCGAGGGCAGAGAAAATTGTAATCAAGGATGCAAAACTGAGAACATTCATAACATCTGATATTGACAGAGATGAGATGGTTGGCCACGTTTATGATGTAACTTACGGCGTTGTAAAACCGGGAGACAATCTGGTGGTGATTGACGATTCCATTGTGAGGGGAACTACATTAAAGCAAAGTATACTGAGAATTCTTGATGGTCTTGGTCCAAAAAAAATAATCATAGTGTCATCTGCCCCGCAGATTCGTTACCCCGACTGTTATGGCATTGATATGACCAGGATGGGTGAGTTTATTGCCTTTAATGCAGCAATAGAGCTGCTTAGGGAGAGAGGTATGACATCTGTAATTGATGATGTTTACCGCAAATGTAAAGCTCAGACAGGGCTTCCCAAAGAGGAGTATGTGAATTATGTGAAAGAGATTTATGCTCCGTTTACTTATGATGAGGTTTCTCATAAAATTGCACAGATGGTTAAGAATTCATCTGTAAAGGCAGAGGTAGAGCTTGTCTTCCAGACAATTGAAAACCTTCATGTTGCTTGTCCTGACAACAGGGGTGACTGGTATTTTTCGGGCGACTACCCTACCCCGGGCGGCAACAAGGTTGTTAATACAGCATTCATCAACTGGATGGAGGGAAGCAACGAGAGATCCTATTGAAAAGTCGTGTTTTTTGACTATATTGTAAAAAAGAAAAGTATATGGAGAACCGGGTTAAACTTTTAGAAAGTCTTATTGACAAATTGCCTGTCCTTACTGTTATAGTCAATTCAGAGGCTAAGGTTTTAAATTTCAACGGTTCATTCGGCAATGATTTTTTTACAGTAAATCCTGATTTTAAGGATCAGCTTCTTGGGAGTGTATTATCGTGCGTAAATTCTCTCGGCAGTCCGGAGAGCTGTGGCAACTCTTCAAAATGTTGTGACTGCATCCTCAGGTCCTCTTTAAATGAGGTTAAGAATAACGGAAATTTAGTTTTCAGAAAGCAGGGCCCATTTACATTCTCAACAAAAGAGGGATCACACACTCTGTTTTTGCAGGTCTCTGCAGCCAAACTTGACGGATATGCAGAAGATACTTATGCTCTATTTGTTTCAGATGATACAAATTTCAAAAAAGTTGAAGAGAGACTGGCAGAGAATCAGGCACTGCTCAATCTGGTATTTGACTATTCCAGTGACTGGGAGGTATACCGGGATAAAGACAGAAAGCTAATATACTGCAGCAAGGCAGTAGAGGACATTATCGGCTATACAGTTGAGGAGTATATGTCGGGAAAGGTTACTTTCAGGGATTTTATTCATCCCGACGATTTTGACAGGGCAATGGCTGCAATTGCAGGAAGTGATTTCATGGAGGGAAAGATGTCCTATATATTCAAGTATCTCCATAAGTCGGGCAAAGTGGTATGGGTAAATTTATCTGCCAGACGTGTCTTTACAGAAGATGGCAAACATATTGGATTCAGGCTAAGCACCAGAGATATAACAGAAAATAAGCTGATGTCTGAAAAGTTAATGGCCAGTGAAGAGAAATACAGATTTGCAGAGCAGCTGGCACTTATAGGACACTTTGATTTTGATATTAGAAACAATAAAATCACCTGGTCCGAAGGGATGTACAGAATCTTTGAGGCTAATCCGGCCGAAATCACACCTAATTATGAGACTTTAATGAGTTATATCCATCCTGAGGACAGGGAGTTGATAGATACTCAGTTTCAGATTTCGCTTCTTAAAAGAGAGCCGACTGAACTATCGCACAGGATTGTCTTAAAAGACGGCAGAATCAAGCATCTAAAACAGTCGTACAGAATTCTGTTTAATGAAAAAGGCAACAGCCTTCTTGCATTTGGTACTACCAAGGATGTCACCCACCAGGTAGAGGCAGAGAAAAAACTGATTCAGCTTATAGCTACCAAGGATAAGTTTTTCTCAATTATTTCGCATGACCTCAAGAGTCCGTTCAGTATTCTTCTGGGAATGTCGCAGGGTCTTCTTGAAAATGAGGACATCCTGGACGATTCAGATAAGAAAGAGTTTATCAGAAGTATTTATGAGACATCAAAAAAGACCTATGAACTTCTTGAAGATCTTCTTACATGGTCGCGAACTCAGACCGGTGCAATAAGCTTTGTTCCTGAGAGGTTTTCTCTGAGTCCTGTTGTTTCTGATGTTTTACAGTTACTTGAGACCAATGCAGATGTTAAGGGGATTAAACTTATCAATAAAGTAGACCCTGCAATGACTGTATTTGGTGATATAAAGATGATTAATACTGTTATCAGGAATCTCGTAAGTAATTCGGTCAAGTATACTCCTTCCGGCGGTTCTGTTACTGTGGAGGCCGGGATTAGGGAAGGAATGGCTGAGATTAGCGTTACTGATACCGGTATTGGTATGGATGAGAAAGTTTTGAATTCTTTGTTCAGAATTGAGGCTACATCTTCAAGACCGGGAACGAATAAAGAAGAGGGCACGGGACTGGGACTGCTTCTTTGCAAGGAGTTTGTGGGAAGACACAGCGGGAAGATCTGGGTGGAGAGTGAAGTTGGGAAAGGGAGCCGGTTTGTGTTTACTGTGGGGAGGTGAGGGCGAGCCTGGCGGGGTGAGTGCGCCGCAATTTTTGTTAACTCATTGTTATTTAATGTTTTACAAACAACAAACTTTTCGAATTGAGAAGTTTGTTGTCTGTATATGGCTGGAGGTAAAGTGGTTAACAGAAATTGTGGCGGAGAGGTTTCCTGCCCCCACTTAGGGATTACCTCGCTAACGCTCGGTGTTCCCTGGTGGGGGGCTCCAACAAAGAAAAAACTAAATGGCTTTACTCTTCTCAACCCCCACGTTGGGATTACCTCGCTACCGCTCGGTGATCCCTTGTGGGGGTGTCTTACAAAGCAAAAAAACTAAAGGGCTACGCCCATTTTGTGTTTGGGCAGCCGCAGCAAATGCATTTGCGTGCGGGCAGCCCCAAACAC
>PHDP01000137.1 GCA_002842655.1 Bacteroidetes bacterium HGW-Bacteroidetes-14
GTATCGGAATTTGTCAAAGAGCGCAGAAAAGAGGTAAACCTTACTCAGGAGGAGTTTGCAGAGCGCGCTGGTGTAGCACTTACAGTAGTTCGCAAAATTGAGCAGGGTAAAACAAATCTGAATATGGATAAAGTTAACCTGGTCCTGAAAATGTTTGGTCACGAACTTGGTCCGGTTAACAGTAAAGACTTAAGCGAATGAGAGAAGCAAAGGTATATTACAAAGAGCTGTTTGCAGGCATCCTGACTGAAACAGATGATGGCGAATATCTGTTCCGCTATGATGAAATGTATGTTGCAAATCACCCGGATAAGTTCATCACCTTTACAATGCCGGTAACAATTAAACCATACAGAGATAACCGCCTCTTCCCATTTTTTGAAGGGCTCATTCCGGAGGGCTGGCTGTTGGACATAGCTTCTGAAAGCTGGAAGATTAACAAGGCAGACAGAATGGGACTGTTACTGGCATGCTGCCGGAACTGCATAGGAGCAGTAAGTGTTGAACCAATATCAGCAAAAGATGAATAACAGATGTCTGTATTGTTATAAACCTCTTGAGGATGGCCTTGATTTCCATGAAAAATGCTCACTGGAATTCTTTGGAACATCAACTCCCCCTGTAATAGAGTATTCTCTTAACCAGATGGACGAGCTCGCCAAAAACATTGTGGAACGAAGCATCGCAGTTCCCGGTGTTCAGGCGAAACTGTCAATGTCAATCGTTCGCGAAGCAATGGAGAGGTCGGCCACAAGGCTCACTGTTGTGGGGGCATTAGGCGGACAGTACATTTTTAAACCACCTGTCGTCCGCTTTCCTGAAATGCCTCAGAATGAGCATGTGACTATGCGGATGGCCGAAGCATTCGGCATAAAAGTGGCTCCATCCTCTCTCATAAGACTTGCATCAGGCGAACTTTCATACATTACCAAACGGGTTGACAGGACGGAATCAGGTGAGAAGATTCACATGGTTGATATGTATCAGATTACAGAAGCATTTGACAAATATAAAAGCTCAATGGAAAAGGTGGGAAAAGCTATTGACAGCTACTCCTCAAACACAATGCTTGATAAAATTTTATATCTGGAACTGGCTCTCTTCTCATACCTCACAGGCAATAACGACATGCATCTGAAGAATTTCTCAATGTTAGAGAGCAAATCCGGATGGGTATTATCGCCTGCCTATGATTTGCTGAACGTTTCAATACTGATCCCTAAAGATGATGAAGAGCTTGCTCTTACTTTATCGGGTAAGAAAAAGGGGCTTAAATGGGAGCACTTTGTACAGCTGGGCAAGGGAATGGGATTAACTGACAAACAGATAACCGGAATATTAGCGAGATTTAAACGGGAATCTCAACTGGCATCCGGGTTACTTGATAAATCGTTTTTATCTGCCGGGATGATCATCAAATATAAAGAGCTCATGGAAAAGAGATTCCGGCAGCTATAATTAAGGGTTCATTACTGACGACCAGTGGGTATGAATGATTTTCCACTGTCCGTCCGGCTCCAGTCTGTAGACCTCTGTGCAGTTCCAGATGGAGAGCTTTTCGCCCATGTAAGAGTGGAGAGTGAAGGTGAGTACAGCAATATTGTTCGCTGCCTTAACTTTTGGGGACACCATTTCATATCTGGTTGCCTCAACCTTCCCTCTGATTGGCTCGTAGTATTTTGTCAGATTGTCAAGACCCTCCAGCCGCTTTTCGGTTACGGGGTCAAAGTAGGTTACATCTTCTGCCGATATCTTCAGATATCCGCTGGGATCGCCCTGATTCCATTTCTCAAGTGCTCCCTTTTCCAGAGCTATGATTGTCTCAGTAATCTCCGGTTTTATTGTCTGCGAAAAACTCATTTTAGCAAAAAATAAGATTGTTAATAATAAGATGGTGGGTTTCATGATGTTTTTGCTTTTTCGCTCTCAGTCAACAACATAGCAAGATTTAAAAACGAGCGAAAATTGAAAATTCCTAAATTCGCAGTTGACTGAGCGACATTTATGTCGGCCGCCATAGCATTTTTAGCAAGTAACTTAAACTCTTTCAGCCTCTTACCCTTCAAGACCTCATAACCATTTACCTTTAATTCATTTTCATGAATTTCAAGATAGCGCTCTACTGTTCGTTCGTCAATTTCGAAGAAAGAAGCAATCTGACTTTTAATAAAGCGGAGCTGACTATCAAACACGATTCCTTCAATCCCTACAGCTTTTTGAATTTCTTCAATTGCATAGTTATTATTTAATATATTTTGCCTTGCAACGGTCGAGTTTGTTAAATCCTTCATTCTACCTTAATAACATATTTATTTAAGAGTTACTAATTTACTAATTTCTTCCTAACGAAGAAGGTGGAAATGTAAAAAATACTCTTTTGCAATTATCAAAGACTATTCTTGTATAGTTAGATATGGCTGTAAAAGAGAAACCCCGCATCAGCATTGCTGTGCGGGGTTTATTGATGTGTGGAAAACTATTCTAGATTTGTTTGTAGACTTCGTCGAATGGGACGCGCATGCGGTCACCCCAGACTCCGCCTTCGGCACGGATTCCGCAGGATATGACCATATTGATTCCGGCGCCGGCAGGCAATTTCAGAATCCGCCTTACCCTGATGCCGTCAAATCCCTCCATTGGGCAGGTGTCGTAACCTTCGGCGGCCATGGCGAGCATGAATGTCTGAGCGGCCAAAGCGCAGGTTTTGTGGACGACAACACGGGCGTCGGCCTCGGAAACCTGATATGTGATTGGTCTGAAGAGGCCTACGAGGCTGACGAGGATTTTGCGGATAATTCCCAGGATTCCCAGAAAGCGTGAATAGAGGATTGGCATTACGTATCCGTAGTACATCTTCCAGGTTTTGATGCGTTTTTCGTGCTTCTCTTTGGGGCTGTTTTTGAGCACGTTCTGGGTTTCGAGCTCTATGAGTTGCTTCGCCCTTTTCCTGTAGAGGTCCTGTCTGGTCACAAATACAACCATCTGCTGCGCCGATGTTGCTGCCTGCTGGCCCAGGCACGCCACTGCTAGTTTTTTGAGGGTTGCGGGGTCGGTAATGTGGTAGAATTCCCACATCTGCATATTGGAGCTGTTGGGCGAGAGCGATGCCAGTTTAAGGCAATGTTTTACTCTCTCCGCATCGATGGGGGTATTTTTGTATAGTCTGACAGAACG
>PHDP01000025.1 GCA_002842655.1 Bacteroidetes bacterium HGW-Bacteroidetes-14
AATATTTACTATGGGGTATTAGACCAAGTTTCCCTGGATTATTCCCCTGATACGGGCATGTTGCTCACGCGTTACGCACCCTTGCGCCGGTCGCCACCAGGTATTGCTACCAGTGCTGCCCCTCGACTTGCATGTGTTAAGCCTGCCGCTAGCGTTCATCCTGAGCCAGGATCAAACTCTTCATTGTAAAAATTTTTTAAATGTTTAGCTTGTCCCGTTACTCTTATTATTTATCATTATTTCTCAAAAAAGAACTAACGCTCTACTCTTTTATTGTACTACTTTAAATTGTACTTGTCTTCCATAATGTCAATGAACTTTTTTCCTCTTCCGAACCAGCCCGAAGGCCTTGTTCCGTTTGGGGAGTGCAAAGGTAGACAAGTTTTCTGAAGAAACAAATTTTGACGAAAAAAAAGTAATAAATATTTCTGTGTTTTATGCTATACCGCTGATTTTCTGCAATATTTGATATAATATAAAGTTACATAGCTTCGAATTTGCTCGAATCCATGCAGCCTTGCGATAGCTGCAGCCCTTGCAAGAATCTCTGAGTCAATCATATAAAGTTCGTGTTGCAAAATAAACTTCACAACATCGAGGTGTCCCCCTTCGCAGGCAAGATGGAGAGGTGAGATTCCGCTTTTCTCTACGGCATTAAGGATAGGCTGACCCTCTGTCAGCCTTTTAACTGCGTCCAGATTACCTGATGAACAGGCAATTGTAATGTCAGAAAAGATATTGTCATTCATAAGACTCTGTTTTATTCAAGGACAAAAATAGAGTCTCTGTTTGTCAACTTATGACAATTATTATTCTATGTTAAAATCTTTCTGGAATCTGAAAGCCTTTCCGCTTTGATCCAGCCCCTCAACAGTCACAATGTATTTGCCGGGGAGTGACGGAGTGAAAACAGTGAATTTTTTCTCACCATTTGCTGCAATTTGGGCAACGGGATCCCAGTATACTGTATGTCTGAAATCTGGTATTTTCCCTCCGGCAGCCTCCTTTCCTGTGAATTTAACAGGATACTGAACCCCTGAAAAGTCCAGAATTCTTACATTTTTGTCAAATTTAAGCCCGGGATAATCTCCCTTATATGTCTTAAAGGAGACTATTCCCGTAAAACTGATATTACCTATGTAGTAGATTCCTCCGTATATCTCCAGACTTTTTACCTTAAGAGGGTCATATTGCAGAATCTTCATGTGGTCAAAAACAGGAATTCCGTCCAGAATAGCAAGAGTATTATCCCTTGTAAAAGATAACGAGTTAAAAGAATCCTCCCTTCTCACCTGCAGCTGTGCACTGTTCCCGTTCTTCCGGTACCTCAGTTCGGTCACATACTCTATTATAACCTCCTCCATTACCGGAAACCTTGTGTAATCATCCAGGAGATAGGTCCACTTCTTCTCATTCAGCAGAGGATTGTGCCTTGGCACAACTCTCTCAAAAAGGGTGTCGGCCCCAAACCTTTTGGCCACCTGCATGGCAAAACTTCTCTCCTCCAGAGGCTTCTGCATCCATGGCAAAAGTTGCAACTTTACAGGAGCAGAGAGTGCTGGTCTGGCAAAAGGATCATCCAGTTCGACACTATAACGGGAAGTCGTGTCGGGAGATCTTACTTCAAGTACAAATTCCCGGTTGCCGTAAATGTTGTCAGTGAAGAAAGCAATCTTGCCATCTGGAGTTACAGAAGAGGTGTATATTTCTGCATTCCCCTTGGGAACAGAGAGAAAGACAGTAACTCCTGATAAATTTGCTCCGTTAGTACCGGCGCCTGTTAGTCTTCCCTTTATAATTTCGCCCTCATATTCAGCTATATATTTATCTGACAGCTCCGTTCTGTTCACAAATCCCCCCTCCAGGAATGAGAGCAGATTCTCCTTTGAATAGTCAGGTAAAACCTCGGCCCTGGTAACTGAAATACTCGTATTCAAGGCTGAGGAAGATTTGTTTGACAGGCTGAATTCGTATGCTGATTCCCTTTTTAACGCCTCTCCGTACGGAATGGCAAGTTCAATAAATGGTGCTGAATACTCCTTTTGCACAGATGAAGATGACCGGATGGAATCGGAAGGTGAATCCATTACAACAACTGATGCGTCCCTGGACGCAGATACAGTATTGTAAACTGAAATTGTCTTTTCAAAAACCGGAATGGGAGATTCATTTCTCATATAGGAAGTATATCCAATGAGTTTGTAGTTTCCTGTCGGAAGGGTTACCGGCAGAGATGAGACTCCCGACCCACGACCTCCCTTAAGTGCAATTTTTGTAGTGAGCACTGCTCCGGCAGATGAATGGAGTTCGGCATAAACAACAGAACTGATTTTGGAAAGCTCCGGCTTAGAAGCAGAAATATCAAAACAAAACGCAGATATCCATAAATTTTCACCTGCAACATAAACATTTTTGTCAGTCCCGAGATAAACCCGTTCAATACCCGGTGCAGCCTTAGCTCCTGCAGATACAAGCAAAATAAGGGATAATATTATATATACTCTTTTCATTTTTCAAACCTGTTAATAGTGATTATTGGGCCAGAACGATGGTTTGTTCTTTGTTCCCTTTGTGCGGCAGTCTGCACACTCTTTAAGTACCCAGACACTCTCCCTCTCAGATGGATTGTAGCTTATGGGAACATATCCATCTTCATGCATTGTAGACCATGGAATAGGCATTGGAACCGCCTTTTCAGGAATAATTATTTCGCAGACATGGTCGTCCCAGTAAAGGTTTATCTCGCTTTTTGAGGCCATAAATCTCTTCTTAACATAGGTACCTGCACTTATATAACCCAGCACAACCTCCTCCGGGTCGCTCAAACATTTAATATTGCCGCGCATTTCACTGGGCTGTGGTGAAAAGATACCGCCCAGCTGGTCTGAATTTTTTCTGAGATTCTCCCAGTACTGATATGCCTCTTTTGAGAGAGCCTGCTGAGAAACCTCAATAGAGTAAAGCAGCGAAATTCTCAAATCATTTGGGCCCATTTTTACAAGAGGCATTCTGTAAACCCGGTCTTCAGAAAGGTGAGTGGTACTGTATATGAGAATTGATTTTGACTCGCTCTTGTTCCAGCAGTAATACTTGTTACGGTAGTCTGGAATCTCCTCCATTTTAAAGGTTAGGGGATTGTATTCAAAATTTGCATATTTATGCGCAGTAAACTCCCAGTCCTCTGTATAGGTCCACTTATAATAGTGCGTCTTGTTTGCAGGGTCTGAAGCATTAACATAAAAAGTAACCTCCTTTAAAGTTGTATCAGTAACGAATTCAACACTCTCTACAGGAGGAGGAATAAGCGGTTTTACTAAATCAGATTCATACTGTTTTCCATCGGGAGTAATAACACATAATTTATAACTTTTATCTGTGGCGAGATAGTTATAGCCGGTAATATATCTCACCTCCTGCCCGTTAATATACTGATAAGCAGTGTATTTCATTCCGGTTTCACTCTCTACCCAGACTGAGGCTCCTTTAACATAGTTTCTTTTTGAAATATCGCCAAGTTTAAGGGATCTGCTTACAATAACCTCTGTTTTGCCGCTAGTGTTGATATCTCCCTCAATAACCAGAATGTTCTCGAGCTGCTCATATCCCTCCGGTTCAAAAGGGGTCACGCAGGAGGTGACAAAGAGGAGGGTGGCTATTACATATATTATATTTGTTTTGTTCTTCATGGTTCAGATCAGAATTTAATGTTATATGTAATGTATGGTATAGGAGCGCCGAATATCGAGAGTTTGTATCCCTGTATTTTGGAGCCGCTTTGTGTATCGTAGTATATTGAGTACGCATTCTTCCTTCCGGTAAGATTGTACACACCAAGTGTGATTGTACTGTGGGTAAGCAATTTCAGGTTGTGGCTCGGTTCAATATTGATTGAAAAGTCCATCCTGAAGTAGTCGGGGATTCTGTATGCATTTCTGTCTGAATAGAAAAGCCTGTACCCGTTACCATAGTAGTATTTGCTCAGGGGAATGGTTACAGGACGGCCCGATGAGTAATCTACATTAAGAGAGATGCTGAATCTCTGGGTAAACTTATAGTTTGCCACAACTTTCAGATCATGAGGTTTGTCATATGAGGCCGAATACCAGTCGCCTCTGTTAATAAGGGAGCCTTTATCCTCACCAACCTGTCTGAGCATTGTTCTTGAATATGTGTAGGCCAGCCAGCCGTTCAGCTTACCGAGCGGCTTCTTGAACATAATCTCTGCTCCGTACGCCCTTCCGCTGGTTTCAACCACATCGCGCTCAATGAACTCATTCATATTAATGATTGCACCGCTTTTGTAATCAAGATAATTGTACATCTCCTTGTAGTATCCCTCCAGTGAGACCTCAATTCTTCTGTTTAAAATGTTGCCGTACATACCAAAGGCAGCCTGCCATCCCTTCTGCGGGTCAATATTGGCATCACTAAGTTTCCATGTATCTGTGGGAGATATTGCAGTTGTGTTTGAGAGCATGTGAATGTTCTGACGCATACTGTTGAAACCTGCCTTTACGGAAAAATCATTATTGAAGGCATACCTGGCAGATATCCTGAACTCAGGTCCCAGCATTGGTTTTACCAGCTTGCCGCCGGCTACTGTTACTGTATCAATTATAGTAGATTCGCTTTTGGGCTCCCCGGGATAGTATGTGTAGTATTTCTTCTCTCCAAGAGCAGAGTAAAGCGAGTATCTTAAACCAAGATCCAGTGAAAATTTATCTGTGATACTCCAGTTGTCGCTCAGATAGAGGGCAGATTCCACTCCCCTTTCCGTTGGAAGAATCTTTTCATTAACAAGTGACTCATCGCCTACAGGAGAGAGCCTGCCCGGACTTAAATGGAAAAATACTGTATTGAGACCATAGTTGAGTGAATGTTTCTCATTTATGAGCCAGTTGAAGTTTGCTTTTACAAATCCCTGTTTGATAGAGAAGTTCATGCTGTATGCATTCACCGGATTGCCCACATCATTTGTTCTGTAATTATAATGGTCGTAACCGGATGAAATTACCAGATTGTGATGCTCATTGATTAAACTTCTCCATTTGATGGAAGCGTTCAGATTCTGGTAATTGAAACTGGTATCCATACTGAATTTAAACCCATCCTTAGAGTAGTATGCATGCAGATATAAAGTGTTTTTTTCGTCCAGTTTATGGCTGATTCCGGCTGTTACATCATGGAAGGATGCCGCACCGCTCTTATAGCCGCTGCTCTCAGGCAGAATTCCCAGAATCCAGTCTGAATAGGTTGTTCGCGCACCAAGGATAAATGTTGTCTTATCCTTTTTCAGAGGTCCCTCCAGGTGAAATTTACCGGTAAGCAGGCCAATTCCTGCAGAACCGGTGATTTTTTTGCTGTTTCCGTCACGGTTGTTAATCTCAAGAACAGAGGAGATTCGCCCGCCGTATCTTGCAGGAATTGTACTCTTGTAAAGTTCGATGTCATTTACGATATCTGCGTTAAAGGCAGAAAAGAGTCCAAAAAGGTGAGTCGGATTGTAAATTGTTCCCTCATTAAAGAGAATCAGATTCTGGTCGGTTGCTCCTCCCCTTACATTAAATCCTCCCGAGGCCTCACCCACTGTTTTAACACCGGGCAGAGTGAGCACAATTTTGAGTACATCTGCCTCTCCAAATGCAGCAGGCACATGCTTGATTCTGTCAATTCTTACTTTTTCCAGGCCCATCTGGGTACTTCTGAGATTCTGTGTATTCTCTGCAGAGAGCACAACTCCCTTTAGTGAGTATACCTTCTCCTTCATGACAATATCAAGGTTACCGTCATTATATACATCAAGCATAAGCTTTGTATCCTCCATTCCGTAGCCCTTAAGGTTGAGAGCCTGCTCACCGCGGGGGAGAGGGATTCTGTAGAAACCATAGGCATCTGTAACGGCAGATGTATTGCCTTTGTCTGTATATACTGCTATTCCAATGAGAGGTTCTCCGGAATCGAGATCCTTGACATAACCGCTTACTATCGATCTTCCTGTAACTTTTGGTCTGTTGGGATCACCTATTTTATAAATCTTGTTTTCTGACCTGGCAATACTTTCACCATTGGTCAAAAGCGGATTGAGTTCATCCCCTGAATCTGATTCTTTTGTTTTCCCGAAATATCCCTGAGGCAGGGATGAGATAAGAGGAGTACCCTTTACAATTATAAACATACCCTTTGTTCTGGTGGCCGAATAGCCCTCTCTTCTGAGAAGCGTGGTTATTTCGCCCAGAAATCCTGCATAGTCTGTATTGATGGTAAACTTAAGAGAATCGCACTCAGGTGTGCGGGGATAGTACATTTTAAGTCCAAAGTTTTTATAGGCTATAACCGAAATTGTGTCAAGCCCTGCGCTCTTTAAAACAAATCTCTCTGTCTGCTGAGAAAAAGCCAGTACCGAAAACAGAGTCGCAATAAGGAGAAGATTCAGTTTTTTCATTATCGTTTTCCTGTTTTAAGCGTTTCTGCATATTTCATAACAGCCGTAAAAGATTCATCACGGTTATCGTAAAAATTGAGGTTTGCCTCTCTTGCAAAGTGAGACAACTCTCTTTTGAACTGGGCATATGCATTAAAAAGCGCCTTTCTGTTTTTCACTGTGGACCATCTCCCTCCTTGAAGCAGATAATAATCTTCTATCTGCTTGAAATATCTGTTCATTGTCCTTTCATTGCCGGAGAGAGTCTGTGGGATCTCCTCCTTGTACTGCTTCCTGATTTTTTTGAGCAGGGTATCATTACCGCTGAACATCAGTTCGTAATAACCGGCAGGAGGTGCACCCTCTGAGGAACTCCCCCTGAAATTGATGAAGCGGCGTTTCCCTATAGTGAAATCATCTACAAACTCTTTGTTTACTGTCACAGTTATGACCGATCCGCTGAATTTCAAAAGCAGATCGTCTGTGTGACTGTTAAGATTCATAAGTACATCATAGTACTTTTTACCGTTGTAGGTAATTTCGCCCGGCAGAAATTCCGGTGAGTAGGCATAATAGGTTCCGGTATACCTGAATTCGTATGTCATGGGAGCACTGCCCCTGAACAATACGGAGTTCATTCCGGCCTCTTTCATAAAAGAGTCGAAGTTTTCACGGGGCTGAGACAATGTTATGAGCGGAGTTAGCAAACAGATTGTCAGAGCCGTAAGGGCTTTAATCATAGAGAAAGAATGTGTTAGTTAAGTACAGGGAACAGGCTGGCAGGTATAAGTTTGTGTAAATGTATTAAAAATTCTCTCTCAATATAAATGAATATAAAAAAGAGCCCGGCAATTTCTTGCCGGACTCTGGAGAAAAGTGGGTTATAAGATTTACAGCCTACCAGCGGTTAGCCTTTTCAAGCTCATCAATTACATGCCTTGAAGGAGAATATTTGTCCAGAATGAACAGAATATATCTTACATCAACTGCAACAGATCTTGAAACTTTTGGATCGTAACGGTAATCTGAGGCAACCCCCTGCCAGATACGGTCAAAGTTTACCCCAATGAGCTCACCCTTTCCGTTGATTACCGGTGAACCGGAGTTACCGCCTGTAGTATGGTTATTTGTAAGAAAGTTTACCGTAAGTGATCCGGTTTTGTCTGAATATCGTCCAAAATCTCTCTTTTCAAGAAGTGTCTGCAGTTTTTTAGGTACATAAAACTCCTCGTTACCAGGGTTGTTAATAAACTTATCCCTTACACCTTCCAGTGTTGTGCGATAGTCATATGTGAGTCCGTCTGAAGCGCTGCTGCCTGTAACCTGTCCAAAACTGTACCTGAATGAGCTGTTTGCATCGGGATAAAGAGTTTCACCATTTCTCATCTCAAGAATGCCTTTCATATAGAGGTCAAAAAGTGCCATCTGCTTTTGCTGAAGGTCACCCCTCTGCCTCATGATTCTGTCTACATTTATCATATAGTAGCCAATCGATATCTGATAGAGCGGATCACTCTTTACAGATGAAACTACATCCCTGTTCTGGTCTGCAAGAAATGCCTGAAGCTTCTCCTTGCTTGTAAACATTGAGTTTTCAAAGATTGTTCTGGTTAACTTCTCGATATCACCTTCGTATAAGGCTACATATTTATCCATTGCTTCGGGATGGAACTTAGCCGGCATCTTTTCGTAATAACGTTTTAACATATCACGGAACATCTTTCTGTCTGTATCGTAATCCCAGTTGTTAAAAAACTGGTCGGTAAGAGCAATCAGCCTTTTAGCTTCAGATTCTGCAGCCTTTAAATCCGGAGTTTTCCTTGAGTAGGTTGCAACTAGTTTTTCAAACTTTCCAATGAAAGGAACAATCTCAGAACCGTTAATTCCGGCCTCCATAAAATAGAGGTCTGCCATATTGTAAAGTGAGACATCCTTGTACAGCTCCTCCATGTCTTTAAGAACAGTGCCGTATTTTGCCTTTCTGCCTTCATCTGAAATTACCCAGGCTGCAAACTGCTGCTCCTCTGCCCTCTTCTTCTCAACAAGGTTCATTTTGGTAACGCCAAGAAGTTCACCTTTCCAGCGAAGATATGTGTTACCCGCAGAAGAGAGTCTTGTGCTGTAACGAAACTTCAGGTTCTCGCTCGTTGCAATCGCATCCTCCATAATCTTCATCTTCTCTCCGCGGATTGCAATTCTCTCTACATTTTCCCCGTATATGATTTTGTCAAGTGCAAATGAGGGAATGTACTCCCTGGTTGTGCCCGGGAATCCTGCTATCATCGCAAACTCATTTTCCACAGCACCCTTAAGTGAAATGTTCAGGAACTTTGATGGTTTGTAGGGAACATTATCCTTCGAATGGTTTGCAGGCTGATTCTCTTTGCCTGCGTATACCCTGAGGACCGCAAAATCTCCTGTATGACGGGGCCAGCTGTAGTTATCTTCATTCCCTCCAAATTTTCCTATTGCAAACGGAGGTGCCGCCACCATTCTAACATCGCTGTATACTGAATAAACACTCATAATATAGCGGTTGCTGCCAAAGATTGCCTGCATTCTCACCTCTCTTTTGGTACCCTTTGTAACAAGTTTTGCATGAGCTTTTCCGTTCTCGTTAATCTTGTTAATTTTTGCAGCACCCTCAAGTCCTTCAGTTCCCGCAAGCATAATGCCGGTAACATCCTGCATACTCTCTAGGATTTTTACATCAAGACCCCTGCAGAGCGACTCCTCGGACTGGTTTTTTGCCCAGTAGCCATATTTCAGAAAGTCATTATTTTCGTTTGAGAATCTCTCAAGATATGACAGTACAACATGATAATTGGTAAGAACCAGACCATTATCTGAGATAAAGCTTCCTGTCCCGAAACTTCTGAGGTTTGCCCCCTCACCCATAAACCCGACAACTGCCTGATTAATGGAAGGGTTCTCCTCAGAGTATAGAGCATCGGCAGGGAGTTTCAGTCCCAAAGCTTTCATCTCTTTGTATTTCTGACTTTTGATTAGAAAAGGCAGCCACATTCCCTCCTCGCCTCTTGCTCCCGAAGGAATCAGTAAAAGTATCGCTATGACTGCTGTAAGTAGTTTCTTCATCTTTGTATTATTCTGTTATAGAGAGCAGGAAGCGGAAGTGCCCGCCGGTATCCCCTTTTCCTGTTCTTGTTTTTATAAAATTCTTTGTTTTTTCAAGCTGGCTGAATGCTTCTGTGGCAATTATACCCTGCACTCCGGAAATACTCTCCTCGGGTTTCTGAGGGAGTGTTGAAAGTTTCTTAAGCTGCTGAATAAAAATTACCTGAAGGTTTCTGACAAACGGATCTGCAGATGAAGACTCCTTCATAATATGTTTGTCAATAATAGCAAAGTATTCTGCAAGTGTTAACGCATCAGCAGAGTGGGTTTGCCAGAGAGCAATTCTTGGAAGAATAAAGTTCCCCGTCATAGCATCCATGATTTCGCTCTGTCTCTTCATAAGATTTTCTGTCAAAGGCCCGTAAATATCCGAGATGCTGCTGAGATTAAGATATCCCGGAGCCTCGGTAAGCTGCCTGAGTGCAAACAGCACCGCCTCCTTCTGTTTTACAGCCGTTACTCCTGCGTACCTTGGGGAGAACTCAGAATCTGAAAGCTGATTCTGATATGCCCCTCCCGCATAAGAGAGAGAAAGGCTGATATATCTGAAGTACTGCTTTGCAAGAGCATCATACCTCTCCTTAACAAGAGAGACTCCGCCACCTGCCTCAGCGGTCCATTTTACAAGATTAGAAAGAATGATTCTTGTATTTTCAATTCCGTAACCCGACGATTTCACAACATCATCTCCAAGAGACTCAGACTGTGCAGAGGGATCCGGAGATACAGGAACAGCAATGAAAGAGGCAAATTTATATTCAGGAGATTTGCTCTTCTCTGTCATAAGAGAGTCCAGCAATTTGTATTCGGCAGCAGGTGTGAGCTCTTCTCCAAAATATCTGTAGCCGTACTCTATTGACAAATAGTCGAAAGGGCCCAGTACAGGAGGGGTCATCCTGACTCCTTTTTTGAAATCATCTGCATTTGCCACATGGTTGTTTCTGGCATAATCCATAATTGAAGCAGTTGTCCCGTACTTTGCAGTAAATGAAGGGGATTTGAGCGAATCAACAGGATATGCATAAGAGCTTCTCATGTTATGCTGAATTCCCAGCATGTGGCCAATTTCGTGAGCCACGGCGTATCTTATCATCTCACCTGTCATTTCACTGGTGTACTCAACTGCCCTTGCAGCAGGATCTGCCGCCGCAGTCTGGGTAAAACGCCACATCTTTACAAGGGAGATTACATTATTCCACCACAGCACCTCTCCTGTAAGAATCTCTCCGCTGCGGGGATCTGTCCATATCTGACCGGCAGCGTTGGCCTCCTCAAGAGGAAGATATCTTACAAGGTTGTTTTTAATATCATATGGATCAAGCTCCGGAGTATCCTTAAACTCCTTTGCAACCAGCACATTTCTGAATCCTATTTTCTCGAAAGCCAGGTTCCAGTCCTCAATTCCCATTTTGATATATGGAATCCACTCTGAAGGAAAATATGGCTCAACATAGACTACTATCTGTTTCCGGGGAGTTACCGGTATTCCGGCTCTGAACTGAGCCAGAGAGTCCTGGTGAGGTTCAACTCTCCATCTGGTTAGGTAGTTATTTGTTGTAATCTCTTTTCCTGAAGCAAACTGCTTCCTGTTATGAGGCTGAAAGCCTATTCTGTCGTCGTTAAAGCGTGGCTTCAGCGGTACCTCCGGCAGTTTAAGCAGAAAATACTGAACGGTAAGAGCAAAAGTCTCCTTTGCACCCAGAAACTCATAATGGCTTCTGATATTCAGGTGATCTTCAAACTGTTTTACTGAAACTATGCCGCTGAGTTTAGGCTCGAGCCTTCCCTTTTTTACATTGTCGGGTAAAGGCCATGCAAGAGCCACCTCCTCTGCAAAGAATTTTGAAACATCAATAGTTGAGAATCCCGGTTTGCCGGAAGACTCCGTATCAAAAAAATAAACTCCTCCTGTAATTGAGTTTCTGGACAGCGGGTCAGCTATTGCATTTTTGCTGTCAACATCTGCAAAATTATCTCTCTTCTCCATTACAATCAATCCGTTTCTTTTAACAAAACGGACCACCACAGGGGGAGTTCTTATCTGGCCTGCCGAATACACCTTGGCAGAGGGATCGCTTATATCAACTATTCTTGAGCCAAACAGGATGTCTTTCCCAAGAAGTGAATCAGGTATGTGCAAAGCAAGCTTTTTGCCTTCACGGGAAGCCTCAATGAATCCTCCCTGAGCAGGGAGGATTGCATATGTGAGGAGTAAAAGCAGAAGCGTTGCAAATTTTCTGTTCATATGTATTTAAAATTATTTAGGAGTGAATCTGTAAGAAACTTTGTACAGCTCACCCTCTTTTTTAATATCAAGCAGCGCCGGCTGAATTCTCATAAAATATGGCGAACTGCTTTTAAACCATGCATCAAAAACTATTTCGGGAACAGTCTGGGTAAAGTCGTATGTGCCCTCCAGTTTTACAAGCTCAATAACAATATTTGCAATTACCGGATATGTGCTGTTTGCAATGATACCATTTGTTGCCTTGGAATCAAGATGCCACTGTTTATTACCATTTGTACCGGTCTCCCAGTCTGCCTTAAGCAGAATCTTGCCTGAGAATTTCTGAGGTCTGGCTGTAACGGTACCTTTCATGGTGTTCTCGTCCTGTGCTACAAATCTGAGCAGAGAATCAGAAGGTGAGAAAAACCTGGTGGTCTTGCCCACTCCATAATCTGCCATAACAGTATCTGTCGTTGCAAAGAGAAGCATATCTGCAAGTCTGAGCACATCCCCTCCGGGTGAGTTAGACTGACATCCGAAGATTGTGTTGAAACTCATGTTTTTGTAAGACATCAGATAGTTTTTGGCTGCAAAGTTTGGCCCTGCATTTACAGCAACTTTTCCTGACCATGTTCCGTCAGATGCCTTAACTGCCTGCTCAATCTGAAATCCGCTTCCGCTTAGCAGTGCTGCAGTTTTCATAACCGGAGCAAATCCAATCTCGGGATCTGTAACTCTTACAGTAAATGAGCCCTTCTCTGAAGAGACAGCAAAATATTTGGATGTTCCCCTGTCAAGGGTGAACTTAAGATTTTTGCTCACTCCTGCCGCATCCTTTTGTTTAATCTGAACCTCGAAGGTGTGTGATAGCTGACCCTTTGCAAGGATTATCTTATTTGTGTTTCCGCCGTTAATGAGAAAATCTGCACCAATTGTGAGATCTCCCTCTATGTTGAGTGCCGCCTCACTGTCATATGCAAGCGGGGTATCGAAATTCAGGATAAAGGTCAGTTTCTCTGCCAGGAATGGGTTTGTATGTTCATTCTGGGGCTGAACTGCAAATGAAAGAATGGGCAGAACAATCTCCTTGGTAAGGAGGATTGTCTGTTCAGGATTCATTTTTGGGTCTACGGCATAGTCAGTTCCAGGAGCAATTGTTGCTTTTAGTGTGAGCTCTGAATCCCAGATATTGTCGTTAAGAAGGGTTACAGGAATCACCGCTTCACTTTTACCTGCCTCTACAGTAATCTCCTTTGATGCAACAGTATAGTGTTCATTTTCAATTGCTGTACCTGAAAAGGTAAATTTAACAGTAAGGTTCTTTGGTGCCGGCTTTGAAAGTTTTACGAGAATGTCAAATGCTCCGGACTGGGTATTGACTGAAGATTGTGCATTTTCAAAATATACTGCCGGTGAGTAACTTCCTTCAATTTCAATCTTTTCACATGATGTAGTGCCGGTTACTATTGCAAAAACTGCAAAGGCACCCAGTATCCATTTTGTTATCAAATTATTTTTCATCGTTTGGTTATAAGGTTAGTATGCCAATTGAAATACCTGCTGAATACCAGCCTGCACCGCCTGCGGCAAAGAGATTTCCTCCGTAAAGTGAGGCATATCCCAGTATAGGGGTGCTCTTAATCATGCGGAGCGGGAAGGTGTACCTGAGCTCTCCGTTGATTTTAATTGTGTTCTTCTGGTGGTATTCAAAATCCGGTGTTAATATCTCGTCTCCGATTATGCTCTGGGTTGCCAGGCTGAGCTTTGAAGATGTATTAAGTGATGCACCTGCCGAAGCGGAGAGAATCAGCACACCCTTACGGCTGTTAAGAAGCCTTGCTTTTCCGTTAACTGAAAACAGGAGTTTGCCGGATGCGTACTCTGAATGCGGAAGGTAGTAGTTGTTTGAGAAACCTTCGTATCCGGCCTCTGCTCCTGCCATCCAGCGGTAGCTGTTTCTGCCGGCATCCAGTGATGTTGTATTCCATGAGATTCTGAAATCTGATGTTTTAACCACAAATCTGTTTTTGTAAACATAGATAGTATTCCATGTCTCAGTTGTTACACCGGTAAGGGTGTCAATTACTGAGTTAAGCTCCTGCCTGAATTCGTCTGCTCCACCGTCTCTCACTACTGCCTCTGCCCTCAGGTTGTGGAGCATGTTTCCTCTCTCTGCCTGATAATCTGCCAGAAGAGAGTAAGTGAATTCATTATATGAACCGGGGCTCTGGCGAAGGTTGCCGAGCGTCTCTTCCCATCTTGCATCAAACCCGGCCGAGACAAGGAGTTTGCTCTTTTCTCCCCTGTAGTTGTACTGGATTGCTCCTCCGTAATAATCACTCAGGAACTGACGTGAGAATCCCTTGTAGCCGCCAATCTTTCCCTCTGCATGCTCCAGGCCGGTAAAGGTGTAGTATTTGAGGTTGGGATCTGTCTGAATTGTAGTAAGACCTGGCATTTTCTCTTTTCCGAATCTGTAGCTGAGATTAAGACCGGCAGTATGCTTTTTGCCGATTTCAAAAACTACCGCAGGTTTTACAGAGTAATCAAGATGATAGCTTCTTGAACGGGGGTCTCTCTGTCTTGCTATGTCTGCTACTTTGTAATCGATTGAAAGTCCGTAGTTGAATCTGCTTTTATATTTGGTATAGGCCCTCAGACCCAGATCAAACTTCTGGGTTTCGTAAGTACCCCTTACACTGCTTCCGTAAATAAAAGGATTGTTGTTGTACGGGTTGTATACATCTGACCATCCCTTGTCAAACTCTTTATCCATGTTGAAAGAGAAGGTTCCCTTTACAAAGATTTTATCGTTGAGTTTATCGTAACGTTCAGTCTCAAAAAGAAGTCCTCTCTTTTCTGAACCCTCCTGAACACGGTGATAGTCGCCTGCTCCGTTGTAAATACCCAGTGTTGTGTAACTTCCCTTGTCTACGCTTCCGTAGTTCATTCCGGCTGCATTTGTGGTGTTTTCCCACTGCATTCCGCTTTTCTGAATCTCTCTCTTTTCCAGCGAGGGGAATGACCTTAAGGTATCGGCCTGAGCTCCCTGAACAGCTGTGCTTGCCGCTATGGCAAATATTGCAGTTATATAGTTAATTGTCCTCATAGTTTCTTAGTTCAAAAGTTCAGGTTTGTCATATTTTCTTGGAGTGGGATCGAGTGTTATCACAAAATCCTCTGTGCTGTTGTTTACATCCTTGAGAATAACTCTTCCGTTCTCAAATGTGCTCACTTTGCGTTCAATCGATTCGTGGGTGTAACCCGAGGTTGCGTTTGTGAATGCAAAACCTGCATCAACTATTGACTGGAATCTCTTGAGATTGATATCCGGCCCTGTGGATGTGTTGTTTTTGAGACACTCCACACCATCCAGAACAACAGAGACAGGAACCCTTCTGAACCTTTCTCCTGATGTTTTGCCGGGCGCATAATACTGAGGCCATGATAAGATATCTTCTTCGGTTTCAAAGATGAATACTGCATTTCCCCCACCTGTCATAAGGTTAAAAAACTTTATTGTGAGAGAGTTTGAGAGTATAGTAAGGGCTTTCACATCCGGATTTCCCATCCCCTCTGCCTCTTTTACCTCAAAGTCTGCGGTTGAGAGGTCAATTGATGTAGATGCGCTGGTTCTGTGGTCTCTCGCATTTTTTGCTGCAATTACTATAGATTTGCCTGGTGCAACAGGGTTGTCGTTGCCGTCTCCGGGAAATTTACATATCTGTCTTGCATATATGTAATCAGGATTATCTTTTGCAGGATATGCCGGCGGAGACATTGATTCTGCAAGTGCCAGATATTTTCCGTCTATGTAAACAGTATCATCTGAGTTATTGTAAATCTCTACATAAGAGTCAACAATGTAATTTTTGTTGGCATCGTCCTTTGTTCCTGAGTAGTATACTTTTGAAATCAGAAGACTTTTGAGAACAAGCTTGTCCAGTTCAAGCTGAAAATCCTCTTTGGTGAAGAGCTGTTTTCTGCCTACTCCTGCCTTAAGAACTACAGTTGCCTTATCTTCAACAAGCTCTGCATCTGTAATGAGTTGTTTGTACTGAACTCCTGTCATCTTCCAGCTGGTTGAGATGCTGTACTCATCCGGGATAAGTTCGGGTATTACCAGGACTCCCTCTGAGTTGGTAGTGAATTTATAAACACCTGATGCACTCGTGAGGATAACCTCCTGGTTTGCATATTTTATATCGCTCCTGAAGTTTTCAGGAAGCTTGAACTCTATATTGAGATTTCTCACCGGAAGCGGAAGCTCTCTGGTGCATGAGAGTGAAAGCATCAGTGCCAGAATTCCGGTTAAAATTGTAATTTTTTTCATATTCCGGTTTGTTAGATTTTAACTATTAACTCCATTCCGAATGAGAATGTGCCTGTATTCCTCTCTGTGAGTGTACCAGATTTTGTGGTTGACTGGTATGGCGTGTAGAAGAATGCATTGTTTACGAAGAATGAGAATCCAAGTGATTTTGAGATATCTTTCTGAAGTCTTCCGTTGATAATCCAGATTGGTTTCTGGATTGTAGGGTCAGTATCTTTTGGATCCCTTATCTGGTCGCTGAGCAGAATGCCCTTGATTTTATAATCGGGGTCTGCAAGCATTTCCGGAGTGATCTTGTGATAGCTCAGGTCTGTGTCTATCCAGCCAACAGGAGAACTCTTCTGATTGGTAGTGTTTGAATAGTTGTACCAGATTACCTGTCCTGTGAATGAGGCTACCATTTTGAGTTGCGGGATATTGCAGACAGCTCTGAGAACTGTACTGAACCTTCTCTGGATATCCTTCTGAAGTCCTGTAGGGTACTCGAGTTTGAAAGGAGGAGTGTTTACCCCGCCTTTTCCCCACACAGATGATGGCAGAATTCCTTCTGGATTTGAGTAGTTAGGGCCTGTCTGCCAGTTTGAGGTCTCCATGTAGGCTCCGCTCAGGTAGAATGAAGTTCTGATTGCCTTAATCTGACCAAAGTAAAAATCAAACTCAACTCCTCTGTCAAGGCTGGCCTGAGTATTACCAAGTCTTCCTGTAGTTGTGAATACTGTGTCAACTCTTGCAGGATTACTCCAGTCCACGGTTGGTTTTTTACCGGGCTCAATTACAAGACCACTTTGCGCAGTATAGTAATTTGAGAGAAAGGTCTGATATTCTGAGAAGCTGCCAAAACCGTTAGGCATGTAATCTCTGTAAGCAACCATCGAGAAGGTCATTTCATTAGGTAGCTTTACATCAAATCCAAGCTCTGCCTTGGTGTTTGTAGCATTCTTAAGTTTGTTGTTTCTCTCGACATATGTAACATAGGTCTGGTACATAACCAGCTGAGAGGCTACATCTGAAGGCAGATATTTCGCAACCTCCCTGTCTGTATATTTTGCCTCGGGATAGAGGTGTGAAAGTCCCGGAGTTTTTGAGTTCCTGCCCCATCCTCCGCGGAATTCCAGCCATTCGGTTAGCTTAAGGGAGGCATTCAGCCTTGGTGAAATAGAGTAAACATATTCAGGCTGACCGGGCTGAAGCATATCCAGACGCAGGCCGGCCTGCACCTTAAGGCCTGCCACCTTGCCAAATTTCAAGCTGATGTTGTCTTCCAGAAATGCAGATACCTGATTAATCGGAGGTATGTCGTAGTATGGTCTTGGCCTTCCGTTGCTGTTTGGTCTGAGAGGGAAATTATCGTCGTCGTTGTAGAATCCTTTTGCCTTGTTCTCTTCATACCTGTACTCCACACCCATATTGAAACGCTGGTGGAACTTCTTAATATTTGCAGTGAAGGTGTTGGAAACCTTTGCAAAAATATTAACCGGCTCTCCTATTGTTCCGCCTGATGCCTTGTATGAGTTGGTTACATAAGGCACTTCGTAGTATCCGGTGGACATTGCAGAGATAATTGGCATTCCGCCCCCTGCAGATACTGTGGTAGAATTGCGGGATTCATTGAATGAGTGGCTGTATCCAAATGAGTATGAGAGTGTTCTCATAAGTTTCTTATTGAAACTTAACCTTCCGGAGTGGCTGAATCTCAGAGAGAGTGCCTTCTGGGTTGTTTCGCTTCCCTCAATGATAAGGTCCGGGTCGTTGCCTCTGAAGTCGAGGAGACTGCTTACATTGAATTTTGTATTTGTGTACCAGATTCTGCCAATGGTCTTTGTATATGCAATACCTCCTGATACCCTGTCAAATGAGCTGCTTTTCTGACGCGGATCTCCCCAGGCCTGAGCATAGTCAAAGTTGGAGTTGAGGCTTCCGCCGTTCTTTCCCAGCTTCCATCCTTTTCCCAGTGAAGTATTCATTGAGATTGGATTAATCTTGGCCCTGATTTCGTATGGTGTATAACCTGCTTTTGTGTTCACTATAACCGCTCCGGATGCAAGGTCGCCGTACTCTGCAGAGGGGATACCTCTGATAACCTCCACCGACTCAATGTTGTCTGCACCAATCTGTCTCAGGTCAACCCCTGTTGCACCAACGGCATTGACAGATGTTTTGTCCATCAGGGAAGCGTTGTCAGAAACAGGTACACCATCTATCATTACAGATGTTCCGAATGCGTTGTTTGCATTGGAGGTGTTAAGAGTTCTGATTGTAATCTTCTCTGCCGATGTCATGTCGCTCACTCCTGTAACAAGCTGTCCTGGTATAAGCTGCATAAGGTCCTTGAGGCTGGTAGCCTGAAGGTGGTCCATTGCCTGCCTCCCGATTTTTGAGCTTGTTGATGTTCCGGCAACGCTGCTCTTTGCTACAACTGTTACCTCCTCGAGCTCAAGTGATGTTGGCCTGAGAGAGATAATCAGATTCAGGGGAGATACGAAATCAAACTCTTGTGTGTTTATTTCGTATCCCAGCATCTGAACTTCAATAGCTGCCTTTCCGGGAGGGACATTTTTAAGCACAAGCGATCCGTCAATGTCTGCGACTCCGTATATGCCATATTGCCTGATAACGGCAGTAGCGCCAATTACCGGTTCTTTGGATACATTGTCTACGATTTTGAGTTTAACGGATACCGGCTTCTGGTCGCCGGCGGCGGGTTTTTGCACTGCCTTTTTGGGAGCCTGGATAAGGAGGATAACTCCGTTATCAATCTCAAATACAAGCCCTGTGTTTGCAAGGATTGCCCTGAGCACTGTCTCCACAGAGGTGTTGGTGGCCGAATAGGTAATTCCCTTAATGGTTTTAAGGTCGCCTCCCTTGTACAGGTAGCCCAGCCCGGTTTGTTTCTCTATCTGCTTCAGGCACTCGTCAAGGGTAGCATTTTGTACCCTGAAGGATGTTACCTGCTGCGCATATGCAGTGACAGCCGAGAACATCAGCATGAACAGTGCGAGTAGAAGAAAATTTAAGCGAACGGTTCTTTTCATCGTTGGTTTTGTTTTGGTTATGGGGGTTGCTGCAGATCTGGATTGGTTACTTTCTGTAGCTTACATGAATAGTCTTGTTTTCTGAAGTGAATTCTACCTGTGAAACTTTTGAGAGTTGTTTAAGCACAATTGAGAGATTGTCATTGAGAGGAATTTTTCCCGAGAACCTCTCCTGCTCCAGTTTGCTGTCACTGAATATCACCTCTATGTCGTATCTCCTTTTGAGAACTTTGAATATATCTCCCAGCGGCTCCTCCTCTATACTCAGGAAGTTGTTTATCCATGAGGTGTAGAGATCTGTGTTAACCTTAACGGTTTCACTGCTGTTGCTCATTCTGTCATATCTGTACTGATCTCCCGGCTCCATTATCTTCTCTTTTCCCGCCTCTGCCGGAATGGCCACAACTCCAGAAACCAGAGTGGTAACTGTTCTGCTCTCCTCAGGATATGAACTTATATTGAAAGATGTTCCAAGCACCCTTACCCTGTAGTCATTTGTCTCAACAGTAAATGGCGCCTTCTCATTTTTCACCACCTCAAAATATGCCTCACCTGTTATCCTTACATTTCTCTCTCCCTTTGCAAACCTTACAGGATATTTGATTGAACTCATAGCATTGAGCCACACCTTTGTACCGTCGCTCAGCACAACTGAGTATGATCTGCCTTTGGGTACATAAAGTTCATTATACTCTACAGCAACCTGAGACTGAGTACCCTGTGCCAGATTTTTCGCAGCCTTTTCGTACGATATCTCGCCTGCCTCTCTGTCTACCACCACGCCGGAGCTTTCGGCCCTGCCGCCTCCAAGTGAATCCACCACTACCTTTTCGCCCGAAGCGAGTGTAAGTACAACATTTCCGCTTGCTGGAAGCAGCTGCTCCTGGTTAACTGAAGCCAGACTATCTTCTGGCTGTGGCTGATAAAGGCTGAATATGACAGAAGCCGCCAGCACCACCGATGCCGCCGCAGCCGAAATTCCGTAAATCTGTTTTTTGTTTGCCCTGAACCAGAACTGAAGCCAGCTGCGCTCAGGATTAAATCTTGATATGAACTCCCTTCTCTCAGTGTACAGTTTGGCCTCTTCTGCAGAGATTTCATTACCCGTAACCTCACCGGCAGAAACATCACCAGAAGAAATTTCCTCCATTAATCTCTCTGCCAGCCCCTTCGCCTCTTCCATCGCCTTTTTATACCTCTCTTCCATATATAGTTTTCATTTCTTTCTGACATATAAACGCAAAAAGAAGAAAAAAGGGTGACAGGAAAGTGAAATTATTTTTTTTCTGGCGGTCGTTTCAGAATACTCTGCCAGAGTTTAATTTCGGCCGGGAACCAAAATCAGTGAATGAATGGAAAAACTAAAAGAATAAAGATCTCCCCGAACTTGTCGCGCAAAGTCTTGTACGCCCGCTGTTTAAGAGTCTTAACTGTATTTACGGTTATTTTAAGACTAGTCGCGATTTCATTAACAGAGTTGCCGGAGAGCGTCAGTCTTAGAATCTTTCTTGTCTGAGCCGGCAAAGTTTCAATAGCTTTGTCAAGAAGTCTGAATGCCTCCTCGCGCATAGCCTCATTTACCTCCTCCTCTATATTGACAGCCAGCTCCATATCTGCCGGTGTACTCCTCTTTCTACGAAGAAAGTCTATGCACGAATTCCTGGTAGAAATATATAGATAAGATTTAAAGGCAATTTCATTGGGAAACTCCGGATTCGAATTCCATATCTTCAGAAAAATCTCCTGAACAATATCCTTCGCATCCTCCTCACTACCCACAATTTTTTTGGCAAAATGAACCTGCGAAACAAAGAAATCAACAAAGATCTCCTTGAATGCGAACTCCTTACCATCTATTTTGATATAGTGACGCAACATAAAAATTTCCCTACAATTTTCAAAGATAACGATTTTGGCAAAATTAAGGCCGATTCTCCCAGTTGCCCTCCCGTACGGGCAACATGACAATATGCGAGAATGACAGGGCCGGTGTATGATTAATTCACGACCCGCATCGCCATAACCAACTAACAATCATAAAATAGCAAATCGTCCTGACAGATCACCTGTCAGGACATTTTACTATTTATTGATTTACTGCGCATTACAGCCGCACGGGTGTTACTCAAACTGGTCAAACAAAACACGGGAAAACCAAAGCATAGCAACCCCCTGGCGCAGCCTGCATGCAAGCATATAAAACCTTTGCCGAACGGCCAACACCCGCCGGACCACCGGGCCGGCACCATCTAACCCAGACACAGAGCAGGTTTGCAGATGTTTTCGCACCAGACCCGCACGGCTGCAACTAGTTATTAATCTGTCCTTTACCAGTTAACCTGACATGTGAGATGTCAGATTAACATATTATCAACTGATTTAATGTTAGTTACAGCCGTGCGGGTCGTGATAAAATGGTTGTGAAAGATTTTCGAAGATCAAGTATGAACCTTGCATCCTGACTCTGGCCAGGGCTTTTGATCTGAGTATTCTCAAATGAAAGATTTCGAGTACCACAAAATGACAGATTCATAATAAGCCTCCAGGGTAAATCTTCCCTGAGAGGGCACACTCAGCCGCAGGAGTCCGAGCTGCTGCGAGGACTCCGAGGATGGACGATGCCCGGACCCTGCGGCACAACAGGGAGAGATTTCAAGGAATCAACCCTCCCAAACTCTGGCCAGGGCTTTTGATCTGGGTATTCTCAAAACAGAGAATTCAGATAACACAAAATGACAGATTCACAAGTTGCCTCCCTGGTTGTGCCGCAGGAGGCAAGGGCATACTCAGCCACAGGAAGCGAAGCGGCAGCGGAGTTTCCGAGGATGGACGGTGCCCGGACCCTGCGGCACAACAGGGAGAGATCACAGGGAACTGATCTTTATGTGTTACCCGGATAGGTTTCGTTTGAGTATACACAAAAAAAAGCCCGATGATTTCTCATCGGGCTTCGTAAAAAATGGCGGCTACCTACTCTCCCACTTGGTATAGCAGTACCATCGGCGCAAACGGGCTTAA
>PHDP01000138.1 GCA_002842655.1 Bacteroidetes bacterium HGW-Bacteroidetes-14
CACGATGGACACCCTTGCCCTTGGCTAACACTCCTTACTGTGAAGCGTGTTCGGGACTTACACCCTATAGCTGATATACATGCCTGACACACAAAAAAAGAGGGCACAAATGCCCCCTTGAAATTGGAAATGCAAAAATCTATACTTTCTTCAGACTATTCTCAGCAATCTTTTCAAGCATTTCGGTGGTAAGTGATTTGGGTCGCTCAAGTGAATAACCCAAAGCACGGTCCCAAATGATATTTGCACAAATTCCGATGGAACGGCCGATTCCGAAAAGGACAGTATAAAAGTCGTACTCTTTCACACCATAGTGCCATTGAATTACGCCCGATTGTGCATCTACATTCGGCCATGGATTTTTGGCTTTTCCCTGCTCAAGCAAAATTGGAGGCACGATGTCATAGAGCATACTCACGATTTTGAATAACGGGTCATCAGACAAATTCTTCAGGCTGAATTCGCGTTGCAGGGAATATCTCGGGTCGGTTTTGCGCAATACCGCATGACCGAATCCCGGAATAACCTGACCAGATTCCAGTGTATCCCAGACAAACTGTTTCAATTCAGCTTCCGTTGGAACATCCCCGTTCATCTTATCCATTAAATCCTGTAACCAGCGCAAAACTTCCTGATTGGCAAGTCCGTGAAGTGGTCCGGCCAGTCCGTTTACCATGGCTGAGATGGAAAGATAAACATCGCTGAGTGAACTGGCTACCAGATGCCCGGTATGTGCACTTACGTTTCCAGCTTCATGATCAGCATGTACAATAAAATGCATTCTGGAAACATCGTCGTACGGTTTGCCAATTCCCATCATATGGGCGAAGTTGCCTCCAAAATCAAGGTTGGGATTCGATTGAATGCGTTTCCCATCCCTGTAAAGTTTTGCGTAAGTGTATGTAGCAATCTCAGGAAGTTTGGCAAGCAGGCTCAGCGAATCCTCATAGGTTGGATCCCAGTAATCATGTTTACTCATTCCTCCATGATACTTTTTCGAAAAAAATGATTCGCGGTGCATGGTCAGGATTGCAGTTGAGAATACCGTCATCGGGTGGCTGCAACATGGCATTGCATCTATAAGTTCATAGATATACCTTGGCAAAATGCGCCTTTTATTAAACTCATCTGCCATTTCAGCAGTTTGTTCTTCAGTAGGCATATCTCCGGTAAGCAATAGATAATACAAACCTTCAACCAAAGGCATTTCACCGCCTTTTGCTTTGGGAAGTTTCTCAAATACCTCAGGCAAAGTATAACCCCTGTATCGTATTCCTTCCTGAGGATCAAGATAGGAAATATCCGAAACGAGCGATTTTATTCCCCGCATCCCACCAATAATTTGTCCAATGGTAACCTTATCAACCACAACATCACCATATTCCTTCATCAGTTTTTCGGTACGGGGCCGCCAGTCCATTATCTTTTCGTAAAGCGTGTCCTTAATTCTTTTTGCCATCGGCTTCAGGTATAAAAGTTAGTAAATTCGTTATGGGTCAGGAATTTTTGATTGCATTTACAATCTCAGTTCCAAATTCAGAAGTTTTAAGTTTGGTTGCATTTGCCATAAGCCGGTGAAAATCATAAGTGACTTTCCCTGAAAGGATTGTTTTTCTTATGGAACTGTAAATCAGATCAGCGGCTTCGTTCCAGCCCAGATATTCCAGCATCATGGCTCCCGAAAGTATAACCGAGCCGGGATTCACCATATCAAGTCCTGCGTATTTGGGTGCTGTTCCGTGCGTTGCCTCGAATATGGCATGACCGGTAACATAGTTGATGTTTGCACCCGGCGCAATTCCAATACCACCGACAATTGCAGCAAGTGCATCAGAAATGTAGTCGCCATTCAGGTTTAATGTGGCTATAACTGAATACTCAGCAGGCCGAAGCAAAATCTGCTGAAGAAAAGCATCGGCAATTACATCTTTAACCAGAATTTTACCTCCGTCAATGGCTGTTTGCTGGGCTTTATCGGCAGCATCTTTGCCCGATTTTTCAGCAATCTCGTCATATTCAGCCCAGGTAAAAGTTTTATCAGCATACTCACGGCGGACCAGTTCGTAACCCCACATTTTGAATGCCCCTTCGGTGTACTTCATGATGTTGCCTTTATGAACGATAGTCAACGAAGGCAATTTGCGTTCGATGGTATAATTCATGGCTGCGCGTACAAGCCTTTCGGTGCCTTCTTTGGAAACAGGTTTAATGCCGATTGAACTGGTTTCAGGGAAACGGATTTTATTGACACCCATTTCATTTTTCAAAAACGCAAGTACTTTATCCGCTTCAGGAGTTCCGCTCATAAATTCGATACCGGCATAAATATCTTCGGTGTTTTCCCGAAAGATGTGCATATCAACCTTTGAAGGATCTTTAACGGGACTCGGTACGCCGTCAAACCAGCGCACAGGACGCAGACAAACATAGAGATCAAGTTGCTGGCGAAGTGCTACATTCAACGAACGTATGCCACCTCCCACCGGAGTGGTTAGCGGCCCTTTAATACCTACTGTGTATTTCCTGAAAGCATCCAATGTTTCATCAGGAAGCCAGTTTCCGGTTTTGTCGAACGATTTCTCGCCGGCCAGAACTTCTTTCCACAGTATTTTTCGTTTACCGGAATAAGCCTTCTCAACTGCTGCATCAATAACTCTTACTGATGCAGCCCAGATGTCAGGGCCAGTGCCATCGCCTTCAATAAATGGAATTACAGGTTGATCCGGTACGTGGAGTTTCCCGGCAACAATTGAAATCAGATTCTCGCTCATTATACGTATTTAGTTAGTTAATTATGTACGAACACGCAATATTTGAAAACACAAAGGTAAGAAAGTAATTATGAAATTACAAAGCCCTGCCCCACTAACAAACCGAATTTTATTTTGTTTGTTAATAACCTTAACTTCAAACCTAAACCTTAACCGCAATCAGAGGTCAGAGGTCAGAAGTCAGAGGTCAGAAGCCGGAAGCCGGAAGCCGGAAGTCAGAATTCAGAGGTCAGAGGTCAGAGGTCAGAGGTCAGAGGTCAGAAGCCGGAAGTCAGAG
>PHDP01000026.1 GCA_002842655.1 Bacteroidetes bacterium HGW-Bacteroidetes-14
GGGGTCAATTTCCTTTGGTATTAGGGGGTCAATTTGATTGGAATACGGGGGTCAGTTTACTTTGGTTTGATGGGGTCAATTTCAGTTGGATTTTCCAACAGTACATATACAGAAATTCTGGGAATACTTATTGAAAAGGGTGCAAAACTGGAGGCCGAGGACAAAGAGGGAAACACCGCCCTTTACTGGGCACAAAGATATGGCCGCACAAGATCTGCCGATCTGCTCCTTGCAAAGGGTGCCAACCCCGCAAAAAAATATGACAAGGCTGCAGATAAATCAAATATTACTTCAGGCATTGTAGGAATATGGGAGAAGACATTTAAGGCCGAGGGTCAGGTTTACACCACCAGGGTTGTGTTCAATAAAGACTGGACTTACAGCAAAGGTATGATGGCTCCGGGCAACCAGTGGATTCCTGACGGAGGCGGATATTCTACCTATGAGTTCAGAGACGGAAGAATCTGGCTCTTCAACAGCCTTTCAATGGGAGCCGTTATTGAATTTAGATTTGAAGGTAAAGACCTTGTTCTCAATGGCGAAAAATTTGTGAAGGTGCTCAAATAGTGCTGAGGGTTACCTCAGAGTGAAAGGTTACCTCTGAGGTAATAGTCAGCTCAGCTTAAAAGATAAACGGGAAAATAAAGGTTACAATCACCGTCCATACTACATATACCGGCAAATAGCGGGCAATAGCGTTGCCAATTTCTGCGGGGTCTGTTTTCTTTGTGAGGTGCTTGTAGAGTTGTGCACTCACGAGAATAAGATTGACAAGAATAAGGATGTTGGCTCCCAGGACAGCTGCACGGTTTGGTGTAATTCCCCACTCTGAGATTCTGAAGAGAATTGCAGATAGAGCAACACTGTTAACAACTATAGTCAGTACAGAGAGCAAAAGAAGAATCCAGATATCTGCCCGGCTCCGGCTGCCTCTTGAGGTCTCGGCTGCAGAAAAGAAAATTAATGCCATTACACCAACCAGCAATGCGTTGAAGATAATCAGGAACTCTCTGTCGTTATATGGGTCTTTCCCTGAAAAAATCATTGCTCCCAGAAAAACCATCAGCATAACCAGTACAAGCGGGCTGAAGATTTTTGCTATGACAGGTGATACCTTACCCACAAGCTGAGGGTTGGTTTGAGTGAGATAAGTGGCTACAACCGGAGCTGCGGCAACACCAATAATTCCAAAGTAATCAAAGTAAAAATCTTCAATTTTAAATCCTATCAGATTGAAGAGACCAATTGTAACCGCACTCATAATTCCGCCTGCAATCAGAATAAGAGTGGTCATCACCACCAGGTCTCCGTTGTATTTAAGGTACTCCATTCGTTTAGAGTTGCTGCCTTTTATTCCGCCAACAAAGGCAAAACCGGTCATTGCCCACAAAAAGAGTACAAGGTGGATGCATGAGAGAATTAGCGTGTCTGTCTCGGGCAGCGGGCGGGTGTTGATGAAGAGCAGTCCGGCCAGCATCGCTGTGAAGATTACTGCAATTTTCGCTTTTGGCAGATTGTTTTTCCATGCAAAATATGCAGACAATATCGGGAAGATTATAAATCCTATATTTCGCAGGAAGAAGAACTCCTCGTCAATGGCAAAGATTGCAGGTATTTTAGCAATAAGTCCTGCAAGAAGTGAAGCACCAATTATTATGAGCAGCTCACGCCCGCTGCCCCAGGTAACAGATTCGCTTTCAAAATTTAGCCGTTCGTTCCAGGTGTCGGCAACCGGGTTGCCTGTAACATCCGGATAAAGAGATGCAAACTCCTTTTTAAAGAGTGCTTTGTTAGACCTGTACATCTTTTCCAGTTGTCCCGGGTCATTCAGAAATGCAAGAATTTCGTCTTTCATTTTAATAATTATTAATATTGTTATTGCTGATATTGCTTTGTCTGATTTGTATGCTGACAGTTTTTATCCGTTCCGCCTGCAGTTAATTCCAGAAAGTACCGTTAAGTCCGAGTACAAAACCCATCCAAAGGAAGAATACGAAACCAAGAAGGCTCAGTATTGCCGCAACAATTTTCATTGTTGTGGTGCCGGTACGCAGGTTGTCCAGGTAGTAATAGAGCACACCTCCAAGAGAGGCTACCATTGGGGTAAGAATAAGTGGTTTTACCATCCAGTATTTTGACCACTCCGGATTTACATGATCTGCGCTCAGCAGAAAAGCTGCAATTAAAAAGAGAGCAACAGCTCCTGCCTGAAGCATCCTTTTGATTAGTGAACCTGAATGAACCGATTTCTGTTGTGAACGTGTGTTTATTTGCTCTTTCATAATGATTTAATTTTTTTGAAATTTGTTATGTTTATGTTTTTTGTAATAAATAGTACTTTGCTTTTCAAAGTAAATGGGTAAAAAAATTTTCTGATAAATATTCTATATTTTTCTTGAGTTGAGGAACTGCTCCAGCGCAGCCAGGTGGCTGTTGAACGCTCTCTTACCCTCTTTTGTCATAAAATATCTTGTATTTGGTTTTTTTCCTATAAACGATTTCTCAACTCCAATAAACTCCTCCTTTTCGAGAGCCTTAATGTGGCTGGCAAGATTTCCGTCAGTCACATCAAGGTACTCCTTGAGTGAGTTGAAATCAAGCATGTCATTCACGGCAAGTGCCGACATTATTCCGAGCCGGATCCTGCTTTCAAATGCTTTATGTAAACCTTCAGTTGAAATTTTCACCTTTCGTACTTGTAATGCATGTAAATGCCATAAATAATGTTGACTGCTCCAAAGCCCAGTGCCCAGATAAGAAGGCCATACTGCACAAAGTATGCTCCTGCCAGTCCAAGAAGAATCTGAATTATTCCCAGAACCTTTACCTCTTCCAGCGTAAGCTTGCTTGCGTTGAAAAGAGCCAGACCGTAAAATATAAGCGACACGGGAGCTATCAGCCCTATCATTCCCTTAGAGATGAGGATGAGAATCAGCATACCTCCTGCTGCCAGTGGAACTGCCATATTTGTCATAAGGCGTCTGGTGGTTGCATTCCACAGCTTCTCTCCCTTTTTGCCGGCATTTCTGCCCGACAGGAAGATAACTGTGCTAAGTGCGAGAACCAGTATTGCCAGCGCAACATATATCACATTTGTGAGGTTTCCGGTTGATGATGCCTGCTCTGCTGCATCGTACATTACAGAGTCAGGATTAAAATCGAAAACTTTATATGCGATAAATGCCCCTGCTAAAGCGTAAATTCCGGCCATAACACCAGCCAGTCCGGAAAGGGACAAAAACTTAGAGGAGCGCTCCATCATAGAGCGAATCTCGGTTATGTCCTTTATATAGTCCTTTTCATCTTTCATCTGAAAGTACTTTTTTTTGCAAAGTAAAAACAAATATTTTGATTGCGCAAAAAATCTTTGCCAATGAGAATTATTCTTAATTTTGCCGCCCAATAGTGTACATAATATACAATCAACCTTAATGCTCTTTAATTCAGTCTCTTTTGCAATCTTTTTACCGGTAGTCTTTCTGCTGTATTGGTTTGCAACAAAGAAAAATCTCAGACTCCAAAATATACTTCTGCTGGTCTCAAGCTACTTTTTCTATGCCTGCTGGGACTGGAGATTTCTGTTTTTGCTCGTATTCTCGACATTCCTGGACTATTTTACGGGAATGAAAATTCACGAAGCGGCAAACAGAAAATGGAAAAGTATATGGCTCTGGATAAGCGTGGGTATCAACCTCGGATTCCTTGGAGTTTTCAAATACTACAACTTCTTTGCTGAATCCTTCGCAGACGGGATGAATATGGTAGGATTACAGGTTAATCCGGCTATGCTGAATTTTATTCTGCCGGTGGGTATATCTTTTTACACATTTCACGGTCTCTCGTATGTAATTGACCTTTACAAGGAGAGAATCAAGCCCGAGAAGGACTTCATTAACTACTCCGTTTTTGTGAGCTTCTTCCCGCTGCTTGTGGCCGGTCCAATTGAGAGAGCAACGCACCTCCTTCCGCAGATTGTAAAGCCCCGGGAGTTCGACTACTCAAGGGCTGCAGACGGGCTGAGGCAGATTTTGTGGGGTCTCTTCAAGAAAATTGTAATCGCAGACAACTGTGCAGAATATGCAAATGTAATTTTTAACAGCTCTGCAGATCAGTCTGGCAGCACTCTGCTGCTTGGAGCCCTCTTCTTCACCTTCCAGATCTATGGAGACTTCTCAGGATATTCAGATATCGCACTTGGAACAGCACGCCTCTTTGGGATTGAACTGCTCAGGAACTTTGCATTCCCATATTTCTCAAGGGATATTGCAGAATTCTGGAGAAGGTGGCACATCTCCCTCTCGTCGTGGTTCAGAGATTATGTATATATCCCGCTTGGCGGAAGCAAAGGGGGAGTCTGGATGAAGATCAGAAACACCTTTATTATTTTCATTTTAAGCGGATTCTGGCATGGAGCCAACTGGACCTATCTTGCCTGGGGTGCGCTGAATGCCTTCTATTTTCTGCCACTTCTGCTGGCAAAAAAGAACAGGACCAACATTGAGACTGTTGCATCGGGAAAACTATTTCCCTCTGCAAAGGAGCTGGTTATGATGCTCACAACATTTGCACTTACAGTGTTTGCCTGGATCTTTTTCCGTGCAGAGAACATTAATCAGGCTTTTGCCATTGTCTCCGAAATCTTCTCTGCATCCCTTTTTACCGCTCCCTCATTTGAAGGAATGCACAAGGCTCTGCCAACTTTCATACTGCTCATAATATTTATTCTGGCCGAATGGAAAGGGCGGGAACAACAGTATGCTATTCAAAACCTTGGTGTGAGCCGCTCCAGGACTTACCGCTGGTCATTCTACATTGTAATTCTGCTTGCCCTCTATCTCTTTGGAAATTTTGGCAGCAACATTGAGTTTATCTATTTCCAGTTTTAATAATCAGATATGGAGAAATTTTTAAAATCGGCATTTAGATTCACACTCATCATTCTGGTCCTGAATGTGATTATCTTCTTTGTAAAAGATCTGCTTTTCAAAGAGTATTACAAATATTCAGATAAATATAACAGCTACCTTCTAGCAGACTCCCACGGATGGAAACTCCGCGACTATACTGAGAGAATGGGTGTTGCAAACTTCTCTTATCACAGTGAGTCATACAGAGACCTTAACAGAAAACTAACATATCTAATTGAGAACGAAGAGGTAGATACTGTATTCCTCTCGGTTGATGACCATACACTAAGCCCCTACAGGGAGAAATCCAACAACGACTACAAGTCTGTGAAGTATGACTATATAAGGGGTGGCTATAACCTCATTGATTATATAAAATTCAAACTGCAGTACTATGTGGTAATCTTTGACCCCAACATAAGGGCAATCATCTCCCACTTCTTTACTGAGCAGGCTCTCAAATTAGTTGAGAAGGAGAATCCTGAGAGGGTAAGTATAAAGGATATACCATGGCCTCAGATGAATGCAAAACAGAGGGATATACTCGCAGAGGAGAGGCTGCAGGAGCAGTTTCCTTCAGAAAAACATTCAGATAAACTGGAAGAGTCACTGGTAGAAATCATCAATACCTGCAGGGAGCATAACATTACCCTTATTGGCATTAAATTTCCCCTTTCAGATGAGTATCTGGAAAAACTGGGAGAGTTCTCATACGATGCAGACAGTGTCCTTATTTCTCGTGGCATTAAAGTGCTTGATTTCAAAGAGTCATTCCGCAATAATGACGAATATTTCGAAGATCCCGACCATCTTAACAGAACTGGAGCAAATAAATTGATAGATTCCCTTATTTTGATGCAATTTTAGTGATTATAAAACCGATTAAATTGATAAATTTGTACGAACGTCAATTTAAACAAGGGTTTTCATCATTATCACTGCAATTTTATGGGGAAAAAATTTAAGCTCACCTTGCCCTGGCAAATCCTGATTGGAATTTTACTGGGCATTCTGTACGGTCTTTTTGGCCATGAATACACACAATACACAAACTGGCTGGGGGAGATTTTTCTGAGAGGATTGCAAATGGTAGTGATACCGCTGGTTTTTAGCGCACTGGTTATGGGTGTTTCCAGCATTGGCGAAAGCACAGACCTGGGAAGAATAGCCGGGAAAACATTTGCTTACTATATTTTCACAACACTTCTTGCATGTATTCTGGGCCTGTTACTCGTAAATATATTTGAACCCGGTGTTGGTGTAGACCTCAAATTGCAGGAAACAGTAACCAGTATAGCCTCAACAAAGGTCTCATTTGCAGACCAGATTCTCTCAATTGTCCCAAACAATATTGTGAGGGCAATGGCAGAGGGGCAGATGCTGCCTGTTATTTTCTTCTCTATCCTTTTTGGATACTTTATTACAGTGTCATCGCCCAAATCGCGCACAACACTTACAGATTTTTTCAATGGTCTATATGAGGTAATGATAAAAATTACTTTCCTTGTAATAAGATTTGCACCTTTTGGCCTCTTTGGAGTTGTCTCCAAAATGGTGGGTTCTCACGCAGGAAACACAGAGGCTCTTCAGACAATGTTTGGCAGCCTTGGAATATATGCAGCCATTATTGCCGGCGGATGTTTAATTCATGGCCTGGGAGTGCTGCCTGCTCTCTTTACTCTTCTTACAAGAAAGAATCCGTACAAACTAATGCAGCAGCTTGGAACTGGACTCATGACTACCTTCTGGACGGCATCATCTGCAGCATCACTTCCGATAAATCTCCAGGATATTCAGGAGAAGACAGGTGTATCACGCAAAATAGCAGGATTCTGCCTGCCTCTGGGTAATACTGTTAACATGAACGGTACTGCACTTTTTGAAAGTGTTACTGCAATTTTTATTGCACAGGCGTACGGAATTGACCTCACCATTGGTCAGCAGGTAATTATAATCCTTACCAGTCTGCTTGCTGCCATTGGCTCTGCAGGGATACCTCTTGCGGGACTGGTTATGCTTGCAGTTGTTCTGAATGCCGTTGGACTTCCGCTGGAGGGAATCGGCCTTGTGCTTGTTGTTCAGCAACCGCTGGATATGATACGGTCAGCCGTGAATGTGTGGGGCGACCTTACAGGTGCCGTTATTGTGGCAAAAAGTGAAGGGGAAACTATAAATCTCTAAAAATATGTTGTTCAACTATTTCTGTCCGGCCTGCGGCAAGGTAATTCCTTCTGACAAGCCGGTATGGCGCTGCGAATGCGGAGGTTACCTCGACCTAGATTATATGCCCGTTCTTGACAGAAGCAAACTCCCTGATGAGAAAAGCATGTGGCGCTACAGTCAGGTACTGCCTCTTGAAAAGATTAATCCGGACCTTTTATTTGGCGAAGGGTTCACTCCCCTGCTGCCAATGAAGTTCTGGGGTATAGATGTTCTTGGCAAACTCGATTACCTCATGCCTTCAGGTTCATTTAAGGACAGAGGAGCTGCTCTCATGATTCATAAATGTCATGAAATGGGTATCAAGGAGATTGTTGAGGATTCTTCGGGCAATTCTGCATGTGCAGTTGCGGCCTACTGTGCACGTGCGGGAATAAAAGCGAATATTTACATGCCGGCTGGTAACTCAAGTGCAAAAAGCATTCAGGCGAGAGCATACGGGGCCCAAATCCATCTTATTCCCGGCAGCAGGACAGATTGTGCCGATGCTGCTCTTGAAGGCGCTAAAAAGAGCTATTATGCTGCTCACGCATACAACCCCTTCTTTCTGCACGGAACAAAAACGGTAATTTATGAAATTGCCGAGCAGATGAACTGGCAGGTGCCTGACTACTACTTTACACCCGTTGGAAGCGGATCTCAGCTGCTTGGTGTCTATCTGGGGCTTAAGGAGATGCTGAATGCCGGAATAATTGACAGAATGCCAAGGCTGATGGCTGTTCAGAGTAATCACTGCGCTCCGCTAAAAGACTTTGCAGAGGGAAGGCCACTTTGCAACCCTGTTTCTCAGTCAATTGCAGAAGGAATCGCAATTGCCAGACCTGTAAGACTTAACCAGATTATTGCAGCCGTCAGAGAGACCGGAGGAGATATTGTAACAGTAGACGATACAGAAATAGTTGAGGCTCTTAAACTCTCCTTTGGACAGGGTTTCTATATTGAACCAACATCTGCTGCCGCTTTTGCTGCTTTAAAGCAGTATTCAGGCAAAATAAAAACCGGCGAAAAAGTTGTAGTCTCTCTCACCGGTCATGGTCTTAAAGCCTCTTCAAAAATTGAATCTCTTCTCTGATCTCAGTTCAGGAGATATTCTCTTTCCCCGGGTTGTTCAGGATATCCTGAACAATGGTTGTTACACTTCTGAAGTCAATTTTTCCTGAGCTCATCATTGGAAGCTCCCTTATTACAATGAAGTGCTTTGGGAGAGCTATGTTCGGAAGCTCGTCCCCCATCTTCTTAAGTATTTCTGATTTGTTCACCTCTATTGTTACGGTTGCAATGATTGAAGAGCCTCTCATCTCATCGGCAACATCCACCACGCAGCAGGATACTCCTGTTGGAAGGTGTTTCTCAAGAGTATTCTCAACCTTCACAAGAGAGACCATCTCCCCCCCTATTTTCACAAAGCGCTTGAACCTTCCGGCATGCCACAGGTAGTTGTCGGCATCAAAGTAGCCCATATCTCCTGTATTGTACCAGCCGTCATTTATAGCCTCTGCCGTAATTTCGGCATCATTGTAATATCCCTTCATAACAGAATCGCCCTTTACCAGGATTTTCCCAACCTCTCCTGTTTTACAATCCTCTCCGGTTTCAAAGTTCTCTACCTTAACCTGAACTCCGGGAATTACACGGCCTGTACTGCCGGGTCTGTTAAACTCCGGAATGTTTACTGAGATTACCGGTGATGTTTCTGTGGCACCATATCCCTCAAGCAGAGTTACTCCGTGCTTCTCCATATAACCTTCCCTGAGTGCATCAGGACACTTGTCTGCACCTGATACCATTATGCGCAGGCTCCTGAAATCTCCCGGTTCAGATTTGTGAAGATAACCCCAGAAGAAACTTGGGGTTCCAACCATGATTGTTGGTTTCTCCTCGCGGGCAATTTTGCATATTGTCTGGAAGTCAAGCGGATTTGCATAGCAAACCATAGTGAGCCCATAATAGAAGGTAACCCACAGGTTTACGGTAAGTCCAAACACATGGAAAAACACAAGGTTGGCAAGCAGAATATCGTTGTCGTAAATTTTTACATAATTGCCAAAGTTCTGTATGTTGGAAGCAATATTCCTGTGAGAAAGCTGAACCGCCTTAGGATCCTTCTCGCTTCCGCTTGTAAACAGAATTACTGCCGAATCGTCCTCGCTTCCCTTATGGATAAGGTTCAGCAGAAGGTTTACAGGTAATTTGGATTTGAGTGCTGCTGTTATTTTTTCACCTGTGGTGATACCGGCCATAATGTCCTCAAGCATTACCATCCCTTCTATAACGGGGCAATTAATCTTTTCCAGCAGTGCCTTTGAAGTAATGATTGTTTTAAAGTTGCACTTCTTCTGAGCGTATCTTGCATTTGCCTCTGCACCGGTCGAGTAGTTAATCATAACCGGAACACGCCCGCTCATTAATGCTCCCACAGTGGCAAGAGCACTGCCGGCAGATGTAGGTATCATTATCCCAATGAATCCCTCATCGTATTTTTTGAATTTTGAACTTAGAATAAGTGCTCCAATGAGAGCTTTAGAGTAAGTAACCTTCTTATTTAAAGTTTTGTCATTGATTGCAAGTTTAGAGGCGTTTTTCTTCGCCATCCGTACAAATTGCTGATGTAGTAACATAAATGTTTTCTTCGTTTTAACTCCATTTTGAGGCAGCTAATATAAGAATTATTTAATATAAAAAAACAAGCGGGTGTAAATATACCCGCTTGCAATTATTATATTTATTAAACACTTTTACCTTTAGGTGTAGCCTGCAATATTTCCAAAAGTGTAATTAATCTTCCTTAGCCATGGATATTATTTAAGTAATTTCTCAATTACCTCTATCATCTCATTAAACTGGGCCGGGGTGTATCCAATGTCCATGTGGACAATTTTTCCGGTCTTGTCAACAACATAGTTTCTTGGAATTGAAATACGGGCAAACTTTGAATAAATTGATCTGTCAGAATCCATTCCCATTGGGAAGTTGTGACCTCTTGCCTTTCTGAAGGCGGCTATCTTCTCGTATGTATCCTCTCTGGAAATTGGAAGAAATACAAAATCTTTACCTGCAAATCTGTCAATTATCTCCTTCTGAACCACGGCCAGCTCCTGAATGCATGAAGGGCACCATGTAGCCCAGAAGTTTATAAGAACAACCTTTCCTCTAAGTGCTTTAATATCTGTCTCTTTTCCGTCAAACATCTTTACCTTGAACTCAGGAACCATGTCTCCTGCATTGACTACATTTCCGTTATCCTTTTCCTGAGCAGAGAGAAATACCGAAGAAAAAACCAATGCTGCGGCCATTATAATCTTTTTCATAAACTATATTTTTTGTTAAATTTCATTCAAAGCAAAAGTATTAATTATTTCCAATTATCTTTGCGCGCTTAAAAATTTTTATACTAAGATAAATGGAGAAAAAAATGGGTAACCCTGCAGTTGTCGGACTTGCAGGATTTGGATTGACAACGCTTCTGCTGCAGTTTCACAACATTGGCCTTCTTGGTCTTGGCCCTGTTGTGGCAATGGGTTTCATCTTTGGCGGTCTTGCTCAGATGATAGCCGGATTTCAGGAGCAAAAAATGGGAAATAACTTCGGATACAGTGCATTTGTTGCCTATGGCAGCTTCTGGATTGGACTTGGAATCATCTGGATGCTTAACTATTATGGCATCTATGCTTCAAGCCATACAGATGTGGGATATTTTATGCTTGCCTGGACACTATACACAGTGATTATGTTTATCGCATCACTTCGTGTTCATAAGGCAATGGCAATTACATTCGGCCTGCTTTTGATCGGGTTCATTTTACTTGTTATTGGACACTTCGGTTACCCTGTATTCAACAAGGTTGCAGGTTTCGAACTTATTTTCTGTGCTCTTGCTGCATGGTATATGATGGCCGGGATCATAATAAATGACCTTGCCGGAAAGGTTGTTCTGCCTATGGGCAAAGCATTTGTAAAATAATTTATTGCTTTTACACCGGAATTATTTTAACTTTAAGTCAACAACTTAAAGCGGAGGTGTAAAATGAAACCTAAAATTGCAAAGAAGGGTCCATTTGTAGTGGACCTGGAAGAGGGAAAGAATTATCACTGGTGCGCATGCGGTGAGAGCAAGAATCAGCCCTACTGCGACGGATCACACAAAGGGGGAGAATTCACGCCGCTTGCCTTCAGGGCCGACAAAGGTGGAACACACTACCTGTGCGGATGCAAGCATTCTAAGAACAAACCTTTCTGTGACGGGAGCCATAACAAGCTTTAGCATCAAAAGAGAATCCTCTCTACAGGATGCATGTCCAGCATTGAATTAATCATGAAAATGCTGTCACAGGAGGCGATATCAGAAGGACTTATCTCTGTCTGAGTAATAATCCCACTCTTTAACAGAAACTCTCTTTTCACCCCGTTGAGCAGAAATGACGACGGGGTGAATAGTTTTCCACCCATACCAAAAACAATATTTGAATAAGAGGTGTCAGTAATGAGCCCGTTTTTTACAATTAGAATATCGTCGCACTCTCCCTTTTGTTCAAGCAGTCTGTTAAGTGAACTTCTCTCTTCGTACTTGTAGCTGTATTCTATATTGCCGCCGTCAACCAGCTTAAGCGATCTGACATTGCGGGGCCGATACTCTTCGCAGTTTATTGAGATAATCTCTTTTGAGTAAAGGATGCGCATTTTGTACAGGCCCTGAGGGTGGCGGCGGGCCTCGTGCAGGATCTCCTGCAGGGGGAGGCCTCCCCTGATTCCAAAATGGTCATAAATGGTGCGGGAGGCCCGCCCGGCATGTAACTCCAGGTTCTGCGGAACGCCATCTGTTATCTTTATGGACTCAATAAAATTCATCTGCTCAGTTTTACCATCTAATATCCTGCACATATCTTTCTAAGCGGAAGATAAATCTTGGCCAGCATCTCTTCATACTCATCCCTTACATCACTGTTAACAGTTATTCCGCCACCGCTTCTGTAGAAGAGCTTTCCACCCTCCCGCTCCTCAATAAACCTGATGAGAACAGCAGAATCGAGCACCTTTCCGTCAAAATAACCTGCTATTCCTGTGTAAAATCCCCTCCTCTCCTGTTCTGCAGAGGCAATCAGTCTCACTGTGGATGGCTTTGGTGCGCCTGAAATTGATCCAGCCGGAAGAAGATTCAGAATCAAGCTGCCAAGCCTGTTTTGCCAGCCTTGGTTTAGCTCTCCCCTCACATCTGAACTGACCTGAAGAATCTCTCCCCTGTCTGTCACAATTCTGTCAATATACCTGAAGCGTTCTACCCATACTCTTTCCGAGACCATTCCCAGGTCATTTCTTATCAGGTCTGTAATTGTATTATGCTCACAACTCTCCTTGTAATCATGAAGTATCCGGTACTCTGCGTCAGGTTCAGCTGCATCTATTGTTCCCTTCATCGGGCAGCATGAAATAACTCCGTTCTCTATCCTCACAAATCTCTCCGGGCTGAATGAGACAAATCTCCCGGGCAGATATACTCCAAAAAGGGATTCTGTGGCCAGAAAAATCTCTTTCAGGCTCACATCTGACTCAACCTCTGTAGAACATGTCAGATTTGCAAGATAGGAATCTCCCCTGCTGAGGCCTTTCAGGATTATGCCGAATTTATCCTCATATTCCGGATACTCGACCTGCTTAACAATCCTGAGTGCCGGATCCTTCGCAGAACAGTCATCTGGCCGGCGGTAGTTTGAGACACCTCCAAAGCGGAACAAAATCTCACTGTCATCCAGTGGAGCAGGGACAAAAAGAGCTTCTGACAGTTCATAGTCTAATGCAAAGAGAAATGGTTCTCCCGCAGCTCCAAAACTGTTCATCTGATTGACAGCAGATTTTATATCTGTTATTCCCTTCATATTTATGACAAATGTACTAAAATATATACTTTTGCCGTATGAACAGGATTCTGCTTATAGACAATTACGACTCCTTCGTTTACAATGTACTCCATCTTCTGCGCAGTTCATGCACTCTGGAGGTGGACATTGTGTTTAACGACAGAATCCCGTTTGATAAACTCAATAACTACAGCCACATTGTTATCTCTCCCGGCCCCGGAATCCCATCTGAGGCAGGCGGAATCTTCAAGGTACTTGAACAATGTCATAAAAGTCACTCCATACTTGGAATTTGTCTGGGCCACCAGGCAATCGCAGAATACTTTGGTGCAAAAATTTACAATCTTGGACATCCGCTTCACGGACATAAAAGCTCAGTATTCGTCACAGACAAAAACGACCCCGTCCTGGGCCGGATCAATGATGCTTCCGGCAACATCCCCGAATTTACTGCCGGACTTTACCACTCCTGGGCCGTTGATCCAGCCACTCTCCCCCCTGACCTCAAAACCGGAAGCATAAACGAAACAGGTATTGTGATGTCCCTTTACCATACAAAATACAGAATTTACGGTGTTCAGTTCCATCCCGAATCTGTAATCTCAGATTATGGTAAAGAGATCATTAAAATGTGGATTTTATTATAATTTTCTACAATTCCACCTGAGAAAATTTAACATTATAAACCATATCTATTGGCAATCAATTTACTATATGATCAAAAAAATGTAATTAAATCTTCAAATATTTGGTTATTAGATAAATTTGCCTTTTATTTGCCTGTTAATAAAATGTTAATATTGAAGAACAATGACAATTCGTTCGAAAAAACCTAATTATCTGATAGTTGCAATACTATCTCTGCTTGTTGTTACAAGTTGCATTAAGTTTCCTCAGCCTGATCCAGGTGTAGTATCTGACATTCCTGAAAGTTTCGACTGGAAAACCGTACAGAGTGTAAATGTAAATGTACAGGTAAATTCAATAAACGGAATCAGCGATAATTATATAAGGGTTATTAAGGTATATTCATCACCTATGCTTAAAGATGGATCTCTTCTCTCTTCTGGTGCGGCAAAGCCTGGAACCCCTTTCAATGTAAACTTAACATTACCGACTTCACTTCAGTCGTTATACATTCAGGAAATTCTTCCAGATGGCAGCAGAACCCTTACAAAAACTGACATAACATCAAAAAGCATAAGTATTAATACTGCTTCCGGAATTACAAAATCTTCATCAAATGCAGCTCAAAACGCAGCATTTACATCTCCTTCTGTTCCGGTTCCAGCAAATTTTGATGTAATTATATCGAATAACAACTCTGTAAGTGTTGTTGGCTTTACTGCGGGACAAAGTTCTGCGTATGGCAACCAGTATAAGTCATATCTTATCCCGGCCGGTGTTACAAGAACAGCAAACATTGATATGGGTAACTATATTTCTCATGCAATCCTCTATGTAAAAGGCACTCTTAAAATGACAGGTAACATGGGACTCAACAAGTCTACCATAGTCGTCCTGGATGGAGGCAATGTAGAAGTTGGTGGATTATCTTGCGGCGTTTTCGAAGCAGATTTACCTGTTTTTTATGTTGAACCTTCCGGTTCATTCTATTCAAGCAAGCTTGTAAATTTCTCTGATGGTTCAGACATGGTAAATAAAGGTACCTTTACTGTTAATCATAATATTGATGTAAACTCTTCCAGTACATTGTATAATGAGGGAGATATTATAGTATCAAAAAGAGGATATGGATTGTTAGTATCAAATAACTCCAAATTATACAACAGCGGTTCTATTGATGTTAAAAAATTCGAAATAACAGTAAGTGCAAGCACTGTTAACGATCTTGGAGGAATCATCAAAACTGAAACATACTACCAGAGCAATGGCACAGTTGTCAATAACCATGGCGAAATTATTGCAACTACTAGTTTTAAAACAAGTGGAGGTGGAATAATTAACAACTTCTGTAATATTACGGCATCACTGACAGACCTTCAGGGATCTGTTTCAAATCTTTATGATGGATCTCTTTGGGAAACACTAACTTCCAAATTCAACACTTGCGATATTAATATGTATGGTGGCAGCATTTTCCTTACAGGTAACATTTCCGCTGTTTGGGACTTGTCGTTAGCTTCACCTTCAGAGACATACTCCCTTTTCAAAGCAACAGATAACGTTCCTGATTTAAGATATGCCGGATCACATATATCTGGAAGAATAGAGTTTGTTCACACAAACCTCACTGAAGGCTCCGGAACTAATGGAAGACAACTATACGAAGGTCTCTTTACTGACGGATTAGCTTTATTATCAAAGAATCAAACAAAGAACATTCTGGCTTCAACTTGTAATAATGCTGCAGGACAAATAGTAGCCCCTCCACCTGCTATCGTTGACAATGATGCCGACGGAGTAGCCGAGGCACTTGACTATGATGACAACGATGCATCAGTTGCATTTGTCTCCTATTTCCCATCAGAATCAACATGGGGTACATATGCTTTCGAAGACACTTGGTCATGGAAAGGTGATTATGACATGAACGATTTAGTACTTAGTTTCAGAATCACTTACTTTACCAACTCTTTGAATAAAGTGACCAAAATGAAGTTTGACCACAAAATTCTTGCTTCAGGAAGCGGAATTCAAATTGCTTCTGCATTCCAGCTTGACAATATTGCTTCTTCAAGTATTGCGTCTGTAAGCGGGCAGGAATTAGCTGGTACATCCCCATTTTCAGTAACAGCAAATGGAACAGAACTGGGAGTATCAAAGGCAGTTATTCCAATTTTCAATAATGTAAGGGATGTTGTAACCGATGACTTTGGAATTCTTTTAAATACTGTAGATGGAATATATTTTAATACACCATCAGGATCACTAACAATTCAGTTTACTTCTCCTCAGGAAACAAGCAATGTTTCGATGGATGCGTTTAATTTCTTTATTGTGCCGTATAAATCCGACAATGTGTCTAGAAGTAAAGAAATTCACCTTCCTACATTCCTTCCTACTACTAAGATTGATGCAACTTTACTTACCGGTGACCAGTTAAACTATTCTGATAAATACAAATATTCAGATGGTATGATGTGGGGAATAATGATTCCGGAAAAGTTTGACTATCCTAAAGAATATGAATCTATAGGCAATGCTTATATTAATTTCTTCAGATGGGCTACCTCAGGAGGAGTTGAATTCACTGATTGGTATAAAGACCTTGATGGATATAGAGATAATTCGAAAATTTACAACAATTAGAAATTATTTGAATTTTCAAACATAAAGAGCTGTCAGCATATTTGACAGCTCTTTTGTATTATATAGCAACATCGAGAATTAATCTATTATAGTTTTGACTGTGCAATTACAAGCTGGGCAAGCTCCTTACCGCATTTACCGTAACACTCTTTAAGCTTTAATCCAACAGAGTAATTATCGCTAACATTGCTATCTGTGCTTGCATTAGTGATTGTAACCAAGGCAACTTCATTACTGGTTGTTTGATCAATGAATTTACAGGTGACATTTACTGAGGCTGCTTTACTAACAAAACCTCCGGCATTGAAACCAGGCTCCAAAAAGTCTACGTTTACAATAATATTTACAAGTGCATCTTCCGGGGTCCCAGCTATAACTAATCCTTTAGATTTTGTTATAATCCCAAAAAGGTGTTTGAAATAGACCTCGTTTACATTTGTTTTGGTATACATATACTGTTCTCTCCACTCATCTCCCTCACCTGCATATTTGTTATTTTTCTCGATGACTTTTTTATTAATATAATCTAGCTCCGTCATTTTACCAACATTTGTGTTATCATATGTAAACGAAATATAAACAGCAGGTTTATCTTTCATAAAACCCAGCGAACCAGAGACTAGTTTGGTTTTTTGCCCGAACAGAGCAATAGAAACCAAAGTCACCAAAAGGAGACCAATTAACTTTTTCATAACAGGAGATTTTTAGAGTTTAAAAAACTTCTCTAGAGGCGAGGCCCAGTAGTTTCTCAGTCCAAAGCCGCCCGCCTTAGCAGAGACCCTGTCTGCAAAAACAATTTTTTTAGTCTTTACATTGAAGCATACAGCAATAAAATTACCTATGCCATCTTCTTTATTAAGAAGTTCAGCTACGTATACTACACCATATCCTGTGTCCTTTCCAGTGTTAAATGACTTAATTAAAGCAACGAGTGCGTCATCATCTATTTTAAAGGCTTTGTTATATGTTGGCATTCCTGCTTCATTCATTATCCTAGCTCTGTAAATTGCCTCATCAATATTAACATTGTCGAAAGAAGTAAACTGTATTTTTTTTAGCTCCGCTGACTGATCAATCTCTCTTACATATTTTACAAAGAAATTTCCGTACTGGTACTTTTTTGTTTCAGTGACTATCAGCTTATTTATCTCTTCAAAAGCTTTAGCAACTTTACCTGGTTCCTCTTTAACCCCGAAAGTTTTAACCAAAGTGAAATCAACACCATAAAAATTCATTTTTGGGACAGGCTGGGCCTTCCCGTTTCCAAGTGCCATTAACATTCCAGAAAACAGCACAAACAACAGACAGATAAACTTTTTCATAGGTAATTCAATATTTCAACATATGTAAATTTAAAAAAAATAATTATAAAAGCATAAATCATTTATTTAATTAATGTCAAATTATCACAGCCATTCAACATGCTGTATAATAGATAATCAAAGAAATTAAACTTTACGCAATTAAATATAAATTTAAAATATTAATAACATGTTGAAATTTTTTTATATTTTTGACTAAATTTGGACGACCTATACTCAGATTGAATTTAATAATACATAATTATAATATTATGAAAACTTTATTCATTAAACACATTGCATATATAGCAATCTGTTTGGGTGCTTTCGGATGCATAAAATTTCCGGAACCACCTGTTGTTACTCCGGACTCAGAATTCAACATTTCGAAGACTTTTGACTGGAAAACTATAGAAGCAAAAATTGTTTCATATAATTCTACATTCTCCGTTTTGAATCAGTATGGTGACACAATTGCTCAAAACTTACCAGCCGGTGAATATCCTCTCTATGTTGGAAAAGGAAGTCTGCTGACCATTGTTAAGTCTAATGTTGTCCTGGAAGATAATACTAAAGCAATATCAACGCCATCAAGCGGAACTAAAACCAGAGTATTTTTTCCGTCACAGAATAACTATGCGACTGTCATGTATGAAGACCTATTCCCCTTCTCCGGAGACAGAGATATGAATGATATCGTTTTTGGCCTTAATATTGAATATGACCTTGATAGTAAAGGACGAGTAATTGCAATAAATTTCAATATAGAGCCAAGAGCAATTGGAAGTACTAAAACTTATATTGGACTAGCTGCCAATTTCACAGGAAAACCAGTTCAAGTAAGTAAGATTGTTAGAAAAAGCACTACATTTCCTGGCATTAATAACAACCATTCAGACCTTGCTCCAATTTATAATGTAGATCCAAAATCTGGTTATTACAATCCAGTTAATCCAAGTGATCAGGAAAACGCAGATTACAAAGTTGCACCATTCACTGGAAATTTCAGAAGTTTCTTTATTAATGCCCCAACTGACACAAAGTTTGTTAATGTTTATAATGACGCTGTATCGGTCGCTTCTCATAAATTTACTGCAACCGTAACTTTGAACTCTGTTATTAATTATTCAAGTTTTTCATTATTGGAAGGATACGATATAAATAAAGTAAACATTTCATTATTCTCTTCATTTGAAGACAGAGCGCATGAAGTTCACTTTAAAGGGCAGCTACCTTCAAAATATTTTGATCTGAGTCTGTTCAACCATACTGGCAGTACTGATTTTACTTCAGCTGAAGATAACTGGGTATGGGCGATAATGAGTGATAAATCTGTAAGACACCCTATCGAAAATGTAAAAATTTATGATGCTTACTCAGATTTTTCGTCATGGGTTCAAAGTCAAGACATTTACAACTGGTATTCTGTAATAGATATAAGTAAATTGTATACTGCAACAAGTTTTAACTACTTTAATTAATATTTTTTGAAAATTCTTTATTTCATAGCTTTATTTTTAATGGCAGTGTCCTGTGTAAAATTCCCTGAGGATACATACAAGAAAGTCCTAGATGTTCCTGCAGATTTTGACTGGAAAACAATTGAAAAAAAGACACTTACCCTTACTCAGGTGTCATCGGTGTTAGATGAGACGGGTGATACAGTTGCGTCTTTTTTACCACCGGGCAGCTATGATATAACTATTGGAAAAGGATCTGTGTTAAATGTTGTTCAGGAAAATTCTTCTCAAGTTTTTACAAAAGCTCCTGGGGCAGTAAAACAGAGAGTTTTTTTTCCGTCAAAAACCAAATATGCAACTCTAATGTTCGAAGACTTATTTCCTGACAAGGGGGATATGGATATGAATGACATAGTATTTGGTCTGAGGATTCAATTTGATCTTGATGCTCAGGCCAGAGTACTCGCAATTTGGTTTCATCTTCAGCCCAGAGGTGTTGGAAGTTCATACAAAAAAATTGGTATTGCAGCCAATTTTACTAACTACGCTAATACAAATCCTGGAATTACATCTCTGATATATTCAGATGAGAAACTCAGCATTTCCAACTTTTTTGCGGTTGATTATGTATCTCCGTACGACTACAGTCCTGAAAAAAACACAACAATATCTGAAGTAATCCCAATTACAGGTGATTATCGCGCTTCGTTTTCTGACACATCTGAGTTGTTTATTAACGTAAGACAAATTGATCCGGCTATTTCAACAACAAATTTTTCTGTAGCAGTGGATTTGCTTACAAAGAACAATTTCTACAGTGATTTCACTTTATTCGACGAACCAATTCCAAACAAAATTAACATCGATGTTTTTACACTTATTGATGTAAGAAGCAAGGAGGTACATTTTAAAGGACAAAAAGCGACTGAAAGATTTAATCGTCAATATTTTGTATATACAATGCCAAAAACAGATTTCTCAACTTTAGACAATTGGGTCTGGGCAATAATAAGCGAAAAATCAATAAGACATCCACAGGAATTTGTAAAAATTTTCAATGCATATCCCAATTTCAAAAAATGGGCAGAAGGAGGAGGACAAACAAATATTGACTGGTATACACCAATGATTATTGACAGTTTATATACTAAGAGAAATTTCAGTTATGTTAACTAAGCTCTTTTAGCTTTCTCCCATGTTCCGTCTCCCTTACTTTTTCTTAAATAATATATGAATCCCTGAATTACATTATAATTCATAAACAGAAAATAAAAGGGAACATAAAATAATTTACTCTTTATCTGCCTGTCTGAATAATATTTTCCTAACGATGCAGCTGTATAGAAAACGACTTGCAAAGACATTGTTATAGTATAAAACAGGCCACTATCAACAAAAACTAAGGCAGCATTCAAAGGTAAAAGAACAAAAAGACAAACAGGAGTTATAGACCATCTTAATACACGATGAGAGACATACTGGAATGATATTATTGGATATTTAACAAAATTCAGCAACTTACCTAATCTTATTATTGACTGAATTCCTCCTGCAGAAATTCTAACTTTCCTCTTTCTTTCTTCATTTATACTTGCAGAGCCTCCTTCAATTGCATATGCTTTACTGCAATACTCAATTTTATAACCTTTTAGAACAATTCTCATCGAAAGCATAAAGTCGTCCAGCAATGTATCAACCTCCATTTCTTCAAATAAATGTGTTCTGATAGCAAATAATTCTCCGGCTGCACCTACTGCGGTATTTAGCTGAGAGTCCAGCTTTTTAAGAAAAGACTCATATTTCCAGTAAATACCTTCCCCTCCAGACGCAGCTCCATCCTTTTCATTAACCATTATCCTCTTTTCACCGGCAACACATCCTACATCAGGATTTTTAAATGCATGTGCAATTTCAAGTATTGCGTCTCTGTTTAGCATTGTGTTGGCGTCTGTAAAGACTACAAAAGGTGAATTAATATAAGGAATTGCTCTGTTAATAGCTGCAGTTTTTCCGGCTCTTTTACTCTCATAAAGAACTGTTACCTGAGGATAACCATTTTTCAATATATCATTTGTCGAGTCATTTGTGCCATCGGTAATCCATAGAATTTTAAGTTTATCAGGAGGATAATTAAGGGCAAGAGAATTCTGCATTTTCTCTTCAACTACAGATTCTTCATTATAAGCCGGGATAAGTAAAGAAATCTCAGGCAATGCTGACTCAACCTGTTTTGTAATAAGTGATTGCTTTATAAAAAGCGCCTTTACTTTAACTAAAATAAATAACACAATTCCATAACCGATGTATGTATAAAATACAATAGCTGCAAAAGACCAGAAAAGAATCTCAATTAATTTCATTTCAAATGACATGCACTATTTGATGCCTCTCAAAAGTAATACTTTTTATTTACATTTGTAATATTGATACTATGACTACGAGTTTAAAAGATAAAACGATTAAAGGAATGTTCTGGAGCGTAATTGAACGTTTTGGTTCAATAATGCTTCAGTTTATTGCAAACATATTGCTTGCCAGGATTCTTGACCCTGTAGACTTCGGTCTTGTTGGAATGATTATGGTCTTTATTGCTATAAGTAATACTATAGTAGAGAGCGGACTTGGAGCTGCACTGGTTAATAAAAAAGA
>PHDP01000139.1 GCA_002842655.1 Bacteroidetes bacterium HGW-Bacteroidetes-14
TTGTTGCGGTTGTGCATCTTCTCCTTTTTGGGGCTGATTCCCTCCGGGTTGTGGCACCAGATGCAATTAAGCGGACACCCCTTGAAAAACACCGTCAGGCGGATTCCCGGCCCGTCGTTGATTGAATATTTCTTGATGTCGAATATCAGACTCATCTCTTTGAATTTATGCGGTTAGTACAAGATAGGAAATAATTTCTGCTTACTAAATTGCACCGTTTTCTGTCCGGGAAATTATCTCCTCCTGAAGGTCTCTGTTCATGTCGTTGAAGTAGTCGCTGTAGCCGGCCATTCTTACAAGCAGGTCGCGGTATTCGGCAGGCCGCTGCTGTGCGTCGCGCAGGGTGGCGGTATCAACAATGTTAAACTGAACATGGTGGCCGTTGAGGGTAAAATAGCTTCTCACCAGAGAGGCCAGCTTTGCTATGTCGCTCTCTGTTTTTACGAGCGAAGGCAGAAATCTCAGATTTAAAAGTGTCCCGCCGGATTTTAGCTGGTCAAGTTTTCCAAGTGAGCGGATAACCGCTGTTGGCCCGTGTGTGTCTGCTCCCTGAGACGGTGAGGTACCGTCTGAAATTGCAGCACCGGCTCTTCTTCCGTTTGGAGTAGCTCCGGTAACCTTGCCAAAGTAAACGTGACAGGTTGTAGAGAGCATGTTCAGGTGGAAGCTCTCTCCCTTGGTGTTTGGCTTGCCCTCAATGGCGGAGTAAAGATCTTCGTATACTCTTACAGCTATTGAGTCTGCGTAGTCATTGTCGTTCCCGAAGAATGGTGTTTTGTTCACGATTGTTTGCCAGAGAATCTCATCTGCCGCAAAGTTGCTGTTCACAGCCTTCATGAGCCTCTCCATGGTGAAGCTCCGCTTGTCAAACACATGCCATTTGATTGCCGCGAGTGAGTCTGTGACAGTTCCCAGTCCGGTGCACTGGATGTAGTTTGTGTTGTAGCGGGGCCCGCCGTTGTAGTAGTCGCGTCCCTTTTTAATGCAATCGTCAATGACTACCGAGAGGAATGTCGCAGGGGCATATTTGGCGAACATTCTGTCGATGTAGTTGCTTACCCTTATCTTGAGATCTGTGATATAGTTAATCTGTGCAACAAATGCCGAGTAGAGCTCCTCGAAGCTTTTCCACTCTGCGGGCCCCGCCGTTTCAGAATCAGAATGAGTTTTGAGCCCCACCAGTTTTCCTGTTGCTGGATCAACTCCGTTATTGAGAGTTATCTCCAGAATCTTTGGAACATTGAGGTAGCCTGTAAGCAGATATGCCTCCTTACCAAATGCACCAACCTCAATGCAGCCGCTGCATCCGCCTTCGCGGGCATCTTTAAGCGATTTGCCCTGACGCGTCAGCTCCTGAATATATGCATCGGCATTAAAAATTGACGGATATCCGTACCCTTTGCTTATAACCTTGCATCCTGCCTTCAAAAACCTTTCGGGAGTCCTGCTGCTTATGTGGATTGAGCTGCCGGGCTGAAGAATATGCAGCTCCTCTGCAACTTCCAGAATAATGTATGATACCTCGCTCACCCCGTCGCTTCCGTCTGCCTTCACGCCTCCAATATTGATGTTTGTGAAGTCGTTGTATGTTCCGCTCTCACGGGCTGTGATTCCAACCTTTGGCGGAGCTGGGTGGTTGTTGACCTTTATCCAGAAACATGAGAGCAGCTCTTTCGCCTCATCTCTGTTTAGCGTTCCTGCCTCCACCTCCTTTTCGTAAAACGGAGCAAGATGCTGGTCCAGATGGCCCGGATTCATTGCATCCCACCCGTTGAGTTCCGTAATTGTCCCCAGATGAACAAACCAGTACATCTGCAGTGCCTCATGAAAAGTGCGTGGCGCATTTGCCGGCACCCAACGGCACACCTCCGCAATCTTCCTTAGTTCTGTAATTCTTTGCTTTAATTTCTCTGTATCCAGATTTTCTTCTTTCTTATTCTGAAGATTTCTTCCGGAATTCTGAGAGTTAATTTCTGCCTCAATTTTTTGAGCCATCTCCTCTGCCATGCGGGCATGACGCTCGGCAAAGAGAATTACGGCGTCGCAGGAAATTGCCATTGCAGTGAGCTGTTCCTGTCTGTCGGTTGCCTCCGGGTCGTTCAGAAAATCGAGCTTTGCAATCTCCTGCTCAATCTGATGTTTGAAATCAAGCATCCCCATCTGGTAAATCTTTCCGTCCAGAGCCGTATGCCCGGGTGCGCGCTGCTCCATAAATTCAGTAAAGAGGCCGGCTTCATACGCAGCGCGCCACTCATCAGGCACGTGCGAAAAAATTCTCTCGCGCTGAGTCTTCCCCTCCCAGAAGGGAATCACCTCCTTTGCATATGTTTCGATATCCTCTCTGCTGATTGTGTACCGCTGAAGTTCGCGGCTGTTGAGCACTTCAAGATCCTCCACCGAATGACATGTGAGCTCAGGGAAAGTCGGCACTGCTTTTGGCTTTGGCCCACGCTCGCCAACTATAAGCTCATCGTCCCCAATATATATGGTTTTCTTTTTACAAATCTCCATGAAGTTGAGCGCCCTGAGTACCGGAATAGGGTACTTGCCCCAGTTCTCCTTATAAAACTCAGTCTCAATAAGCGCCCTCTCAATTGAAAGTGTCGGCTCCGTCTCCACCGACATTGTTCGTAGTCTTGATATTCTATCTGTCATGATTGTCTCTGTAATTTTATTTATGCTCCTTTTTGACTTTATGTTATGTGTGTTTTCCCCCTGGGGAAAAGTGTCAGATTCTTGAAAATCTGCGCATTAGGAAAAAGAGCAATATTCTGTATTATGTTGATAATGTGTTGTTTGACACTTTTCCCCAGGGGAAAACAGTGTCACCAAAAAAGAGAGCAGCCAGATCAGCTGATAAGACACGAAAAGAGACCCCTGCCCGGCTTGTGGTACAGATTCAGAATGAATTTGAATTGGTATGAGGTCATTGTGAAAAAT
>PHDP01000027.1 GCA_002842655.1 Bacteroidetes bacterium HGW-Bacteroidetes-14
TTTGAGTGGCCTGCCTGGCGGCAGCTCAATTCCGAAAATCAATGACAGGATAAGCGTGTAGAAAGCTTTTGGATGGTTTGTTTGGACGGCGGTTCGAGTCCGCCCATCTCCACAAAAAAACTGAATCCTTCAGTTAATGAAAAGACCGGCTGAAATCATTATTCAGCCGGTCTCTTATTTTTATTATAAACTCATAAACTATACTGGTGCTACGATTCTGGAATGATAGACTCTGATAAGTTTCTGCTTGAAAGCCTCTTTAACCCTTTTAATATCACGAATGGAGATTTCAGATCCTGCAAGCTGCTCCTCAGATATGCGTTCATCAACCACACGCTCCACGAGCTCAGATATTGAATTTTCTGAATAATCTCTTATTGATCTGGAAGCCGCTTCAACAGCATCTGCCATCATTACAATAGCCTGCTCCTTGTATACAGGCAGCATTCCTTTGTAGGTAAAGAGCTCCTTCTCCGCGGGGTCTCCTCCGTGGTTTAAAAACTTCCTGTAAAAGTACAATGTTCTGGAGTGGCCGTGATGAGTAAGAATAAAGTCTGTTACAATCTGCGGAAGTCTCCACTTTTTAGCGATTGAAACTCCGTCTTCTACATGCTTAATAATGATTGCAGCACTATCCTGAGGTTTTAATGTCTCATGAATATTTTCTCCTCCTCTTGGCTGATTTTCAATAAAGTAGAGCGGATTGTTCATTTTACCAAGATCGTGATATAAGCCTCCAACTCTTGCAAGTAAAGCATTTGCACCAATTTCAGCAGCAGCACTCTCTGCAAGATTTGCCACCTGAAGCGAATGTTGAAATGTTCCGGGAGCCTTTTCAGACAGCAGTTTCAAAAGTGGTGAATCTGCATCTGCAAGCTCCCTGAGTCTTTGCCCGGATACAAGTCCGAAAATTTTTTCAAATATGTAAAGGAGAGGGAAAGCTGCGATAATAAGCAGTGAGTTCCAAACAAAGTAGCCTATTATTGTTGGGTTAACGGTTACAAGGCTGCCCTCCTCAACCAGTCTGTATGCAGAATAGATAACTGTAAGTGTCAGAAAAACAGCAAATGAAACAGCAAACTGCTGCCATCCTCTGTTCCAGTAAGAATATGCAAGAACTGTTATACTTCCGGCAACTGCATTTATCATAAAAATTTCTATTCCGTTCTGGGCAATTAGAAATACAGGTAAAAGCATTGTCAGGTATACCGGAACAACTATCCTTGAAGTAAAGAATGAACTCAGATATAGTGCAAAAACAGAGTAAGGTATCAGATAAAGAAAAGCGGGGCTGATATCTCTTACAATTATTGTAATGGTAACAAGAAAAATCATAAGAACCAGCACAAAAGTAATCTTCGAATTATCAAACAACAACTCTTTCTTAAGAAAAACAAGCAGCACAAAGAGCAGCAGCATAATGCCCGCAACAATCAGAAACTGGCCACTTTTAAGCAGAAGAAAACTTCCTGTAAATCCCATACTTAATGCATATTCTGCTCTGAAAGAATCCAGCAGTTGTTCAATCTCTGCTGTAATTGTCTCTCCCCTTGCAACAATAACCTCTCCGGTATAAAGGATTCCCTTGGTTGGAGAAATTCTCTGCATTGCTTCGTTATGAGCAATTTCTGTGGCACTTTTGTCAAAAACAAGATTCGGAACTAACACCTCTTCAAGTTCTTTATCTGAAGGAGAACTATTTCCAAAAAGTGATTTTATGATTCGGATAGCATTCTCTCTAAGATATACCTCACCAACAGCCTTTTCAGACTGAGCCATTCCAGGCGTCTGAACTAAAATTTTTGCGAGTTTTGCCGTATCCGGCAACCTGTCCGCCACCCCTTTTTCATATATAAATGAGGCCATACGGGAGATTTCAGCCCTCTCTTCTATTGCATATCTGTCCAGCAAGGATATAAGCCCGGCAGAGGCAATTTCATCTGCGCCGGTAATATAATTAAAACAGTTTACCGTATTCTTTGCAGCAAGACTTCTTTCAAGTCTCAGTTCCTGTTCTGTTTTCAAAACTGGAATATCCATGGGCGCCACGAGTGTTTCGTAAAGCCAGGGCCTCCCTCTCTGATACTCATATTTAAACTTCCCTTCAGCTGGAAGCAGAAGAGTAAGTACAACTGCTGCGGCAACCATCAGGGTAATAAAAGAATTCTTTTTCAGCCAATCATTCAAGCTCATCCGATACTCCTTTTATAAGATTTTTCAATTGACAGCAAAAATAGTCTAAATTTGGGTATTCATTCAACAAAAAATACAACCATGAAAAACCCCGGTATCTATTTTTTAATTGCAGTATCAATTCTCCTTTCTACTACTGTACTTCAGGCCAAAAGACAAATTGTAATTAACTCGGCAAATCTTAAATGTAATGATACAGTTCTTGTATTCACCCCAAAAGGCTGGACTCCCCAGGCAGGCACTACACCTGCTCTCTTTCTTCTCCATGGCTGGAGCGGCGACTGGAGCAACTGGGATAAAAGAACAGACATACAGGCTATGAGCGATAAATATGGTTTTATAATTATCACTCCGGACGGTTTCTACAACAGCTGGTACCTGAACAATATTGACCCTGCAAAAATGCAGTGGAGAGCATTTTTTGACCAGGAGCTCTACCCAATGATGGTAAAAGAGTACAACCTTAAACCTGAATCAACCTTTATTACCGGTTTAAGTATGGGCGGACATGGTGCAATCAATGTCTATCTTGACGATATTTCCAGATTTCGCGGTGCCGGCAGCATGTCAGGAGTTCTGAGGCTTGACGACACCCGTCTTAAGAGCTCAGATATACCTAAAGTTATAGGACCATACTCTCCGGACGCACCGCTCTACAGGTCAAATTCGGCAATTCACAGACTTGAGGGATACAATGCCCAGCTTGAAAAAAGCGGAAAAGAGCACGGCAAAATCATGCTCATAACCTGCGGAGCCCAGGACGGACTTGCTAAAAGTGCATACGACTTTACTGCAAAATGCGATTCACTTAAAATTCCCGTTATACTTCATATAAGCCCGGGTAATCACACATGGAAATACTGGGAGTTCTCACTTGACCAGCATCTCTTCATCTTTTCAAGAATGGTACAGGGCAAACACCTGGGATACTAAACCCGGGATAAATAATTACAATAAAGTCTGAATTCAGAATTACCTGTATTCAGACTTTATTGCATTAAGACGTGCCATATCCTGTTCTGAAATTACAAAATGATCTACTTTGGTATTCTCCAGCATCCTGCCTGCATTTGTTGTCTTTGGAAGCGGAAGCGTACCTCTCTGCAGAGTAAATCTGATAAGCAGCTGAGCCACCGATACAGCGTAAGATGCTGCAATCTCATTAAGCAAAGGATCTGTAAGAGCCCTGCCTGTTGCAAGCGGAGAGTATGCTTCAACAAGAATGTTATGTTTATTGCAGAATGATACATACTCCTCCTGAGTTCGGCCTGCGTGAAATGCTATTTGATTTGCCATTGGAACAATTTCGCAGTTTTCAAGCAGTGCCTGAATATCAGACGGGCTGAAATTTGAAACACCAATTGCCCGGATTCTGCCCTCCTTGTAAAGTTTTTCGAATGCTTTCCAGGATTCAATGTTCTGAGCAGTATAGTTCCCCTCTTTATCTGTCCATGGCCAAGGCGCATGAATAAGATAGAGATCAAGAACTTCAACACCAAGATTTTTAACAGTTTTATTAAATGACTCCAGAGCATTGTCATACCCCTTAATCTCGGCAGGTAACTTACTTGTTATAAATACATCTTCCCTATTAAGGCCAGATTCCCTGATTGCCTTTCCGACACCCTCTTCGTTCTGGTATGCAAGAGCAGTATCTATATGCCGGTAGCCGGCTTTAAGAGCATCTGAAACAGCTTTCACGGCAACATCATTTGGAATCTGCCATGTTCCGAATCCAATTTTTGGAATCGAAACGCCGTTGTACATTACATATTTTTCGTTTAGTATTGACATAAATAGATATATATATTTTAAGATAACAACACAAATTTACTCTTTTGGTTTTATATTGTTTATATATCTTCAGTAGTCAAACTTAAGAAAGAGATAATTTCCCAATAAAAAAAGCTGTCATTTCTGACAGCTTTTTCTCTCTGTGGGAGCAGAGGGAGTCGAACCCCCGACCCTCTGCTTGTAAGGCAGATGCTCTAAACCAACTGAGCTATGCTCCCCTTTTGCAGCCCCATTCTTGTCGTTTGGGAGTGCAAATATATGGCCATTTTTTTAATCTGCAAAAAAATTATCACGATTTTCTAAAAAATTTATAGCATCTGCTACAATAAAGGTCGATCCGCCTATGAAAAGGAGGTCTCCTGCCTTTTGAATCCTCTTGTATGCCTCAAGTGCAGCACCCACATTCATATGGATTTCTCCCTCAAAACCAAGCGATTTGCACTTTTCAGCCAGTTTTTGTGCAGACAAAGCCCTCTCAGTGGATGCCTGTGTGAAAAAATAGTATGCATTTTTGGGCATATAGCCGAAAATCTTTTCAAGATCCTTTTCGGCAACAAATCCTATCACTATAAACAACCGGTCTGCCTTTTGTCTTCTAAGCTGTGAGAATACCACACGCAGTCCGTTTGCATTATGACCTGTATCACATATTACGAGCGGATCTGAATTAAGTTGCTCCCATCTGCCGCGCAGCGAAGTATTTTTTGCAGCATTGCTGATTCCATCCCGAAGGTTTTCATCCCTCCATCCCTCTCCTGCCTTTGCAAGGAAGGGCTGATTGTGCCCTAGTACATAAAGTGCCGCAAGGACAGTTCTGATATTGTGGGTCTGATAATCTCCCTTCAGATCCAGCTTGTAGTCAGTTGCAAGTACATCCTTAAATCTTGACTCCTGTGCAAAAATGAGCAGTGAGTTTCTTTCTCCAGCAATAGCTTCAAAGACCGGCCTGGTCTGCCCGGTTACTTCACCAACAACAACAGGAACTTCTGGTTTGATAATTCCTGCCTTTTCTACAGCAATCTCCGGAAGAGTATAACCAAGGTGCTCACAGTGGTCAAGTGCAATATTGGTGATAATACTTAATATTGGAGTAATCACATTTGTTGAATCGAGCCTTCCGCCAAGACCAGTTTCTATGACGGCAATATCCACCCTCTCCTTTGCAAAATAATCGAAAGCCATTGCTGTTGTAATTTCGAAAAACGATGGCTTTTGCTCAAGCATAAATTCTTTCCATTCAGTAAGAAAGTCAAATACTCTCTCCCTGGAAATCATCTCACCGTTAATTTTGATTCGCTCGCGGAAGTCCATCAAATGAGGAGATGTGTAAAGCCCTACCTTAAGACCGGCAGACGCAAGCGCAGATGCAAGCATATGAGAAACCGAACCCTTTCCGTTGGTTCCGGCTATGTGAATAGTCATGAATTTTTTGTGAGGATATCCAAGCCTGGCATCAAACTCCTTCATTGTCTCAATCCCCGGTTTGTATGCACGCCCGCCTACCTTCTGATATGAGGGAAACTGATTGAATATCCATTCAAGCTCCCTGTTGTATATTTCGATGTTTAACATATTCATTAGTCCAGCAAAATTCATGCAAAAATGGTTATATTTTTTACACTTTGATTAAAAAGCAGTAATTTTAGGCCCTCAAACAAACTTCATCTTTTACAGGCATGATTCTATTCTTTCGTTCACAGGAAGGCTCAGTTGTAGCAGTTAAAACATCAGGAGAACTATCACAGGAAAACCTCGAATCGCTCAAGTGGCTTTTGGGAGGCGCAGAGCTGGCAGAGGGAGAGCGCATTGAAGGCACTTTCACCGGTCCCCGCAGGGAGATGATAACCCCCTGGAGCACAACAGCCGTTGAAATTACGCAAAATATGAACATTGCCGGCATTGAAAGGATGGAGGAGTTCCTTGAAAACAGAGAGGGAGAGACAGTTCATTTTGACAAAATGCTTCAGAGAGTATACAATGGCCTCGACCAGGAACTCTTTACAATTGTTCACGAACCTGAACCGGTAGTTAATATTGAGAATCTTCAGAAGTATAACGAAAAAGAGGGCCTGGCACTAAGCCCGGATGAGATAAAATATCTTGAAGATCTAAGCATAAGACTTGGCAGACCTCTCACTGACGGAGAGGTATTCGGCTTTTCACAGGTAAATTCTGAACACTGCAGACACAAAATTTTCAACGGTCGTTTTATTGTAAACGGTGTTGAGATGGAATCTACCCTGTTCAAACTAATCAAAAAGACATCTGCAGAAAATCCTAACAGGATTGTATCGGCATATAAAGACAACTGCGCTTTTCTTGAGGGGCCAAAGGTAACCCTTTTCCACCCGGTAAGCGGAGACAAACCGGACACATTTATAACTCACGAGGAGGAGACAGTTATATCCCTCAAGGCCGAAACCCACAATTTCCCCACCACAGTAGAGCCTTTTAACGGGGCAGCCACAGGATCAGGCGGAGAGATCAGGGACAGAATGGCCGGAGGAAGGGGCTCCTACCCGGTTGCAGGAACAGCAGTCTACATGACTTCATACCCAAGATTCGAAGTTGAGGGGCGTGACTGGGAGAATACTCCGGAAAGGGACTGGCTCTACCAGACACCTCAGGAGATTCTTACCAAGGCATCAAACGGAGCCAGCGATTTTGGCAATAAGTTTGGCCAGGCGCTTATCTGCGGAAGCCTTCTTACATTCGAGCACAGCGAAGGCTGGAAAAGCTACGGATATGATAAAGTTATCATGCAGGCAGGCGGAATAGGCTATGCAAAAAAACTTAGTGCTCTCAAATACTCACCTGAGACCGGAGATAAAGTTGTAGTAATGGGTGGAGACAACTACAGAATTGGAATGGGAGGAGGAGCCGTTTCATCTGTAGCAACCGGCGAATTTGACAATTCAATTGAACTTAATGCAGTTCAGCGTTCAAATCCTGAGATGCAGAAACGCGTATACAATGCTATCCGTGCTCTGGCAGAGGGAGAGGATAACCCAATAATTTCAGTACACGACCACGGTGCAGGCGGACACCTCAACTCTCTTTCAGAACTTGTTGAGGAGACCGGTGGAACAATACATATTGACAAATTACCTGTTGGTGACCCTACCCTCTCAGCCAAGGAGATTATCGGAAACGAATCGCAGGAGAGAATGGGCCTTGTCATGAAGGAGGCCGACATAGAAAAGGCTCAGCGGATTGCGGCAAGGGAGAGGGCTCCAATGTATGTAGTCGGAGAAGCAACCGGAGAGCATAACTTCACACTGGTAAACAGTGTTACAGGAGAGAAACCGATTGACCTCGGGATGAAGGATCTGCTGGGCAAGACACCGCAGACAGTCATGGAGGATATAACTTTACGCGAGTCCTTTGACCCGCTTGAATATGATTCTGAAGATCTTCAGTACTATGCAGAACAGGTTATTCAGATTGAAGCAGTCGCCTGCAAGGACTGGCTCACCAACAAGGTGGACCGTTCCGTAAGCGGGCTCATAGCTCTGCAGCAGACCGCGGGAGAGATTCAGCTTCCGCTGAACAACCTCGGAATAACAACAATAGGATACAAAGATTATAAAGGAATTGCAACATCTATAGGTCATGCGCCGGCTGCTGCCGTAATCAGTGCAGAGGCAGGAAGCAGAATGGCTATTGCAGAATCACTCACAAACATTGTTTGGGCTCCGCTTGAACAGGGACTATGCGGTGTCTCACTCTCTGCAAACTGGATGTGGCCCTGCCGCAATCCCGGTGAGGATGCAAGACTATACAATGCTGTTAAAGCTGCAAGTGATTTCGCGATTGAACTTGGAATCAATATCCCAACCGGAAAGGATTCACTTTCAATGACTCAGAAATATCCGGGTGATGAAAGGGTTCTTGCTCCGGGAACATTGATTGTTTCTGCAGTTGCCGAATGTTCAGATGTCAGAAAATCTGTAAGACCTGTGTTTGCAAAAGAGTTGGATTCAAAAATCGTGTACATTCCTTTCTCACTGCTGGATGAAAATACATTTGAACTGGGTGGTTCATCGTTTGCCCAGGTAACAGGTCAGCTTGGCAATGAGTGTGCAGATATCAGAGATGCAGATTACTTTAAGAAATGCTTCACTGCTGTTCAGAAAATGACCGAAGAGGAGCTGCTGCTTGCCGGACACGATATCTCTGCCGGAGGTATGCTCACAACCCTTCTTGAGATGAGCTTCGCGAACACATCCGGAGGGTTCAGCACAGATCTCACTGCAACCGGAGAAAAAGATCCTGTAAGGGTACTCTTCTCAGAAGCAGCAGGAGTCATTGTACAGGTTTCTGCCCTGAATGCAAAAAGGCTGCACTCAATTGCAGATGAAAGCGGGATACATATTTATGAAATTGGAACATGGACTCCTGAAAGAACTGCAAAGGTTAAAATATTCAAAACCAATGCAGAATTTGACATTGACCAGCTGAGAGATCTGTGGTTCAGAACATCATATCTCTTTGATGCCCGTCAGAGCGGAGAGAAATTAGCGTTTACAAGATATTCAAACTATAAAAATCAGCCACTTAAATACAACTTCCCGGCTGGCTTTGACGGAAAGCTCGCCAGATACAATATTCCTGCAGAAGGGCAGGCCGGCAGACCACTGGCTGCAATAATCAGGGAAAAGGGTTCAAACGGAGACAGAGAGATGGCATGGGCACTCCATATGGCCGGATTCACCGTTAAGGATGTCCATATGACAGACCTTATCACCGGCAGAGAGACACTTGATGAAGTAAGAATGGTTGTGTTTGTAGGCGGATTCTCAAATGCCGACGTACTTGGCTCTGCCAAGGGCTGGGCAGGCGCCTTCCTGTACAATCAGAAGGCAAAAGAGGCAATAGAGCGTTTTTATTCAAGAGAGGACACACTGAGCCTCGGAGTTTGCAACGGATGTCAGCTTATGGCAGAACTGGGGCTTATTACACCGGACAAGAGAGAGAACTCTCCAAAAATGCTGCACAATGACAGCCACAAATACGAGAGTGCCTTTGTTGGAGTTACAGTGGAAAAATCACCTGCAATTCTGCTCAGGTCACTTGAAGGCTCTTCGCTGGGAATCTGGGTTGCACACGGAGAGGGTAAATTCTCATTCCCGGCAGGAATGGAAGGATTCACACCAGCTGTCAGATACAACTACAGTGAATACCCTGCCAATCCAAACGGTTCTCCAGAAGCAATTGCCGGTGTTTGCAGCAATGATGGCCGCCACCTGGCAATGATGCCTCACCCGGAGAGATGCCTCTACCCTCACAACTGGGCACACTATCCTTCTGAGGGCAGATACCATGAGGCAACACCATGGATTGAACTCTTTATAAATGCCAGAGAATGGATCGATAAAAAATAACTGATTGTCATGAAAAAGTCCAAACAACCTAAGATTTTTGTGCTGGACACCAATGTGATTCTGCACGACTACCGCTCAATCTACAACTTTCAGGAGAACGACATTGTTATTCCAATTGCCGTAATAGAGGAGCTGGATAAGTTCAAGAAAGGAAACGAGACTCTCAACTTCAATGCCCGGGAGTTTGTGAGGGAGATGGACAAAATTACAGACAATCAGCTGTTCGACAAGGGGGCCAGAATAGCAAAGGGAAAGGGGCTCATTAAAATTGAGCTAGGGCATCCATTCAGTGAACAGATGGCTGAATCTTTCTTTGATGACACTCAGGACCACAGAATCCTTGCAACCACATTCTGGATCCAGGAAAAGAACCCGGACAGAGTTGTAGCCCTGGTAACTAAAGACATAAATCTCAGAATGAAGGCAAAAGCCCTGAGAATTATGGCTCAGGACTACCTTACAGACAAGATTACAGAAGAGAGAGTAGAAAACATCCATAAAGAGGTTAAGGTTTTATCCGAAGCCACACAGGACAAAATTGACAAGCTGTTTTACGGTAACGGAGCAACCCTTAAGGATTTTAAGGTGAAAAGCGCAGTTCCCAATCAGCTGTTCAAAATTGAGAGAGAGGGCATGCATACGGTTTTGGCAAGGTATTCGGCCTCTACAAACACCCTGGTGGGAATAAAGAAGGTAAAGGCATATGGAATTGAATCCAGAAACGATGAACAGACAATGGCACTTGATGCGTTGCTGAATCCTGATATAAAGCTGGTTTCACTTACCGGTACAGCCGGAACAGGCAAAACTCTGCTTGCTCTTGCTGCTGCAATTGCTCAGGAACAGGGATATGACCAGATACTTCTCTCAAGACCAGTTATCCCTCTGCAGAACCAGGACATGGGATTCCTTCCCGGAGATGTAAAAGATAAAATGGGACCATATATGCTTCCTCTTTACGACAACCTGAGCGTAATCAAAAAATCATTTAAGGATACCAGCAAGGAGGCAGTGAGAATTGAGGAGATGCTGAGGATGGAGAAGCTGATGATCTCTCCTCTGGCTTATATAAGGGGAAGAAGCCTTTCCAATGTCTTTTTCATAATTGATGAGGCACAGAATCTGACCCCTCACGAAGTCAAAACCATCATTACAAGGGCAGGCGAAGGAAGCAAGCTTGTCTTCACCGGAGATATCCACCAGATTGACTCGCCGTATCTCGATATTCACTCCAACGGACTTACTCACCTGAGCGAAAAAATGTCCGGCCAGGAGCTCTTCTCGCACATCAATCTGCTTAAGGGCGAACGCAGTGAACTATCAGAGCTTGCGGGCAAGCTATTATAAGATTTTTTTGTTATATTTGCACCCTTAAAAACTAGAAAATAACCCAAATAATTATTTATATGTCAGAAGTAAAAAGAGTTTATTTCTTCGGAGGCAAGGATGCCGAGGGAGACGGCTCAATGAAGAATCTGCTGGGTGGTAAAGGCGCCAACCTCGCCGAAATGTGCAAGCTGAACATCCCTGTTCCTGCAGGTTTCACCATTACTACAGAGACTTGCGTTGAGTTCTACAAGAACAACATGCAGTATCCTGCCGCTCTCAAAAACGAAGTAGATCAGGCACTTGCTAAAACCGAGGCTGTAATGGAGATGAAATTCGGAGATAAGGAGAACCCGCTTCTTCTTTCATGCCGTTCTGGAGCAAGAAGCTCTATGCCGGGTATGATGGAGACAGTTCTCAACATTGGTCTCTGTTCAGACACCATCCCGGGTCTCATCAAAAAGACTCAGAATCCAAGGTTCGTATACGATGCATACCGCCGCCTCATCATGATGTACTCAGATGTGGTAATGGAAAAGGCAGAAGGAATCGAGCCGGAAGAGGGCAAAGGAATCCGCGTGCAGCTGGATAAAATGCTCCATGAAGTAAAAAACAAAAAAGGCTACAAGAGCGATACTGATCTTTCAGCTGAGGACCTTATGCAGATTTGCGAAGATTTCAAGGTTCGTGTAAGGGAAGTTCTTGGCAAACCTTTCCCGGATAATGCTTACGAGCAGCTTTGGGGTGGTGTTGGAGCTGTGTTCAAATCATGGAACGGTAAGAGAGCTATCTCATACAGAAGAATCGAAAACATTCCTGACGAGTGGGGAACTGCAGTTAACGTACAGGCAATGGTATTCGGCAACATGGGTGACAACTCTGCAACCGGAGTTGCTTTCTCAAGAAACCCTGCCACAGGTGAAAACAAATTTTATGGTGAGTGGCTTGTGAACGCTCAGGGAGAAGATGTGGTTGCAGGTATCCGCACACCAAACCCTCTCAACGAGTCAACAAAGAACGACCAGAACAAACACCTTGCATCCCTTGAAACAGGAATGCCTGTTGTATACAAAGAGCTTGACTCAATTCAGCTCAGCCTTCAGAAACACTTCCGCGATATGCAGGACATCGAGTTCACCATTCAGGACGGCAAACTCTGGATGCTTCAGTGCCGCGTAGGTAAGAGAACAGGTCTTGCTGCCCTTAACATGGCAATGGATATGCTTCACGAAGGTCTTATCGACGAAAAGACAGCTGTAATGAGAGTTGCTCCTGCTCAGCTGGACGAACTTCTTCACCCGATTCTTGACCCTTCATCAGAGAAAAAGGCTACAGTAATCGCAAGAGGTCTTCCTGCAGGTCCCGGCGGATCGGTTGGTCAGATTGTATTCACAGCAGAAGAGGCTGTTGAGTGGGCTGCTGCCGGTAAGAAGGTTATCCTTGTTCGCGAGGAGACAAACCCTGAGGATGTTGAGGGAATGAGAGCTGCAGATGGTCTGCTTACAGCCCGCGGAGGTATGACTTCACACGCTGCACTTGTTGCACGCGGATGGGGCAAATGCTGTATCGTAGGTTGCGACCAGCTTCACATTGACCTTCACAAAAAGACTCTTACCATTGCAGGTAAGACATACAAAGAGGGAGATGTATTCAGCCTTAACGGATCGAAGGGATTTGTTTACGATCAGAAGATTGAGACAATGAGCGCTACTGAAAATCCTCGTTTTGTTGAATACATGAAGATTGTTGACAAATACAGGGTACTTGGAGTCAGAACCAATGCAGACACTCCTGAAGATGCACAGAATGCTATCAACTTTGGAGCTGAGGGAATTGGTCTCTTCCGTATTGAGCACATGTTCTACGGTGCAAATTCAGAGGCTCCGCTTTCAAAACTCAGAAAGATGATTCTTTCAAAGAGCATCGAAGAGCGTAAAGCTGCACTTCTTGAACTTGAGCCATATGTAAAAGAGGCTGTAAAAGGCACAATGAAGGTAATGGACGGCAAGCCTGTTACATTCCGCCTTCTTGACCCGCCACTCCATGAGTTCGTTCCTCAGACTGCAGAGAAACAGGCAGAACTTGCAAAAGAGCTTGGTATCACTGTTGAGGACATCAAGAGAAGAGGTGAGTCACTTCATGAAGTTAACCCTATGATGGGTCACCGCGGTGTTCGTCTCGGTATAACCTACCCTGAGATTTCAGAAACTCAGTTCAAGGCTATCTTCGAGGCAACTGCAGAACTCATGAAAGAGGGCTTCAATCCTCAGCCGGAAATAATGGTTCCTGTAACTGTTACTGTAAAAGAGCTCGATCACCAGAAAGTTATCTGCGACAGAGTTCATGCAGAGGTAGAAAAAACTTTCGGAGTTAAAATCTCATACCTGTATGGTACTATGATTGAAATTCCAAGAGCTGCTCTTCTTGCAGACGAAATGGCAAAAACTGCACAGTTCTTCTCATTCGGAACAAACGACCTTACCCAGATGACCTTTGGTTTCTCAAGAGACGATATTGGTGCTTTCATGGGCGGATACCTTTCACAGAAAGTTCTTGCAGCAGATCCTTTCCAGACACTGGACCAGGCTTCTGTTGGTAAGCTTGTGGAAGTTGGTATCAAAGGCGGACGCACTACCAATCCTAAACTTAAGATAGGTATTTGCGGCGAGCACGGAGGAGATCCTGAATCAGTTGAATTCTGCCACAAAGCAGGAATGAACTATGTTTCATGTTCACCATTCCGCGTTCCAATCGCAAGACTTGCTGCTGCTCAGGCTGCTATTAAAGAGTACAAATAGAAATTGAAAAATTTCTGAAAATAAACTGAGCCGGCGGATAAACCTTTGCCGGCTCTTTTTGTCTATTATGAAACTATCTCCAAAAAAATGAAAAAACTGACCCTATTTTTAGTTTTATGCTTAATTGCAGTGCCTGTTCTGGCACAGGACCACAAAGAACCTGTAGTGGTAACAGAAGTATCAGGAATGCAGGTTGTAAAGTCAATTTTCCCCGAAGCTGCAGAAATTGTTCAGGCTAACGAAGTCTGGTTCAAAATTGTAAATGCAAAAAAAGAGCTGCTGGGCTACTGCCTCTCAAGCAAGCCCTTTTCTGAAGGAATCAAGGGCTACAACAACACTACTCCCGTAATTATTGTTATGGACAACTCCAAAGTAATCAAAAAGATTACTCTTCTAACTCACAGTGAAACCAAAGCCTATATTGCGAAGCTCGAAAGACAAAAGTTCTTTGCAAGCTGGCAGGGACTGACTGTAAGGGATGCTCTGAATGCAAAGGCTGCTCCCGATACATACTCAGGGGCAACAATCACTGCCGGAGCTGTAAGAAGAAATGTTGACCTGGTTCTCAGGAAAGCAAATGAAAAAAGGCTGTAAAAACAGCCTTTTTTTATTTTTTCACAAACGCCCTCGAGTCTCCCCATTCTCCCCATCCAATTTCGATTCCCTTTTTTTCAAGGTTAGTTTCAAGTTTTGTCTTGGAAATTGCAGCGTCATCTTTTATACCGGGTTTATTTTCATAAATCTGGTAACTTTCGCGTACCTCAGTAATTGTCATATTTGGCATAATAATATTTGCCCCTGCCAGGACGGCTTTTTCTCTACCTTCAGGATCAACTACCTGCATTGCTGTTGTTGCTGCAATATTAATTTTTGGAAGAAGCAATCTCAGTGCAGCAACCATTTTCAGCGTAAGGGAGAGATCTGTTGTAGTTATTCCCAAACTCCCCATAGGAGTCTCTGAATGAGTAAGGTATGGTCCCATTCCAACCATGTGTATCCCCATGTTTTTAATAAACATCAGATCTTCTGCAAGATCTTCAAGTGTCTGGTAAGGCAAACCTATCATCACCCCTGTACCTGTCTGGTAACCAATCTCCTTAAGATCTCTCAGGGCTTGTACCCTTCTCTCCCAGGAATGGAGATTGTTGGCAGGATGTATCTTTGAATAGAGTTCCGGATTTGAACTCTCAATTCTGAGGAGATATCTGTGGGCCCCTGCGTCAAACCACTCCTGAAACACCTCTTTAGTCTGCTCACCAAGTGACAGGGAGATTCCGAGCTTTCCGTCAGACATCTCTTTTATCATTTTAATGAGCCTTGTTACTTTACCGGTGTACTCAGATGAGACCCTCTCCCCTGCCTGCAGTACAAGTGAACCATATCCGGCCTCCCAGGCAAACTTTGCAGCATCGAGGACCTGCTCGTCAGAAAGTTCATACCTGTGTACATGGTCATTGTCCTTTCTTATTCCGCAGTACAGACAATTCTTAATGCAGATGTTGGAGAGTTCAATCAATCCCCTTAAAAAGACCTTACTCCCTATATTCTCCACCTTGACATCGTAGGCCTCCTTTAGAATCTTTTCAATAGCAGAAGAATCCGTTTCACTCAAAATTGCCAGAACTTCATCTCTGGTCTCAATATCTCTTAATTTCATTATAAAATTTCATCTTTAAACGGCAAAATTGCCCTCTCATAAATCCCCATGCACCAGGCAAGTGTCATTCCATAGTTGGTAACGTGTACTCCCGACTTAACAGCCGGTCTCAGCCTTGCTGCAAGTTGTCTCTGAGTTATCATACAACCTCCGCACTGAACAACCAGTGAATAGCTCTCAATTGGCAATGGAATCTCATCCAGTCCGGGAACAACATCCCACATCAGAGCTTTACCCGTTCTTTTTTGAAGCAGTTTTGGAATTTTAATTCTTCCAATATCATCACAGGAGCTGTGATGAGAACATGATTCAAGAATCAGAATCCTGTCACCATCTTTCAGTTTGTCAATCTGAGGGGTACCCTTAAGGTAATTTGCAAAATTTGCTTTACTTCTGGCCAGAAGTATGCTGAATCCTGTTAATGGAATTTCGTCCGGAACAGCCTTGCTTACAAAATCAAAAGCCTGGCTGTCGGTTACCACCATTTTTATTTTGCTCTTATTTGTTTTCAAATAAGTTTGCAGCCTGTCGGGCTGAAGTACAATTGCCACTCCTCCTCTGTCTAGTACCTCGCGGATTGCATTAACCTGCGGAAGAATCAGCCTTCCCTCAGGTGCCTCGCTGTCTATGGGGGTAACAAGAATTATCTCATCTCCATCCTGAACAAGTCCCTCAAACATCCCTCTCTGACCCGGCAAAGAGGCAGAAAGAGCCTTAACTATGAATGCCGTCAGCTGTTCTACCGCACTCTTCTGTTCATCTTCGTCAATAATTGCACAAGAGAATTCCATTACATCACAGGCATATTTCACAGCGAGCTCACCTGCAACAGCGGTGTCTGCAGGAATAATATCCGACTGATTATGGACCAGTATAAACGGAATCTCCTCCTCTGCAAATCTGTTTGCCAGTTCTCGTTCATATTTTCCAAAGTCATTGTTTGTGTAAATTAGAATTGCCAGATCAATCTGAGCAATTACCTGCCTGGTTTTAGCCACACGCTGTGTACCAAGTGCCCCTTCGTCATCAATACCGGCAGTATCAACAAGGACAACAGGTCCTACACCAAAGATCTCCATTCGCTTTTTTACAGGGTCTGTTGTTGTACCCGGGGTATCAGATACTATGGCTACATCCTGACCTGAGAGCCTGTTTATGAGCGAACTCTTGCCTGAGTTACGCTTTCCAAATACTCCAATAAATCTTGCTTTGCTCATAAAAAAAACAGATTTAACTTCTACAATTCCAGAATCAGATAAATCTGAGCCTCAAAGTTAACTATTTTGACCATATGAAAATGTGGTTGCTAAATTTGGTTATTCAAACCAAACATCAAAAAATATGAGAAAAGGAACCAAACAGACAATTTTCTGGATACTTGCAGCAGTTGCAGTGATTATTGTGGTATTTGTACTTATGAATCTTGATTCGTTTACACAAGGATTTGAGGCGGGCAGTCAGCTGGCAGAATAGAGACTGCATTAACCGGGAGTTTAAAAGGGTGCAAAATTATGAGAAAGACTTTGAGAGCATCTTCATAACTTTTGCACTCCATCTCCAGTGGTTATAGAGAAGGTTACATCCAAAAGGGACAAACACCAGGGCAGCAACTCCCCAGGTAGTAAATTCTAGGAACATGAATAGAAGTGATACTGTAATAACCGCTGTCACCATTTGAGCCCTGTAATGCGGAACTTCATTTCCGGAAAGCAGAACGGAGGTGGATATATAAGTATAACCATCAAACAGAGAGGCTGTAAGCATTACAATAAGCAACTGTATCTCTATAAAATTGGTTTTACTTCCAATGAAGGAAAGTGCAGGACCTCCGGCAATGAGCACTCCGGCAAGACACACAGCAAATACCAGGGTGGCTATCATAAGGGCTTTATAGTACATTCTCCTCACCTGAGCTATGTTGTTCTGAATTCTGTGCTGGGTAATCTTTGGATAAAAGGTGACAAACCAAACAACGGAGAGGGTGTATGTTATCTCAGCAACTTGCTTGCTCAGTCCGTAATTACCAACTAGAGAGAGAGGAATGTAGAGTGCTGCAAATGCGGCAAGCATCCGGTTTGTCAGAACCCAGCTTATACTCGAAAGACCAGATTTATAGGCTGTATTCCACAGTTTTCTGAGAATATCCTGCCACCTTTGAGCAACAGCAGCTTTAATTGAAGTTGCCGTTTTAGCGTCATAAAAGGATTTATATGCAAGAATTCTGTTTACAATTATTGATACTACTTGTCCTGCAACCATGGAGATAATTCCAAAACCCAGAAGCAGAAAAACCGAAGCTATAACAATATGAACAGATTGAGATAAGACCATAATCTGCCTTGAACGGCGAACCATTCCGCGTCCAACCAGAAGCGCATCATAGTAGTAAGTGTAAAACTGATACGCAAGAAGTGCTCCGTATGCATACCAGGCAATTTTTGCACTGAGTATATCTCCTGTGTAACCGGTCAGTATCTTTTCTATGTACCAGATACCGGCAGTAAAGAGCAGAACAAACAGGGCAAATCCAACTGCACCGTAAAACCTCTTCATAGAGGCAATCAGACCTTTCAGAAGCGGATAGCTGATCTCAGTATCGCTTTCAACAGGAGTAAATCCTTCTGCTTTAAGTGTTTTTGCTCCTGAATAGACATAAGTAACTGTTCTTGAAAAAGTAGGAAAGAAACCAAAATCCAGCAGGTCTGTCATAGCCTTTAGGCTTAGCATAATGCTCCACAGACCATAATCTTCTGCAGGCAGCATTTTTAAAATAACAGGCAAGATTATGAGGGCAGATGCCACCCTCATAAAACTTGCCGCATAATTCCATATCAGGTCCTGCCTGCCTATCTTCATCTAATTATCTAAAAGCTGTATTTGGCAATGAACTCCAGTCTGTTGTTATGATTTACAGGGTGCAGTTCGTTTGCCTTGAATGTCATATCTGTACTCTTTGCCCACTGAGCGTGTGATAAAGAATATTCGACACCGAAGATAAGCTTTTTAGAAAGATTGTAAACAATTCTTGGAGAAATTCTTGAGAACCAGACCAGATTAGGATCTTTGTAATATCCGTAAGTATAATCTCCCGAAGCCATTGTTTTATCCATCATCTCATCTGTTCCGAGATTCTTTTGTAATCCTGCAAAAATTCCAAACGAGAAGTTTTTGGCAGATGGCAGGTCAATATCTAACCAGGTAGAATATGATTTTATGTTATCGTATTTGTAGTCCAGAAGCTCGTTTGAATTGCTTGAAAAAGTATTATCAATTCTTCCGTAACCGCCAATGATTCCAAGGTGAGAGAGATTCTCTCCGTAGATTCCCCACCACTTGATTCCAAATCCTTTTCCAAGATTTGCGCGAAAAAATGCATTGATGTCATATGACCCTATTGTGGTTGAAATAAGGTTATTCTGAGCGTCTGCAGTACGAGGCTTGAGTAATTTGTAACTGAATGTAAGACCTCCGAATACCTTCGCAGGGTCTCCGAATTTAAGCTGAGCCTGAAGGTTTGGAAGACCTGCCTGCGCTTGTGCCTTAGCCGGACCAAGTGAGTTGTGACCGCTGAACATTGAGGCAGCTAGAACGAGCTTTGCATTCTTAGAGAGAGATGCAGTATACTGAAGCTGCATGTTTCTGTTAAGTGGGTTGAACGGATAACCTGCACCAAAAGCTACAGTTGAGGGAGTAACCTCATTTACCATTGTAAGGTGGTTGGTTTGTCCAATAAGAAGAGCACTCTTTTCCCATTTTAAATTGAAGTATGCATGTCTTATATTGAGCATTCCAATATAGGCCTCTGCAGATCCGGTAAAGTCTGCTTCTATGTATGAAGTAATATCTGCATTCAGAAGCTTGATTCCGGAAACAGTGAATGAGAGACGGGAGGTTGCAACTGATGCATTTAAGGAATTTGTCGAGTTGATATCTTCTCCTGCTGTGTTGAGTTTTGGGGCAAGGGGATAGAAATAGATATGGTCATACCTCGATACCCTTGACCTGTAATCATCGAAGTAGCTTTTAAACTCAATAAATCCGCCAAACTTGTAAGTAACCTTGTTTTCCTGAGCCTTTACAAAGCTGCTCACAGAAATAAACAGCACTGAAAGAATTACGATAGCCTTTTTCATAGTTAGTAGTTTACATTTAAGTTTCTTGTTCAAAGATATAACATTTTAAAAAATAGTATAACCTTTTACTAATTTCTTTTCCTTTGAGGTAAAAATGCGTGTGTATGCCTGGTTGTTAAATGGATAGGGCATAAAATAAAAAGGGCCGAAACTTTTAAAGCTTCTGCCCTGATAATTTGCTTTGTAGCCCCACCGCGACTCGAACGCGAATCTGAAGTTTAGGAAACTTCCGTTCTATCCCTTGAACTATGAGGCCGTTACCTGAGCCCTTTTAATAGGCCCATTTATATAGCATCGATCCCCAGGTAAATCCGGCTCCGAATGCCGAGAATATCAGGGTATCGCCCTTTTTGAAATTCTTTTCAAATTCCCACAACACCAAAGGTATGGAAGTTCCTGCTGTATTTCCAAATTTTTCGATGTTAATGAGGATTTTATCATTTTGCAGTCCCATTCTCTTTCCTGTAGCCTCAATGATTCTCATGTTGGCCTGGTGAGGAATAAGATATGCGATATCTTCTGCCTTTAGATTGTGTTTCTCCATTATCTCAACAGATACATCTGCCATGCGGCTTACAGCATATTTAAACACTGTCTGTCCGTCCTGATGAATAAAATGCTCCCTGTTTTTAACTGTCTCTTCAGTTGCAGGATACATTGACCCTCCCGACTTCTGATACAGATAATGCCTTCCAATTCCGTCAACTCTCAGAATCTGATCCTGAAGACCCATTGACTCTTCTGTTGTTGGCTCAATAAGCATTGCAACAGCTGCGTCTCCAAAAAGAGGGCATGTAGATCTGTCCTGATAGTCAGTAATAGAAGACATTCTCTCACCTGTCACAAGAACTATCTTTTTTGCCTGTCCTGATTGAATAAATGAAGATGCTGTTGCAAAAGAGAACAGAAAACCTGAACATCCGGCATTGATATCGTAACCCCAGGCATTGGTAATGCCTACTTTGTCAGAGATAATGTTTGCAGTAGCAGGAAACAGCATATCCGGCGTAACTGTGGCACAAAGTACCATGTCTATATCGTCCGGACTTGTATTTGTTTTTTCTAGAAGCTTTCTTACAGCTTCGGCTCCCATGTATGAAGTTCCGAGACCATCTTCCTTAAGAATATGTCTCTCCCTTACACCTATTCTGGTCATAATCCACTCATCAGTAGTATCTACCATTGTAGACAACTCCTGATTTGTCAGAATATATTCAGGAATAAAGGCCTCTATTCCGGTAATTATTGCTCTGTTGTTACTCATATTGGTGCCTGTTTAGGTTTTAGTATTCAGCGAATGTTCGCCACTCTTCTTTTGCAGATATTGTGCCATGTTCGGGCAGCATTAATGAAATTACCGGGATCTGCCGGTACAAAAAACGACAGACCGCGGTAATTTATTCCTTTACACCCTATTGCGGGAAATAATGCAACGGAGCCCGACATTCATCTGCACTAGGCGTTTGCTTTCTCCATTACGAGACGACCTCTGTAGAAACCGCACTCAGGACAAACTCTGTGGTATAGAACTGCCGAACCGCAGTT
>PHDP01000028.1 GCA_002842655.1 Bacteroidetes bacterium HGW-Bacteroidetes-14
ACAGAAGATAATCTGAGATATTTCATAGCATTAACGGGGGAATTAATTGATACAATATCAACAAATGTAATACAATTTTATCTATTTTCCGACTACTCTCCGGTGCTGTAGGCGACTCTTTCAAGAGGCTGCGGCTCTGTACTCAGAAGGGTGTGAAGGAGCGGGTCCTGAAGTACCTTTCTGTAATCGTACTCCTTACCGTCAATGAGAATTCTGTTTGAGACGAGTCTTACTCCATGACTGTAGTCTACATAAATATCGATGTGAACATTTGTTGCCGGTTGTATTGCAACACCGTTAAGCCTGTGCCATCCGTAGATGGTGACATGATGGGTGCGTTTTGGGTCTGAGAGTTTTGAACAGATTACGATATCCTTTTTTGTTCCTGCCACAAACACTCCCGGTTTATTGCCGGAAGCCTTTATCTGTGCGGTTACAATTCTTGAATGGTCATTAAGTATATCGGGCGTTTCGTTTCTGTTTCCCCTGGGAATAAAATTGAAGGGCTCCAGTTTAAGTGCAGATTTTTTGTAAATAATGTCTACAATTTTGGGAGTTGGCAGAGAGGCATTGTAGTGGTTAGCTATCTTCTGTGCAGACTGAGGAGTCATTGGAAGGGTAAAGTAGTCTTCATCTGTTCCGGCCGCAAGATAATCGGCCTTAACAAAAAGAGTAACCCTGTGTCTCTTCCCGGCAGAATCTTTTTCAGAATATTTTATCTTAATCCAGCTTTTAAGAAATTCAGGAATGTTTCCTGATGTTATTTCATTTACGATAGATGCCTCCCTTTGAACAATATCCATTGTACGCATCTCTTCGTAATAGACCGACCCGCCCCGGGAGCTCTGTGAATATATGCTCCCGAATGCAGATACAGTCAATAATATCGTGAGAATAAATCTCATTCTTTTACTTTTTTACTACCTCTTTTGCAGGGTATCCAAGTTTTGCCAGTGCTTTTGCAAGCTCCTCCTTGGTGGTTTTTGTCTCGTCAAAACTAATCCAGATAGTCTTGCCCTCGAGTGTAACCTTAAGGTCTCTTACTCCCTTTTCGTGAGGCATTTTAGCTTCCAGCTTGTTAACACAGTTGTGGCAGCTCATATCGGGAAGGTTAAATGTAACCTGCACCTCTTTTTTTGTTCCTTTTTTATCCTGAGCATCTGCATTGGCAGAGAGGAAGAAAATCGCTGCAACTGCGATAAATAAAATTTTGCTGATTGTTTTCATGACTTGTAAATTTAGTATTAATTATTTATTTCCAAATTGTAAATCTGAGACCTGCATATAGTTTCATTCCCATTAGAGGTCCCCATACCAGTGTTGAGTTAAAGCCTGTGCCGTAAGGATTGTCTGCATCCATAATTGCATGAGGCTGTCTGTAATTGCCAAGGTTCTCACCCCCAACATAAACATCCAGATCACGGAATTTTTTGGTAACCTGAGCATAAAACATTGGATAAACAGGAGATTCTCCGCCTCCCATAAACTCCGGCAGCCTTGCAGGTCCGTTTAGCTGGGCAGTAAAGTCAAATGTCCACTTATTCATTCTGGTCGCATACTGTACATTAAATACTCCCTTGAATCTGTTCATTAGTGGTCTTTCAACCAGACCCTGACCGTAGTAATCTGCCCTTGAATCTGTATATCTGAATGTTGTAAGAATTGTAAATCTTTCAAACGGCTCAACAGAAAAGTCTGCCTGATATGTATTTGTAAAAGATTTTCCATCCAGATTGTAAAACCATATTTTTGAAAGGTCTCTCTCCTGATCTACCAGAAGCTGACTGTTAAAGTCTGTTCTGAAATAGTCGAAACTAAGGGATGCCTTATCATTAAACCCAAACGGCATATAAAGGGTAAAGTTTGCGCCGTAAGTCCAGGCATCTTCAATATCCGGATTATCTTCAAGAACCACCTCCCTGCCGGTTGAGAGAACTCCCAGATTGTCTGAAATCTGGTTTGGTGATCTGAATCCCCTGCCTGCAGAAGCTCTTACAACAAGTTCATCTGCAAATGCATACTTCAGGTTAAGCCTTGGAGCAAAGAGCCATCCGTGGATGTTGTTTTTATCTAGTCTCAGGCCTGCCACTACAGAGACCTTCTCTCCGTTTGTATATGTGTACTCTCCGTACGCTCCGGCAGACCACTCCCTGCGGCCCGGATAGAGTGAAGGTGTAATATAAGTTGCCACTCCGGAAGGGTTGAATGTTCCTTTAGAAAGCTCTTCGTCAAAATTATCTGTTTGCGAACTCAATCCAAGCACATACTTGTGGTTTGGACTGATTTCATTGAGAAACATCAGATTTAGAAATGCCGAATTCTGATTAGCATCGTACCTGTTAAGTCCGAAGAATGAGTTCATATTGTGCCATGAATAATCCACAATGGCCGCAATGTTTTTTGAATTGCTCTCATTCAGCGGTACGCCCAGTTTTGCATATCCGTTTATCCCTTTGTTTTTAATCTCCGAACCCCAAAGTTGAGGTGTTAAATCCATTCCCTTTTTGAATCCGTTCATACCGGCGATCCTGTCGTCTGAGAGGGCTTTAAAACCAAATCTAAGCTGAACGCCGTTATCTGCAACATAAAGCCATCTGTTCGAAAAGTTGAACTGCATTGATACAGGCTCATCCTTGAATCCGTCATGGTTTCCGTCATGTCCCTGCGGATCTGTTGAGAAATGACCAAGAATGACTGTACTAAGCTTTGAATTAAGCTGCAGTGATGATGATACATTGGCCTCTGTTCTGAGGCTGCTTCCCAGAAACAGATTCAGAAAAAGAGGCTGCTCTGCGGTTGGCTTTCTGTGTTCAAGGTTAATCTGACCCGTTATTGCCTCAAGGCCGTTAACAACTGATGAGGGTCCCTTTGCAATCTGGATGCTCTCCAGCCACTGACCGGAAATATATGACAATCCGAAAGGTGCAGCAACGCCTCTCATTACAGGCCTTGTTTCGTCAAGCATCTGGGTATAGACACCGGAAAGGCCCAGCAATCTTATCTGCCTTGCTCCTGTTATGGCATCTGAATATCCAACGGTAACGCTTGCCGAGTTCTCAAAACTCTCGGCCAGGTTGCAGCAAGCCATTTTATTAAGGCCTGCAGTAGTAATAACTTCGGTTTTCATTGGAGTAATTCTGGAAAGGTAGTTACCCTCCTGCCTCTCTACAACTCTGGCTGCCTCAAGTTCGTTCTCCTGCTTAAGGACAAGCAGGGCCTTTGTCTCTCCCTTTGCAAGAACAACTGTGTCCTTTGTATAGCCGACATACGCCGCAACAAGGGAAATTTTGTCTTCCCCCCTTGTTTTAAATGTAAATTCTCCTTTCTCATTTGCCTCTGCCGACAGCTTGCCTTCAAGCCAGTATACAGATGCAAACGGGAGAGGTTCAGACTCACCGCCGGATTTAAGGACAGTAACAATTCCGGTAATGTTCTGACCTGCCGCATTAAAAAATACAGCAGTGAATAATAGTATTGTAAATAGAATTTTTTTCATTTCATGTTTGTATAAATTATAACTCTCTTGTATTCAATAAAAATTGAATACAGAATTACAATCTCCAAACAGAAATATATGAAAGATACTCCTTCGTGAAATGCCCGGGTGGTTCACCCTCTGCAAAAGAAAGTGATCTTTGGGCTAAGTAATTGTTGCTGGTTAAATCTGCAGATGCAAGAATTCCTGCCGGCAGTGGAATCAAATTAATCTGAAGGTTAGAAAGCTGTTTTGCCATCTCATAACCATCTGCCAGCTGATGCAGTTCTGTGTTGCAGCAACCTTTTCCGGATTATTCAGATGAGTGGCTGCAACCAGATTTTTCATCGCAGCATCCGTCTGAACAGCAGGCCTTTGCCATAGTATGAGAGTGCCCTTCGCAGCCGGACTCCTTAACAAGGATTGAAACAGATGTTATCCCCTCTCCCCTGCAGGTGTGAACGCCGTAGCCGACTCCTGCCGCCATGTAGAACAGCAGCATTAGAGCAGGTAGTATATGTTTCAAATTGCGTTTCACCGTTGCAAAAATATTAATTTATTCTAATTATCTACCATTTTCTCAAACTCTGCAGCAATCTCCCTTTTATTAATGAAATCATACAGGCTGATTTTCCGTATGTTGAAGTAATACTGCCAGAAGTTGCTCAAATCATTAATGTACCTTGTTGATGCCTGATCCTTCTCAGACTGGGCATTATTAAGATCTGTCACACTAATGGCACCCTCAAGAAAACGGGAGCGGGCATTTGCATACCTCTCCTGCGCTATAGAGTCTGCCCTTGCAGAGAGGTTGCACTGGGTAACCTGATTATTAAACTGTATAACCTTAATAAAGATGTTTTGCTTGTAATCATTCATCTCCTGGTCAACCTGAGCTCTTACAAGCTCCTCCCTCGATTTCGCCATCTTAACACGGCCCTTGCCCAGGCCCCAGTCCATTATTGGCATCCTTAAGCCCAAACTCAGGATTTGCTGATCCATAGGATTTGAATAGGCTGTTCCAAGTTCATGCCCCTGCTGGGTAAGGCCAAACTGAGCATTCAGATTTGCCTGAAGCCCCTTGTTTGCCTTTTGTCTCTCCACCTCCTGAGTTGCACTAAGTATATCAAGCTCATTATCAAGCAAAAACGGAGAGTTTTTATATGCCTTTTCAAGAACATCTTCAAAATTAAGAGTAATGCCGGGACCTGAAGCAGGTAAAACCAGATCAAGTTCAACATTCTCGTTATAACCCATAAATGTTTTCAGCCGCAGCATCCTCATATCAAGTGTGAGCTTATGGTCGTTTATTGATAGGTTGTCATTTATCATCCTCAGCTCAAGCTGAAGCAGATCATTTTTTGAAACCAGATTCTGCTCATACCTCGCTTTTGCCAGTTTATAAAGAGCAACAGTGCTTTCATAGTTTTTACTTGACATGGCAAGACGCTGCTGTGCCTGCAGAACATCAAAGAACATTGGTACTACGCTAACAATTATGTTCTCCATTTGTTCAAGGTATTTGCGTTTGGCTCTCTCGTATTTTTTAGGCTCAGTAACCTTGTCCCATTTGAGAGTGTTATAGGTTCTCAAAGGCTGACTGTATGTTATGTTTATAGGCTGAGAGTTGTATGTGGCCGGATTCTCCGAGTTAAACTGATCCAGTCTGTACAAACTTGAAAAGACCGATATTCGGCCTCCTGTAAGGGCAATATTCTGATCAATTGAGAGAGAAACACTGTTTTTCAGGTTATTGTTGGCAACGTAGTTAATCTCACCGGACTCCGAGTTCTGAAGGGGAACAAGAGAGCGGTTGTACTGTCCGAGAGTTGCAGAGAGATTAAGCGATGGAAGGAGCTGAGCGCGAAATGCCCTGAACTGCCAGTAACTTGCCAGAAAGTTGTGCTTTGCAACGAGTGCAGAGGGAGACTGATCTTGTGCAGTCTTTACAGCCTCATCAAGAGTAAGTGTTAATCTGATTTTCTGCGCGAAAACTATTGGAGAGGCAATCATTAAGAGAGCCAGGACTACCGGTTTGGGGGCAAATCTCATCATGGTCAAAATAATGGGGGATATTATTCTTAACAGGTGTGTAAAGTTAAGCATTTATTACTAATTTTGTGAAGTTACCCCGAAATAATACAACACACAATATGAAAAATTTTCTGAAAATTGTAGCAGGGACTTTTGTCGGTTCACTTCTGGCGATGGTTCTTGGCATCTTTATCCTTATGGGTATAATAGGCTCGCTTGCAACATTCTCGGAGAGCAAACCTCCGGTTGTTCCATCAAGTGCCGTACTTGCACTCAACTTCTCGTCTGCAATAACTGAGCAGTCTGTGGAAGATCCGTTCGCTGCACTTAATCCAATGTCTTCCGGCTCTTCAAAAAGCACAGGAATCCTTGATATTGTTCAGACAATAGACAAAGCAGCAGCAGACCCTGCAATCAAGTTCATCTATATGAACCTGAACGAACTTAACGCCGGCACAACACATGTTGAGGAGATAAGAGATGCTCTTGCAAGATTCCGTGAGAGCGGCAAACCGGTCATTGCCTATGCCGACAACTACTCACAGGGTGCATATTATCTTGCTTCAGTTTCTGACAAGGTATATCTCAACCCTGCAGGAACTGCAACTCTTACCGGTCTGAGCATGAACACCCTATTTTTTAAAGACCTTCTCGACAAACTGGGGGTTGAGGTTCAGCTTATAAGGCATGGCAAATTTAAAGCAGCCGCAGAGCAGTTTATCAGCAATAAAATGAGTGATGAAAACAGAGAGCAGCTGCAGGCATATCTTGACGCCGTGTGGGGAACATGGACTTCAGAAATATCTGCATCAAGAAATATTCCACAGGAGAGCATCAACGATTTTGCCAACAAACTCTCTCTGGGCACTGCAAAGCAGGCTGTTGAATCAGGCTTGGTTGACGGGCTCCTTTACAAGGATCAGCTTACAGACACTCTTGTTCACCTCTTTGGTGTGGAAAAGGAGAAAGACCTTAAGCTTATCAGCTCTTCTGATTATTCTAAAGCCACCCGCAAACTCAACCTTAAGGAGAAAAACAAGGTTGCCGTTATCTATGCAAATGGTGATATTATAATGGGCAAATCAGATGACAATATTGCATCAGATGATTTTGTTGCACTTCTTTCCAAAGTCAGGGCAGACAGTACAGTTAAAGCCGTTGTGCTCAGGGTTAACTCTCCGGGAGGATCTGCTCAGAGTTCAGAGATTATTGAAAGAGAACTAGCACTGCTCAGGGATAAAAAACCTGTTGTAGTGAGCATGGGCGATTATGCTGCTTCAGGCGGATACTGGATTGCTTCAAATGCAGACAAGATTATTACAAACAACACAACCCTTACAGGTTCAATTGGTGTATTCAGCATGGTTATTAATGCACAGAAGACTCTTAACAAGCACCTCTCTGTAAATACAGCTGCAGTTAACACTAACAAGCACAGTGATATCATGTCCGGATTCAGATCTCTTGACAATGAAGAGGTTGAATTCATCAGGCAGTCAGTTGAGATTATTTACACAGACTTTGTGAATCTGGTGTCAAAGGGAAGGTCACTTTCTGCAGAAAAGGTTGACTCTGTTGGACAGGGAAGAATCTGGTCAGGTTCTGATGCAATCTCTCTGGGACTTGCAGATGAAAGAGGCGGAATTGTTTCGGCAATAAACAGTGCTGCTGCAATGAGTAACCTGGAATCTTACAGAATTATTGAATATCCTGTAATCAAGACTCAGCTTGATAAAATTATGGAGACTCTCTCTGATGCAGGTGTGAGTGCAAAAGTGGCCGCAAATCCGGAAATGCTGTTCGAAAGAGCGTACTCTTCACTTAAAAATGAGGCCGGAGTGAAAAACTATGCACGTATTCCTTTCAATGTAGAGATTGTAAAATAGAATCTGAACTCAGGTCTGTTTGATAATTTGACTAATAGAAAACGCAGATTCAGAAAGTTGAGTCTGCGTTTTTTTATTGTAGTAGCTCCAGTTCTAGAATCCTTTTTGTCTGAACAGTAATTTTGAACCTGTCGTCAATTCGCTCACCAAGCAGACATGTAATTTCACCGGACGGGGTAACTGCAACCAGACGATCCTCTTTGGTAAAAATATCTCTTTTTTTATCAGTCAGATAATCACTTACTTTCTTAAAGCCGGTCATACCCAGCGGTCGGAATCTGTCTCCGCTCACCCACTTCCTTATTGTTACCGGGTAACCGGTCAAATCTGCATCCAGATAAAAAATCCTTTCAGATGCTTCAGGTTTGAATGTATCACTCATATCATAAACCCTTACCAGCACTTTTGATTCTGCTGCGGCCGGAGAAAGAGAATCGGCCTTAAGAGGAGAAATAATCAGGTTATCACGGTCTTTTAAAACCCTGTGCGATGGCGATTCGAAAATCTTACCAGACTCTCTGTCCAGGGACTCCAGGATGTCATTCACAACAGCAGGATTGTACCCGAACTCCTCCAGAATCATGAACAGCCAGTAGCCTGTGTGGCCATACCCTCTTAGTTTGTTTATATCTACAAGCACCCTCTCCCCTGATCTGCCCTCATTTTCAATGGTTGTTACAGCTCCTTTGATATTTGAAAAAAGCTCGTCAATTATTGATCCTGTTTCGGAGAAGATTTCTATGTTTCTGTCAAGTGTATTCAGAAAATGTGGATTAATCTCCCTGAATTGCGGGAAGACCTCATTTCTTATTCTGTTGCGGGAATAGTGTGATTCAAAGTTTGTTCTGTCGTGCCTGAAAGGCAGACTTACCGAGGTTGCGTATTTTTCAATCTCCTCTCTTGAAAAGCCAAGCAAAGGGCGGATAACCGCAAGTTCACTGCCGGCCGGAGTGCTTGTCTCCCTTATGGCCGAAAGCCCTCTGATACCGGTTCCCCTTAGCAGATTAAGCATAAGTGTCTCTGCCCTGTCGTTAAGGTTATGTGCAATTGCAAGAAAGCTGAAACCCTCCCTCGCTGCAATCTCCCTGAACCAGTTCAGCCTGAGGTCACGGGCAGCCATCTGAGTTGAGATTCCATTCTGAGCTGCATAACTTTCTGTGTCAAACTTTGTACAGAAGAATCTGACTCCTCTCTCAACGCACCATTTTCTCACAAGCTCCTCATCTGCATCGCTCTCATCTCCCCTGAGAGAAAAGTTTACAGTTGCCACTGCAAAAGCGGGATAATCAACTGCATAAAAAAGATGCGCAAGAGTCATCGAATCGATGCCTCCGCTTACCCCCAGCAGAACCGGCGGATAATCCTTTCTCTCTTTTATGCTTTCTGTTCCGGTAAGAGAGAGCAACCTTTCCCTGAACCTCTCCCTGAGCATGATTACAGAAGTTTAAATTACTTTTTGAACTGACCGAATGTGTATGAGAATCCTACAGATAATATCTCCTTGAACTGAACTCTCTTGTCAAGAACGCCATCCTTGTCCGGTATAAGAATATTGTCGTCGTATATAAGATTGGTTCTTATATTGGTTGAGAAGTACTTGTTAATTTTGGCATCTATAAAAAGATCCCAGTTAACCTTTATGTTCTGCGGATTCTTAAGGAAATCCGAGAAGAGAATTAGGTTTGATGCAACCGCAAGATTTTTTGAAAGCTGCTGTTTGTAATCAATCTTAAGCTGGGCACCAAGCTCCAGTTTTGCAGGCTGATCAACTCTGTTCCCGTACTTTACCCTCAGCTCCTCCTTTGTAACTATAACCAGATTGCTTGTAAGCGGAGAGAAGTTAATTGAGAGAACTTTTGCCGGTTTGTAGTCCAGACCTATACCAAACGAGAAGTAAGCAGGAGAAAATGGTCCCGAAACCAGAACTTTTCCGGATGAGGGATAATTAAATGAGTTTGAGAACTGAGACCTGAAATTAAAGGCAGCCGAGGCAAAGACTTTATTCCATGCCCTGTAGCCGTATTTACTGTCAAAGATTATCTTGTCATCGCTCTTCTTGAACTTATCCCCGAAAGAGTTGATAAAGCCCCAGGCCAGCTGCAGCCTGTTCTCCCAGAACATATCCTTTACTTCATATGTCTTGAACATATTTACATAAGCATTCAGCGCAACTGATGAATATCCGCCGGCTGCCCAGTTTGAAAGTGACATCTGAGAAAATCCAAGTTGCAGAAGCGATCCTTTACTCCAGTTGCTTGGAACAGGAGCAATTTTCACTTCCGGCTGAGGAATTTTTGCTTTAAGGGCAATATCTACCAGCATTTTGTGATTTTCACTAAGAATCTGGTACTCCTTTGAGGTGTTCTCGTTTTGTGAAAAGAGACTTGATGGAGCAGCTGAAATGAGCGTAATAGCTGCAATAACAAAGAGTTTTCTCATAATCGGGAATGGATGTATGTTGTATTAATCTTCCAGAACGTCGTCTGAATTGAACTTGAAGCCCATACGCTTGCCAGTCTGAAGTTTTGCACTTTCAATCTTGTCATTTATCTGCTCAACGCTGGCTACCTTAACAAGGTCAAACGGCGGAACTAGCAGGTCAAAAGAAAGCGTGTACAAAACAGCAGTTTCAACAATTGAAATAAGGGTCTCCCTTGTTAGTACATTCTTGCCAAAACTTGCAACAGATTTGAATTTCTGTCTCTTGCCCTCAGCCAGGAAAAAGCGGTCTTTATTGATAAAGAGCCTTGCAACCAGGTAACCCAGGTCCTCCTGCCTGTTGTACTTCAGTGAGTCTGACAGGAAGTTGTAGACATTAATTACTCCGCAATATGCATTTGACTTATCTGATGTTACAAAATCTGTTTTCCAGATACTGTGCTCTCTGTCAAACTGAAAAATATCTGAGTGCATGCTAAAGATAAGTACGTCATCGGCAAATTTCAGTTCGGCCTCAAACTTTCCCCTGTCTCTGTATTCAAGTCTTACTCTTCTGTCGTTGTTATTGTCCAGAAGGTCATTAAGGTCGTTGCTCATTTCGCTGAGAACATCCTTAAGCTGATTAAAAACCTCCATTGTCTGGTTGAATACCTGTACTTTGGTTCGGGATTTCTGGTTAAGACCATCTAAAATCTCCTGCTGTCTGGACGGTAAATCTGATGCCATTTTCTTATATTTTTACTGATTTGACTGATTCAAAATTAAAAAATTAATATGCACGGGCAAAAATAACTCTTCTTGAAGATGGTTTTCCTGAGTATACACACTTTCCCTCCTCTTCAATTACATTCTCGTGAGGTATGCAGCGGATAGTAGCTTTTGTCTCCTCCTTGATTCTCTCCTCAGTTTCGGCAGAGCCGTCCCAGTGGCAAAGAAGGAATCCCCCTTCCTCAATCTTTGTTTTGAATGTTTCCCAGTCATTTACAATAAAAGTATTATCCTCCCTGAACTTGTAGGCTTTATTATAAATGTTCTCCTGGATTTCATCCAGCAGCTTCTGTATATAAAGCTCAATTCCCTCTGCAGGCTGAATGCTCTTAGTAAGAGTATCTCGTCTGGCCAGTTCTACAGTGCCATTTGCAAGATCTCTTGGTCCTATAGCAATTCTTACAGGCACACCCTTCAGTTCCCACTCTGCAAATTTAAAACCAGAACGCAGATTATCCCTGTTATCGATTTTTGAAGATATTCCCAGTTTGTTCAGCGACTCCTGAATCTCTTTCATCTTTGCAATAATCATGTCGTTCTCCTCATCCGTTTTGAAGATAGGTACCATTACAACATGAATAGGAGCGAGCTTTGGAGGGAGAACCAGTCCGTTATTGTCGCTGTGTGCCATTACAAGTGCTCCCATAAGTCTGGTAGAGACACCCCATGAAGTAGCCCAAACATATTCAAGAGTGCCCTCTTTGCTCTGGTACTGAACATCAAATGCCTTAGCAAAGTTCTGGCCAAGGAAGTGAGATGTGCCTGCCTGAAGAGCCTTTCCATCCTGCATTAGAGCTTCTATGCACAAAGTATCAAGTGCACCTGCGAATCTCTCACTCTCAGTCTTTGCACCAACAATCACAGGGAGTGCCATGAACTCTCTTGCAAATTTTGCATAAACCTGCACCATCTTTTCAGTCTCCTCAATTGCCTCCTCTCTTGTTGAGTGCGCAGTGTGACCCTCTTGCCAGAGGAACTCTGCTGTTCTGAGGAAGAGTCTTGTTCTCATCTCCCATCTTACAACATTAGCCCACTGGTTAATAAGTATTGGAAGATCTCTGTATGATTTGATCCAGTTTTTATATGTATTCCAGATAATTGTCTCAGATGTTGGTCTTACGACCAGCTCCTCCTCCAGTTTTGCCGAAGGGTCAACTACTACCCCCGGACCGTCCGGATTGGTCATAAGCCTGTGGTGAGTTACCACCGCACACTCCTTGGCAAATCCCTCAACATGCTCTGCCTCCTTACTGAGAAAGGATTTTGGTATAAAGAGAGGAAAGTAGGCATTTACGTGCCCGGTCTCCTTGAACATCTTGTCAAGCTGAGCCTGCATCTTCTCCCAGATTGCATAACCGTATGGTTTGATAACCATGCAACCCCTTACTGCAGAGTTTTCGGCCAGATCTGCTTTTATAACAAGATTGTTGTACCAAAGTGAATAATTCTCTTCTCTGTTGCTTAATTCTTTTGCCATTTGACTGTTAGATTAGTATTATGTGGTACGATTTTTGACTATATTTGCAATGAAGGCACAAAAGTACAAAAAATTATAAAACACGGAGGTGCGAAATGAAAAACAAGGTCTATACACTTATAATTACCGGTTTGGTGATTAGCTCTTGTGGTACTGCAAACCTATATACGTCATCTGGTTACGATGATGCAATCTACAATCTTGATCCCGACAAAGCTGTTGCTCTCAGTACTGCTACAAACCGAGAGCTGCTTGATCTTAAAACAAGAACAGCCGAGGCAGAACAGAAAATCATTAAGGACAAGAACACCGAGATTATCTATTTTGACGAGAATGGGGTTGCCAATATCCCTGTAGATCCTGAAAAAACCTTCATTGTTCTTGACTCAACCATGTCTTACGAAGAACTCCTCCGTAAGTTTGAATCTCCTGACTTTACAATAAACCTGTATCTGAGAGATAACAGGATGAATGATAATAGCTATTATGATACATGGCGACTGGGATTCAATCCATGGAGATACAGAAGTTATGGTTCATACTGGGACAGATATTTCTATTATAACTGGGCTTATGGCGGATACTACTCTCCATATTACTGGAGTATGTACGGGCCTTTCTACTACGACTATTATGACTTGTACTATTCTCCTTTCTGGGCATATAGTCCTTATTACAGCCCATGGTTCATGAATCGTTACTATGATCGCTGGTACGGAAACTGGGGTGGTTACTACGGAGACAGCTGGTGGTATTCAGGCGGTGGATGGGGTGGAAACCACACTGCTACAAGCAGCAGATCATACTACACAGGTAAACGCAAATCTGCATTTGGAGAGAAAACAGACAGAAACGACAACAGGTATACATCTGAGAACCCGAGAAATCAGGGTACTGTTGAGAGAATAAGTGCCGGACGAGTTGGCATGGGAGATTCCCGTACAAGCAACAGTATGTACAGGAAAACTGACAGAATGAATACGTCTTCGGATCCTGCAAATTACTCTACCTACTCAGGCCGTACCGGTCAGACAAGAGAGGGCATGAGACAATCCGGCACAACCGGAACTTCACAGAGCAGTTATAAGAGATCTTCAACCGGAATAACTCCTGGATCTTCTGTAAGAAGCAACACAGAGAACTCGGGAACAAATTACAGAAGAAGTACAACTTCTGTGGGAACCTCATCTGTAGGCGCAAGAAACAGCGGTAATTCATTCAACAGCACTACATACCGCCGCGGGTCAGGCAGTGAATCGTCTACCGGCACCAGAAACGCTACCTACAATACAGAGAGAAGTGGTTCTTCTGACTACTCAAGAAGCAGTTCCAGTTCAACAGCTACAAGGGCAGTCTCTTCAGGTACAAATTCAGGCAGCAGCTCAAGCAGTTCAGGCAGCTCAACCAGTTCATCAAGCGGATCTGCATACAGAAGGTAACTTAAATTATTACACACATGAAAAAAGGTCTATTTATAATAGCCTCGGTTCTGTTCAGCATAGCAGCCCAGGCTCAGGTTGGCAACAACGACGCACTGAACATTTTCCAGAATCCTTATGTTTCCAGCGCAACACTCTTTTCGCAGACATTCTATGAAGGTACTGCAAGGACAGCGGCAATGGGTAACGCCTTTACTGCACTGGGAGGAGACATTGGAGCTCTCAGCCTTAATCCTGCTTCGTCCGGAATCTATAAATATTCAGAGTTCTCGATATCCCCATCCCTGAACCTTACCGGTGGAAAAACCAATTATCTCTCTGAGATTAACAATGAGTTCATGGCCAAACCGGGGGTCTCTTCTCTGGGTTATGTAGGCACATTTAACACATACAAGCGAAACAAAAAGAACAACTCTTTCAATATTGCCTTTGCTATTAATAAGGTAAACAATTTCAATTCCAGAATGTATGCAACCGGTACCACAAACCAGTCTTCATGGCTTGGAGCGGCTGCATCTGCAGCTCAGGGATTTGTATCTACACAGCTGGACATTACATCTTCTTCGGACACATATCCGTTTAATGTTAACGGATTGCCATGGCGCTCTGTTCTTGCATGGAACACTAACCTGCTAGACCTGCTTCCTGACTCTAACAAGGATTACATTGGAGCTACAGAAAACATTAATGGATCTAACATAGTAATTGGAGGAAATCTTGATCAGCAGTTTGTAAGGGAGACTACCGGCAACCAGTCTGAAATAATTATTAACATGGGTGGTTCCGTTGGAAACAAACTCTTCCTGGGAGCTAATATTGGTATACAGTCACTGAGCTACACAGATTATCAAAAATATACAGAGAGTACTACCAACTCCTCGCTGTTCCAGACAGATTTCAGCAGCTTTACCCACATATATAACCAGCATACGTCCGGAGTGGGCGTAAATGCCAAACTTGGACTTATTTATATTCCGGTTAAAAATCTGAGGCTAGGGGCTACTTTTACTACTCCTACAATCATGACCATAACAGATGAGTGGGAAGAGAAAATCACATCAAACTTTGGTGACGGATATTCACAGACAGTTCTCTCTCCAATTGGTGAATTCTCATACAATCTTATCTCTCCTGTAAAAGTTGGTGCCGGTGTGGCATATGTGTTTGGTACTAGCGCAATTTTGAGTGCAGATTTTGAAGGTGTTGCATACAACTGGACCAGGCTGTCAAGTGAAGATAATATCAGCGGTGAATTCAGCACAGAAAACAATATAATGTCAAACGACCTGAGATTTGCAAAGAACTTCAGACTGGGTCTGGAAGTTAAGCCAGTACCAGGTTTTGCATTAAGAGCAGGATATGCCTTCTACCAGAACCCTAATGCTGCCAGCGAGAATCACAACCACATTATATCTGCGGGAGCCGGATTCAGCAATAAAAAAGGTTTCTTTGGGGACTTTGCGGTTCAGCATAAGGTGAAAGCAGCAGATAGTCTTAAGCTTTATGCAGATTATCAGGGTATAGAATCGCCGGAAGGTACATTTACATCTTCCGGACTGAGAGTTCTAATGACTTTCGGATTCAGATTCTAGAGATATGAAATCGAATCCGGACCTTCATTGAAAAGAAGATCCAGGGATGAGAGATTTGGAATAAAACCGGATTTATGGGCAAATACCTGATGGTATTGCCCATTTTTCATTTCAGACAGGTTCTCCCTTTTTGGGTGAATTATCTCCCTGAAATCTGAAACTGAATCATCATACTCCTTTTGATAAACAGAAGTAAGTTCAATATCCCGGTTTATACCCAGAAGATTTGCCAGTAACATTGTCAGCTTAAGATTGTAATCAAACAGAAGAGGCTCTTCGTTTAAATAGAATGGAGAAAAATCATCTTCGTAGTACTCGAAAAAAGGAGACATCCTGTATGCAGATACTATGGCTCTCCAGTGCTGCTGCTGCCATTTTCGCGAATAATCAATCCGGATTTCTCTTACAGGGAGCGAATGGGTTCCTGCCCTCTCTACGGGTATAATTAAAGGCAAAGGGCCGTTGGCACTGTATATGTGACAACGGCTCCTGTAACTTTGTTTCTGGTAATTTTCACACTGTTCAATCTTTGAGCTCTCCGCGCGGTAAATCACGCTCATGTATTCAACCGGTGGAAGGTATGCGCTTGAAAGCAGTGCCTGTGAGAGATTACTCTTCAATTTCGTCTACGCTTTTCTTAATAATTCCCCTTTTTGACCTTTTGATAAAGTCGAGTATCGTCCTTTTCTCGTTTGTCTCTTCAAATTCAGCCTCAATTTTCGCGCATGCATCGGATACATTCAATCCGCTTCTGTATATTACTCTGTAGATATCGCTGATTTGCTGAATCTGCTCGTTTGTAAAGCCTCTGCGGCGCAATCCTACAAGATTAAGATTGTAGTAAGATAGCGGACGGTGGCCGGCAAGTACATAAGGAGGTACATCTTTGAAAATACTTGACATTCCGGATATCATAGCATGAGCACCTACATTTGAAAACTGGTGTGCAGCTGAGTGCCCTCCAATAATTGCAAAGTCGTCAACGACAGTCTCTCCCGCCAGGCCAACATAGCTAACCAGAATAACATTATTACCGATTTCACAGTCATGTGCCACATGGACATATGACATAATCATGCAATTATTTCCAATTCTTGTGAGTGCTTTCCCGCTGAAAGCTGTCCCTCTGTTAATAGTTGCGCATTCACGAATGGTTGTGTTGTCTCCTATCTCGACGTAAGATAACTCTCCGGCATACTTCAGATCTTGAGGAATTGCTCCAATTACTGCACCGGGAAAAACTTTGCAATTCTTGCCTATTTTCACATAGTCCAGTATTGTTACATTAGGGCCAATCCAAGTCCCCTCCCCAATTTCTACATTTTCTGCAATGTAGCTGAATGGATCGACTGTAACATTGGCGCCAATTTTTGCGTTAGGATGAATATAATTCATATAAGTAGTTAATTCTTTCTCTATTTATTCTTAATAACCTGAGCAACCATGTCGCCTTCACAAACAAGCGTATTACCAACAAAGGCCTCTCCTCTCATACATACTATTGATCTTCTGAGTGGTGCCGTTAGTGTGAGTTTGATAACCAGTACATCTCCCGGTACAACTTTTCTCTTAAATTTTACTCCGTCAATCTTTGCAAAGTAGGTTGAATATTTTTCAGGTTCATCAAGTTCAGACAAAACCAGTATTCCTCCTACCTGAGCCATAGCTTCAATCATGAGAACGCCTGGCATTACAGGCTCTTCAGGAAAGTGTCCTGCAAAAAAGCCCTCGTTAACTCCTATTGTTTTAACTCCAACAACTGTGTCGGGAGTCATTTCAATAATTCGGTCAACCATGAGAAATGGCGGACGGTGAGGAAGCAGTTTTTTGATTCCGTTAATATCCACAACAGGCTCTGCATTTGGATCATATTGAGGAATTACCGGCTTGGAAAATCTATCCTTTGCCATTTTCCTTATCATCTTGGCCACATGAGTGTTAATCTGATGACCTGACTTATTTGCAATAATCTTTCCTTTAAGCGGGAAACCAATAAGAGCAAAATCCCCAATAACATCAAGCAGCTTGTGTCTTGCACATTCGTTAGTAAAACGGAGTTCCAGGTGGTTAAGATAACCTGCCGGCTCTCTTTCCAGTTTGTTTGTATGAAAGAGTTCTGCGAGATGGTCAAGCTCCTCCTGCGGAACAGGATTTTCGACAATTACAATTGCATTGTTGAGGTCTCCCCCCTTGATGAGGTTATTTCTGAACAGAGGTTCAATCTCATGGAAGAATACAAATGTACGGCAAGGAGCAATTTCTGTTGCATAATCTGAATCGCTGTTGAATCTTGCATACTGGTGCCCAAGAACTTTGGAATTGAAATCTATCATCAGATCGACTGAGTAGTTGTCGTCAGGGAGGATAGTTATTTCCGCTCCTGTTTTTGGATCTCTGTAATGAATTTTCTCAGTTACCTCGAAGTAAATTCTTTCTGCGTCCTGCTCTTCGAAACCATCTGCCAGAAAGGCATCTACATATGGTTTTGCGCTTCCGTCAAGTATTGGCGCTTCAGGTGCATCAAGTTTGATCAGTGCGTTATCTATTCCCAGTCCCTGCAGTGAAGACAAGATATGCTCAATTGTTGATATCTTCATCGCGCCATGTTCAATAGTTGTGCCTCTTGCAGTTGATGTGACATAATCTGACACAGCATCCATAACCGGCATGCCCTCAATGTCTGTGCGCATGAATTTTATTCCGTGATTTGCTTCTGCCGGTGTAACAATCATTGTTACCTGCAGACCTGTGTGCAATCCCTTGCCCTTGAATGTATAAGACTGTTTTAGAGTACGTTGGTTTATTTGCATATAGTTTCCAAATGTGTAAAACTTGGCAAAGATAGTAAATTATTGTTGTTTGTGTAATTTTTTGAAGATGGCATAGGCCTTCATAAACTCCCTGGCATCAATAGCTGGAGAGCCCAAAAGAACCTCACCTTCGCGCTTAACAGAGCTCATTATCCCGGCCTGAGCACCAATCTTTGTATTGTCTGCAATCGAGATGTGCCCTGCAATTCCTACCTGTCCGCCTATCTGACAATTTTTCCCAATTCTGGCAGATCCGGCAACCCCTGCAAGTGCAGCAATCACTGTGTTCTCACCAATTTCTACATTATGGGCTATCTGAATTAAGTTATCTAGTTTAACTCCCTTTCTAATAATTGTTGAGCCCATTGTGGCTCTGTCGATTGTTGTATTTGAACCAATTTCAACATCATCTTCAATTACTACATTACCTGTCTGCGGAATTTTTTTATAACTGCCGTCCGGAGTTGGTGCAAAACCAAATCCGTCTGAGCCAATCACAACATTAGAATGAATTATACAGTTATTGCCAATCTTGCATCCGTTATAGATTCTGACTCCCGGAAATATTACTGAGTTCTCACCTATTGACACATAATCTCCAATGAAAACCTGGGGATGAATCTGAGCACCGGTTCCTATCACACTCTTCTTTCCAACTGAAGCTCCGGCACCAATCCATGCACCTTTTCCTCGTTTTGCACTCCACGCTACACTTGCTCTCCAGGAGCGGCCTCTCTTTTTTGAATCCTTCATCGTGTTGAAGAGTTCCAGTAAAGAGGCAATAGCCTGATAAGCATCATCAACCTGAACCATTGTCGCTTCAACCGGCTTTGATGGAGTCAGGCTTTTATTTACCAGAACAATTGAGGCTTTTGTTGTGTACAGATAATTTTCATATTTAGGATTAGCGAGAAAACAGAGCGAACCTCTCTTTCCCTGTTCAATCCTAGCTACGGTACTCACCTTTGTATCTGGATCTCCAATTACAATGCCATTCAGATGGGTCGCTATAGTTTGTGCAGACAGTTCCATTTTTAATAGTTTGTTTTAGGCGTGCAAAGAAAATACTTCTTGGTAATTTGTGAAAATGCCCTGGCAGATAACATATCCGAAATAATATAGATATCACTGATTCCTCCCTCCTTGGAAAGAATCTTGATATCCTCTTCATCTCTGTTATAGCCGCGATTTTCTACCTCTCCAGTCTTAACGAAGTAGGGAAGTAACTCCCTCTCCATTCCCCTTGCCGCAGTTTCGTTCATCACGTTCTCAAAAGTTGTGCCATCAAATGGAACCGGAGAAAGTACAATTTTTGGCAGTCTCCTCTCTGTAAGCATCTTACACAATAATGAGAGGATTTTATCATCAGACGACTGCCACTGTTTAATTGCAGACATGACATCTGTATCGTCCAGACCGGTAAATTTATTCAGAACATCTCTGCTGGAAAGAGATGAAGCTGCAATTGAATTTTTCAGGAAAAAGAGAAGAGAGGGAGAACCCGGAAGTTCCACTTCATTCACAGACAGCTCTCTTGCCCTGCGCAATATCTCAATAAGCAACTGTTCGGCAGCTACTACAGTTTTATGAAGATAAACCTGCCAGTACATGAGTCTCCTGGATATCAGAAATTTTTCCACAGAATATATCCCCTTTTCCTCAATAACAAGATGGTTGTCAAGAACAGTCATCATCTTGATTATTCTTTCGTGTCCTATCATACCCTCTGCAACTCCCGAAAAGAAACTGTCTCGTCTGAGGTAATCTAGCCTGTCGACATCCAGCTGGCTTGAAACAAGCTGATGAAGAAACTTAAGTCTGTGGGTGCCAGTAAATATCTCTATTGCTCCGTCAAGTCTCCCGCCCATCTGGCGATTCATCTCCTTCATAAGTGCAAGAGTAATCTCTTCATGAGAGACTCCCTGCAGAATATTATTTTCAAGTGCATGACTGAAAGGGCCGTGTCCTACATCATGGAGGAGAATTGCAGCCATTGCCTGCAATTCATCATCTTCTGAGATAAAAACCCCTTTTGACCGAAGTGAGTTAATTGCCTCTTTCATGAGATGCATCGCGCCCAGGGCATGATTTAGCCTGGAGTGACAGGCACCGGGGTATACAAGATTTGTAAGTCCCAGTTGCTTTATATCTTTCAGCCTCTGGAAATATGGATGCTGAATGATCTCAAGTATAAGGCCCTGAGGTATATTGATAAATCCGTGAACCGGATCATTTATAATTTTATACTGCGTTATCATAAAGTAAAGGTATTAAATAAAAATATTTTTAAAATAAAAAAATAATCCCTATATTTGCAGCGGATTTTGGGAAAAGGATTTAAGGGGACGGCAGTCCCCTTATTTATTACATTTACATATGATTTCAAACGAAAAAATTGCAGCACACATCGCAAACTACCTGGAGAAGAACTCACTGTTCCTCGTTGGAGTTGAGATTAGCCGCGACAATGATATTGAGGTTACGATTGATTCAATGGGAATTGTCGAACTTAATCATTGTATAGATATTAACAGACTCATTGAGGAGGGTTTTGACAGAGAGGCTGAGGATTACTCGCTTACTGTGACCTCCGCCGGACTTGATCAGCCTCTTAAAGTATTCCGTCAGTACCAGAAATGGATGGGTAAAGAGGTCGAGCTGGTTCTGAGATCAGGCGGAAAGCTTAAAGGTGTTTTGTCTGCCGCAACCGAAGAAGAAATTTCACTATCTCATGAAAAGAGTGAGAAGGTAGAAGGGAAGAAGAAAAAGGAGAAAATTACAATAACTGAAAACTTTCTCCTGAAAGATATAAAAAGTACAAAGCCAATAATACATTTCAAGTAATATTTAAAGGAACTTACCTAATATGGAAGGGTTAAACTTAATAAGCACATTTGCTGAATT
>PHDP01000029.1 GCA_002842655.1 Bacteroidetes bacterium HGW-Bacteroidetes-14
TACTGCTCTGGTTCTTTTGCTGCCATACATTACCCTGTGGTTCTATTTTGGCTGGGAAGAGAGTAAAAAGAGACTGGAAAACATTGAACAGGGAGAAAGCGAAGCAGAACATATACCATCCAGTATATCATTTACAGATGAAAAAGGTGTTCTCAGACTTTCTGTCCGTCACACCGATCTTCTCTATATTGAATCTGACGATAACTATGCAACCATACACTATACTGCCGGAGGAAAGGTTAAATACTACCTTTTGAGGAATACTCTGAAAAAACTGGAAGAGCAACTTGCAGAGACACCTGTATGCCGCTGTCACAGATCATTTCTGGTTAACTTTACCCGTGTTAAGGTTATGAGAAGAGAACGGGACGGTATATATCTTGAGATGGATGCAGAGGGTGTCAAAGATATACCCGTATCAAAGACATATCAGCAAAAGGTTGCGGAAAAATTCATGACCCAGTCGTTCAGGAACACCAGATAGTTTACACAGCAATACAATAAAAAAGAAAACTTCTCAAATTGAGAAGTTTTCTTTTTTAACAGAAATTGCTGCGAACTATAGTTTTGAAATCAGCTCTTCGCTTAGCGGTTTTACTTTTGAGCCGAAGTGAGCCTTAAGGTTCCCCTTCTTGTCAACCAGATATTTATTGAAGTTCCAGCCTGGCTCTGTTTCGTTCCATCCGTTTTTGGATTTATCTGTAAGCCATTTATATACTTCGTTCTTATCTTTTCCCTTTACCGAAGATTTATCCATCATGAGAAAAGTAACACCATAGTTCTCTTCGCAGAATGCTTTTATCTCTTCGTTTGTTCCGGGGTCCTGATTCATGAAATCATTAGATGGAAATCCAATAATTACAAGGTTGTTACCATATTTTTGATTTAGCTCTTCGAGATCTTTAAACTGAGGAGTGTAACCACACTTTGAAGCGGTATTAACTATCAGAACATTTTTCCCTTTAAGAGTTTTAAAATCAAATTTCTCTCCAGTTATGGTTTTGAAACTTAATGAGTAGAAATCTACCGGTGCTTTAACAGCAGCATCCTGAGCTTTGGCCGGTGCTGCAACTATGAACATTACTGCTATAGAAAGAAGTTTAAAATATTTTTTCATCGTCTGTTTGTTTGGATATGAAACAAACAGACGATTCAATAGTTCATTACTTTATGCTGATTGCAAATCCGCCGCTGGGTGCCAGTTTGATTTTGATCTTGCTCTTTGATGTTACACTCTCTTTCCTGATATTGTAACTCTGCGGATTTGTATCCCAGTGCGCATCTTTACCATCTTCATAAACAGTAGCCTCATATTTTGTCCCCTGCGGTAAGAAACTAAAGTCGACAATAGCCTCCCTTGGATTCTCATCTGTTATTCCGCCTACAAACCATTCGTTCTCTCCCTTTGATTTTCTTGCTACAGTAATGTAATCGCCAGGTTCGGCCTCAAGATACCAGCTGTTATCCCAGTCGACTGCAACATCCTTAATAAACTGGAAAGCATCCGGGAATCTCTCATAGTTTTCAGGAAGATCTGCTGCCATCTGCAATGGACTTGGCATTGTCAGATACAGGGCAAGTTGCTTTGCGAGAGTCGTGTGAACCTTCTGGTCTGGTTTGAATCCCTTATAGTATGCCATATCGGTCTGGAAGATTCCGGGCGTGTAGTCCATAGGACCACCCATAAGCCTTGTGAAAGGAAGAATGGTAGTGTGGTCGCAGCTGTTTCCGCCCATTGTCTCAAACTCAGTGCCCCTGGCCGATTCCTGAGCCAGCCAGTTTGGATATGTCCTTGAAAGTCCTGTTGGTCTGACAGCCTCATGGCTGTTAACCATGATTTTAAAATCTGCGGCTCTCTCTACAACTTTAATATAGTGGTTAATCATCCACTGTGATGAATGATACTCACTTCGAGGAATAATATAGCCAACATAGCCTGTTTTGACAGAATTGTATCCGTTTGCTGCCATAAAGGCGAAAGCACGGTCCATTTGTCTTTCGTAGTCAGCCGCATTGGACGATGTTTCATGATGCATCATTACCTTCACGCCCCTCTCAGCTGCATAACGGTGGAGCTCCTTTACATCAAAATCCGGATATGGCCTGTCGAAACTAAAGTGTACATCTTTAAGATATGAAGCCCAGTCTTCCCAGCCTTCATTCCAGCCTTCAACGAGAACAGCATCAAAACCGTGTTTAGCAGCAAAGTCTATATATCTCTTTACATTCGCTGTATTGGCAGCATGTTTTCCGTTAGGTGTCAGCTTTGAATAATCTGTTATTCCCGGCTTTGCCTTGTAATAATCTGAATAAGCCCATGTTGCTCCGCCACCTGTAAACATCTCCCACCATACACCTATGTATTTAACAGGTTTAATCCACGATGTCTCTTCAAATGCGCATGGTTCATTGAGATTCAGGATAAGTTTTGAAGCCAGAATTTTTCTTGCATCATCGCTTACCACAATTGTTCTCCAGGGTGTATTCATGGGAGCCTGCAGATAACCCTTTACACCGTTTTTATCTGGTGTGAGATGAGAACTAAGGACAAATTTCTTATCGTCCACATTCAGAAGCATACCAGGAAAATTCACAAGAGATGCCTCGTGAATATTAATATAAAGACCATCTTCACTCTTTAGCATAAGCGGAGTCTGGACAGTGTAACCTTCTGCTTTTGATTCAAATCCCTTACTTTTAGCAGCCTTGTCCATTCCCGGTGCAATGCCTGAGAGTTTGGCAGTCGTATATGCAAATTCATTTGTATCATAGTCACCAGGCATACAAAAAGCAAGGTGGTCCCCTGCAAGGGCAAACTCTGTAAGTTCATCCTTAAGAGAAAAATAATTTAGCGCCGGCTGGTCTGGGAATTCATACCTGAAACCCAGTCCGTCGTTGAATAATCTGAAACGGATATTCATAACCTTGCCCTTCTCTCCGCTCTGCACCATTTTCACAAACATCTCATTATAGTTGTTTACTATTGATGAGTACTCTCCCCAAACCGGTTTCCATGTTTGGTTAAAAGAGCTGTAAAGAATTTCTTTTACTGAAAAGTTGCCTGCAAGGCTGAATCCGTTTGCCTCAAATCCCATTCTGCCGGGCTTAACAACCTGCTTGTCTCCAAATAGTAATTCATATGAGGGAATTCCATCATTATTTCTGAAAATAAGGGTAAGTTTTCCGTCCGGTGAGGTGATTTTTTGCGCTACTGCATCTCCGGCAAAAAGGAGCATCAAGATAAAAAATCCAAAAATTCTGATCGATTTTCTCATTTTTTTTGAGGGTTTTAAAAAATATTTTTGAGAATACAAAAGTATATAAAAATTTTCAAACAATTTATCTGCTTGTTTTTCTGATATTTGCATTATTTGCTAGTAACAATTTGTTACTTCTTAGTGCTAATTATTCACAATATCATACTACAAATGTTATAGGATTTATAATTTTTAATTATTTTTGTGCGCAATAATAAAAAACCGCTGGATCATGAAAGTTAACACGAAGATTCGTTACGGACTGAGAACAGTTATTGAAATTGCCAAATCGGATGACCCCGGCGGTGTATTGCAAAAAGATATTGCGGAGAACCAGCAGATATCAATAAAGTACCTTGACAGTATTATATCTTCCCTTAAAGTAAAAGGCATTATTGCCAATGTAAAGGGAAAGGGTCAGGGATACAGGCTCACACGCCCTGCAGAGGAGATAACTGTATGGGACATTTATACAGCATTTGAACCAATAACTATGGTTGACTGTATAGAAAATGAGAGCTTCTGCGACAAATCTTCGAAATGTTGTTCCAGAGATTACTGGATTGAACTAAGGGAAGATTATTCAAATCTGTTAAAAGCCAAGACACTGGCTCAGATTCTTGAAAAGGCCCGTGAGAAATATTTGGGAAAAAGTGAAGCTTGATAATATTAAAATGAATAAAATAAAAATGAAAAGTAAATTAATCTTGTTCCTTATGGCAGTAATGCTTGTTGCTTCATCTGCCACAGCTCTGGCTCAGGCAGGTAAGGCCAGCACATTCAAAACTACCATAACTATCAACGGAACTTCAAATATCCACGACTGGCACTCAAAAGTAGAGCAGCTTTCGGGAGAATTTGTTGTTGGAGAGAATAATAAAATTGAATCTCTTATTGTTAAATTCCCTGTTCAGTCAATTAAAAGCGGAGATAAACTGATGGATAAGAAGACTTATGAGACAATGCTTGCAGATAAGCATCCGTCAATTACTTTCCAGCTTACAGAACCTACAACAGCTATTGTCTCTTCTTCTGATATCCAGATTAACCTTACAGGAAATCTTACAATTGCCGGTGTAACAAAGAAAATCACCTTTAAGTCAACCGGAAAAAAGACAGCCAGCGGCGGTTATCAGCTTACCGGAACTGTTCCTATGAAGATGACTGACTTTAAAATGAAAGTTCCTACAGCACTTCTTGGTACTGTTAAGGCAGGAGACGCTGTTACAGTTAAACTTGATGTTACTGTACTTTCACATAACCTTGTAGCCTCAAACTAATTAGAAATTGATTAAAAATCAAATATTTCACAATTAAAATTAATATGAAAAAAACTCTATTTTCACTCTTCGCAGTGATGTTCTTCGGCACTATTGCTGTAGCTCAGGTTCGCCCATATGATAAGGACGGTCTGAACGTCTTCGAAACTAAGAAGGAAGATCTGGTTAAGTTTGAGAAAATGAAACTCAAGCTTGGAGGAAGCTTTACTCAGTCTTTCCAGACTTTAGAGCACAGCTCTACTTCAACTGCTACACCTGTAGCTATTGTACCAGGCTTTAACACAGCAATTGCAAACCTCTACCTTGATGCATACCTTGCAGATGGTGTTACTCTTAACATGGCACTTTACCTTTCTGCCCGTCACCACCAGGAGACTTGGGTTAAAGGTGGTTACATTCAGTTTGACAAACTTCCTTTCCTTAAGAGCGCACTTCTTGACAAAGTAATGGAGTACACTACCATCAAAGTTGGTCACATGGAGATCAACTACGGTGATGCACACTTCCGCCGTTCAGACAACGGTAACTCAATTTACAACCCATTTGTTGAAAACTACATCATGGATGCCTTCACAACTGAGATTGGTGCAGAAGTAGACTTCCAGTACAAAGGTTTCCTTGCAGTTGCTGGTCTTACAACCGGTAAAATCAAAGGTGACATTGCTAAAGCTACAGTTTATGCTGGCGGAAGCAATGGCAAGGCATACCCTGCTATTCTTGGTAAAATCGGATACGACAGCCAGATAAGCGACCTCGTTCGTCTTCGTCTGACAGCATCTGGTTACTACACTAAAGGCTCTGTGGCAAACACTCTTTATGGTGGCGACCGCGCAGGTTCACACTACTATGGTGTTCTTGATGCAGGTCTTGCAACATCAAACTTTACTTCAGGCCGTTTTAACCCTGGTTTTACCGACAAAATCGGTTCATTCATGGCTAATGCATTCCTTAAAGTAGGTGGTCTTGAGTGGTTCACTACTTATGAGGCATCTAAAGGACGCGCTAAAAACGAAAGCATCGACCGTAACGCAAGTCAGTTCGCAACTGATCTGCTTTACAGATTCGGTAAAAACGAGAACTTCTGGATTGGCGGTCGTTACAACACCGTATCTGCAACAATGGCAACAGGTGATATCGATATCAACAGAGTTGCTATCTCAGGCGGATGGTTTGTAACCAAAAACATCCTCACCAAACTTGAGTATGTTAACCAGAAATACAACGGATTTCCAACCAGCGACCTTCGTAACGGAGGTAAATTCAACGGATTCGTCCTTGAAGCAATCGTAGGTTTCTAATCATATATATGTGTGTAACTTTGAACCGGCGGAAGCGATTCTGCCGGTTTGATTTTATCTGAATAAATCCATGAACAGACTCTTCTGTACTTTTTTAATGATTGTTATCTCCTATGCTGCATATGCAGATGGGGAGAACAGGGTTACTTTAATGGAGAGTACTCTTATTGAAATTGACGGGAGTACAAATATCTCAAAATTTAAGCTGACTTTCAGGGGTGACGATTTCCCCCAAAGCAGCTATCTTCTTCCCTTATCATTGTCAGGAAATACAATGAGCGTAGGAAGAAGCAGGCTTTCACTTGAAGTAAAGAAATTCAAATCGTCAAATCCAATTGCACAGAGCGGATTCTATAAGCTAATGAAGGCCGACGAATTTCCACTGATGTCAATTGAACCGGTTAGTATTGATCTATACCCGGGATATAATGCAACCGCCGCAAAAGGACTCGCAAAAGTTAAAATTACTATCACCGGAAATACAAGAGAATACTCAATCCCATTTACCTACTCATCTGAAAACGGAATCCGTAAAGCAAGCGGAAAGCTGAAGATGACAATCCGTGATTTTGGACTGATACCGCCCACTGAAATGATGGGTATGGTAAAGACAAGCGAATGGATTGAGATTAAACTGAAACTTGATTTCACGATTCAATAATATCATTACATTTGAGAATTATTAACCCCAATAATTCCGGCCGTAATGAAAACAATCAACCTTTCATTTCTGCTCCCCGCAGCTTTTCTGCTGCTTTCACAATCACTCACAGGACAGAATCAGCCTTCAGAAAAACCTGAAAAAGGCGAATGGAAACTTGTCTGGCAGGACGAATTTAACGGCAAACAACTAGACAAGACCAAATGGAATGTGCTTACAAGGGAAACCAGTAAGCATGACGAGCTTCAGTACTATGTACCAGACGAGGTATATCTTGAAAATGGTCTGCTTAGAATCAGAAGCAGAGTTCGTGATTTCGGAGACAAAAAATATACAAGCGGCCGTCTTGACACCAAGGATAAAATGGTGATGACATACGGCCGGATTGAAATTAGGGGCAAACTGCCGGTTGGGCAGGGACTCTGGCCTGCTTACTGGCTCTATCCTCAGGAGAGAGACTGGCAAATGGAGTATGTAATGAGTGAAGCTGTTGCAAACGGCCGTGAAAGTTCAATACCGGAACTCAGGCCCTGGTACAGCGAGATTGACATTATGGAGTTTCTTGGTCACGAAAAAAATATAATTTATGCCACTTTCCATTACTACTCATTCAAGGGTGTAAAAAAAGTTTCATCGGGCACTCATACAGGTGACATATCATACGGGGACGATTTTCACATATACGCTCTGGAGTGGGAAATAGACGAAATTAGGTGGTTTCTGGATGGTAAGCTGATTCACTCCTGCAAAGAAGGTGTGCCTCACAACGGACACTTTCTCATTCTTAATACGGCCATAGGAGGCAGCTGGCCGGGAAATCCGGATTCTACCACAGTATTCCCGCAATTCCATGATATTGACTACGTAAGAGTTTACACAAGATAATTTTTTTATCTTTTTTTTGAAGATATAGTATACAATGATAGGATATAATAACTAGATTTGTTTTAAGACCTATAAATCAACCTACTCTGCGTATATGACAAAGAGGCCCATTTTATTTCTGTGCATTCTGATACTGGGAAGTACTGCACTATTCGCTCAAAAAGAGGAGATCAGCAAAATTACAATTACAGGCTACGTTACAGACACCCTTTCGGGAAGAGGGATAGAATATCCTACTGTGGCATTGTTTAATGATTCGCTCAGGCTCATAAAGGCTGTTGCCGGAGGAGTTGACGGGAAGTTCACCATAGATGCGCCCCGCCCCGGGAAATATATACTCTCTGCCTCAATGCTGGGTTATACAAATTCAAAGAACGAACTCGTTGTTGAGAAGGGCAGCGGAAAGATAGATGTCGGAAAAGTCTATATAAAAGAGGGTTTGCAGATTGCAGAAGTGACAGTTACTGCTGTAAAGCCGCTCATTAAAAACGAACCGGATAAACTCACTTACAACATAGATGCAGACCCGCAGGCAGCTAACAGCGCCGTAGTGGATATTCTGCGCAAGGTTCCAATGTTAAGTGTTGACGGAGATGACAATGTAAGGCTGAATGGTGAGACCAACTTCAAGGTTCTGGTTAACGGACGCTCTTCCGGGATGATGGTTAAGAACTTTAAGGATGCAATAAAATCAATGCCTGCAAGCTCTATCAAGTCTGTCGAAGTTATAACAAATCCTCCCGTAAAATATGATGCTGAGGGCATTGGCGGGATAATCAATATTATCACTAACAGAAAACCTCTCGGGGGCTATAACGGAAGTCTGAATGCAGGGGCTAATACCAGAGGGGGATATAATGCAGGAGGTTATATTTCTGCCCAGCTGGGAAAATTTGCATTAAGCACAAACTACTATCAGGGTCTCTTCAAAATGAAGGGAAGTATTCTTACAAATGAATCTGAAAACTTTGTTAATGATGAATTTCGTTTTTCAAACTCTTCAGGAGGTTCAAATTCAAGCAGCCAATTCTCCAGCCTTGGAGTGGAGGCAAGTTATGAAATTGACTCACTCAATCTGATAACACTGTCAGGATGGGGATATGTGGGTAACTCAACAAACACTGGAACAACTGTTTTCTCTGCATATAACATAAACAATATCCTAACCAGGAAATATTCCAATATCTCTGAATCAGTTAACGGATTCGGGACCGGATCGGGAGTTTTGTCTTATCAGAAGACATTCAAAAAGCCAGATCAAAACCTCACCTTCAGTTACAGCATTGACTGGAATCCGATGCTCACTGAGGTTACAAACACCATAGATCCTGAACTCAATTACTCCGGATACGAACAACACTCCAAAAACAACGCTTACGGCGTTGAGCACACTGTACAGGCAGACTACTACAATCCGGTGACAAAAAAGCATTTTTTTGAGACAGGTCTTAAATACATCCTCAGGACAAATACATCTGACACCAAGGTGGAACGTTATGACTACAATCTGGAACAGTGGTACGAAGATAACAGCAGGGTAAATGATCTTAACTATAATCAACACATAGGAAGTTTTTACGGGGGGTATGTTTTCAAACATAAATCAATGACTGCAAAGGGCGGATTCAGGGCTGAATACACTTTGAATGATGGCGTGTCAGTTAGCTCAGATGGTGAGACTCCTTTTACAAACAAGCAGTTTGACGTAGTTCCGTATGTGAATTTCTCCTTTATGTTAAAGAAGGGACATATGATTTCGGCAGCCTTTACCCAGCGACTCAACAGGCCCGGCATTTACTACCTGAATCCTTATGTAAATGATTCGGACCCTATGAATATCTCCTATGGAAATCCGGATCTTAAAACTGTCAGAAGAAACTCCCTGAATATCGGCTGGAGAAAATCATCCCAAAAGTGGACGCTTGGGCTCAACCTTTCGGGTGACCACACAAGAAATAATATTGAAAACATAAGAAGAGTTCTGACATCCGGAGTTACGGTTTCAACATACGAGAACATAGGAAAAAACCAAAGTGCAAGGCTGAATGTGAACTTTTCGTACCGTGCCGGTGAGAAATTCAATGTATATCTTAACGGAGCCCTCTCCTATCTGAACATCTCTTCACAGGAATTAAACCTGAGCAATGAAGGTGTGAGCTACAACGGAGGCCTTGGATTTTCACTCGGGCTGTGGAAAAAGGCAACATTCAACATGAATGCATATGTATACGGAGGCAATATTACCCTTCAGTCGAGATACCCTGTTAACTATGCTTCCTCAATAGGTTTCAGCCAGCGGTTCCTGAAAGATAAACTTACATTTTCCATAAATGTAACAGAGCCACTTACTGCCACAAAAACTTACACATTTGACTCTGTTGACCCTACATATAAAATGCACTCCCGCGCAGTTACATTCCAGAGAGCAGGCAACTTCAGCCTTTACTGGAGGTTCGGAAAATTCAACGCAACAGTAAAAAAAGCTAGGCGAACTGCCAATGACGACAAACTCAGCGGCGGCGGAGCTGCAGCTACAGGCGGAACAACCACGCCTTAAAAACTCTGCCAGAGTTTTTATCAATCAATTCTTTTACTGCATTTTAATAATATTATTTACACTCATTTTCAGTGTGAAATATTTGTATCCATCAGGAATTCAGGAAATTACTAAAAACTCTGCCAGAGTTTTTGCGAGTAACTCCTAAACCGCTACGCTAACCACTACCTACAAGTTTCCAAATCCAGTAAAAATCTAATAAAAACAAAGATGAAGAGAACAATATTGTTCATCTGTATGGCATTGCTATGCTCCGGCTTCAGGGCCAGTGCCCAGAAAGCCGTAAATCCCGGGATTACGATTACAGGGGTAGTTGCAGACTCACTCTCAGGAAAAACTATTGAATACCCGACTGTGGCTATTTTCACAGACTCTCTTAAACTGATTAAAGCTGTTGCAGGGGGAGCAGATGGTAAATTCACTATTGAGGCTCCGGGCGAAGGAAAGTATATCCTTTCGGCCTCAATGATTGGCTATTCGAATTCAAAAAACAGCCTTTTACTTGAAGGTGGAATCAAAAAGTACGATGCAGGAACAATTAAACTTCTGGAGGGAATGCAGCTCAAGGAGGTTACGGTTGTTGCAGTGAAGCCGCTGATTAAAAATGAGCCGGACAAACTTACCTACAATCTGGAATCTGACCCGCAGGCCACTTCCAGTGCTCTGGTTGATATTTTAAGGAAGGTTCCAATGCTTAGCGTAGATGGTGAGGATGTTGTAAGGCTTAATGGTGAGACCAACTTTAAGGTTTTGGTTAATGGCCGTTCTTCCGGATTGCTGGTAAAAAATTTCAAGGATGCAATTAAATCCATGCCTGCCAGTTCAATTAAATCAATTGAAGTTATTACCAATCCTCCTGCAAAATATGATGCCGAAGGGATTGGCGGAATTATCAATATCATAACCAATCGCAAGGATAATCAGGGATACAGCGGAAGTCTCAGTGCCGGATATAACACTCTGGGCGGATTCAACGGAGGCGGATATATCTCTGCACAGTTGGGAAAATTCTCTCTCAGTACAAATATTTACAGCGGAAAAAGTGTCTCCAAAAAGAGCACAAACTTTAACGAGTCCGAGAATTACCTCAGCGACGAGTTCAGATTCTCAAGAAGTGAAAGCGAATACGGATCTGAAAGTATCTTCAACAACGCAAGTATAGAGGCAAGTTATGAGATAGACTCACTTAACCTTATTACCCTTTCCGGATGGGGATATCTTGGAAACAGCACAAGTAGCGGTATTACAGACTTTGTTGCCTATGACAAGGATCATGTAATGTCAAGAAAATATGCAAATAACACCATTGCAAAGAGTGAATATGGTTCGGGCTCGGGTTCAGTAGCTTATCAGAAAACATTCAAAAAACCAGACCAGAACCTTACATTCAGCTACAGCATAGATGCCAGCCCAATGAACAGCGACATTACAAACACAGTAGACCCTGAGTTTAACTATATCTCTTACTCAAAGCACTCTGTAAATAATGCAACGGGCATTGAACATACAATTCAGGCAGACTATTATGACCCGCTAACCAAAAAGCATTTCATCGAAACCGGGATCAAATACATTTTACGACAGAATACTTCCGATTCAGATGTAAAAGTTTATGATGATGCCACCGGAACCTGGGTTGATGATCCAAGCAAAATTAATGATCTGGACTATGATCAGCATATTGGAAGCATGTATGGTGGTTATGTGTTCAAACACAAATCTCTTACAGCAAAGGGAGGATTCAGAATGGAGTACACACTCAACGACGGAATCTCCAAAAGCCATGACGGCAACGTTACCTTTACAAACAAGCAGTTTGATGTTGTTCCGTACATTAATCTCTCATATATGCTTAAAAAAGGTAACTCAGTTACCGCATCATTTACCCAGAGACTAAACCGTCCCGGAATATGGTATCTGAATCCTTATGTGAACGACACAGATCCTATGAACATCTCCTACGGAAATCCGAATCTTGAAACAGTCCGCAGAAATTCAGTAACTCTTGGTTACCGCAAGGCTTCTCAGAAGTGGAATCTGAACCTGAGCCTGAACGGCAACTCAACAAAAAACAACATTGAAAGAATTAGAAGAGTGGGCGAAAACGGAGTAAGTGTTTCAACCTATGAAAATATTGGAATAAACAGGAATCTAAGGTTAAACTTCAGCTATTCATACAGAATGGGAGAGAAATTCAGCATTTATCTAAATGGATCAACAGGATATGCGACAATTTCCTCTGCCGAACTGGGGCTGACAAACGATGGTTTCAGCTTTAACGGAGGTCTTGGAGGCTCAGCCGGACTTTGGAAAAAGGGATATTTCAATTTCAATGCCTATGTATACGGCGGAGACATCTCTCTCCAGTCGAGATACCCTGTCAACTACATGACTTCATTCGGTTTCAGTCAGAGGTTTCTTAAGGATAAGCTGACATTCTCAGTCTATATTTCTGAACCCTTTACAAAGACTAAAAAGTTCATTTACGACTCGCAGGATGTCACCTATAAAATGCACTCAGAAAACATCTCCTACAGAAGATCTGCAAGCTTTAGCCTCTACTGGCGCTTTGGCAAGTTTAACGTAAATGTAAAGAAGGCCCGCAAATCTTCTGTCGACGACAAGATGTCCGGCGGAACACAGGGAGGAACTACGACTCCGTAAGAAAATATTCCGATGGAATCTTCCCGGTAATCTGCCTGAAATTGCGCAGTGCCGTGCTTCGTGAGCGGAATCCTGCGAAAAAGAAGGCATCCTGAAAATTATCGAATTTACCTGACTCCATTTGCTGAATGAAATCATCAATGCGCAGTTTGTTTATGTAACAGGTGTAGTTTTCGCAGCCGCTCTCCTGGATAACCTTTGCCAGAGTTGTGCGGTTTGTGCAAAGCTCAGAGGCAAGTGCATTCAGGGATAAATCGGGATCACGCCAGGCACTGTTATTCTTCATATAAGCATTCATTTTCTCTGCAAGAATGGTATTTCTGCTGTCTGCAACCTGCTCGCCCTGCACTACGGCATTCTGGGCCTGTGAAAAGTCACCGGCAGAGATACCTCCACTGCTGTCTGTTTCCGGTTTTCCAATAAGGCGGTCAAACAGCTCCATATATACAATAAAGAGGCTGCACCCAACGCTCAGGTAATAGTAAAGAATATGCAGAAACTGGTGATTAAACACAAGGACCATTATATATGCCAGAATGTTGATTAGTAAGACAGAAGAATACTTCTTAAGCCAAACTAGATTTGTATTGCGATATCTTCGTGAACGGTGAATATAGAAAATTAAGAGTACCGGTAGGAAGATGAGCAGACTTAGAAGAAGCCGGAACCATACCTCAAACTCTCCGGCATGTGGCAGCATTTCAAGAACAGAACTATATGGTGTATACTGAACTCCTGACCAGAGGCTTATAAGAAAGGCAAACACAAGTAGCAACCAGACTGATAGAAGCTTAAACAGGTTTCTGAAGTTCAGCCAGCCTGGAGATATGACCTCTAAAGGGTACAGGATGTATGATAGAACCATAAAGATAGCCAGGAGCAGCATTTCTGCTGAAACTATCTGATGTGGGACTTCTCCGGTACTTAAAGAGATAAATCTGGGTATGTAGTTGAATACAGAAAACAGAACAATAACTGCAAGAATAATTCTGGAGCGCTCACCTGCTTTCCTGCGGAGAAAAAGAAGCAATGAGGCAAGAAGGCAAACCAGGGCGCCTGCGAAAACAGTTGCTATATATAAGTATTGCATTGTTTGTGACTGAAGAAATTAGTGTATAGCAAATTTAGTAAATATTGTCCCCTGTTTTTGTAAAAATGAAACAACAATGTTGTAGAATTGCCATATAAATGGAAATTGGATAACGTAGATTTGTATCAGTCACATAATTTTAATCACAAATCTGTTATTATGAAGAAAAAAATCCACTACTTACTTCTTCTGGCAATTGCATACATCATCTTTCCATCTTGCTGCAAGGATGTTCCATCAGGACCTAATCCATTTGATAATCTGAGAGAGAGCAGCAACATTGAGCGTGATAAGATTGTTGTAATTAGCGATCTGCACATTGGGAATGATATTTCCTATTCAGAAACTGTAAAGCACATGCCGAGACTTATAGAGTTTCTTAACGAGGTCCGATCTTCCGCTACAGTAAAAGAGCTTGTGATTGGCGGTGATATGTTTGACGAATGGTATATCCCTGCAAAGGCTGATACCTATGGTGGCGGCAATCAGGCAGATTTTGTCAGAAAAACAGTAGCTGCCAATAAAGGTTTATTTGATGTACTGAATGGGATTATAAAAGATAAGAAAATTAAAGTTACATATGTTCCCGGAAATCATGACATGGGATTTCTGCCGGCAAACATCGATATTGCAATGCCGGGAATTAATCAGGCCAGAGATGAAGGAGAACAGTACGGCTTAGGCACATATAATCCGGATGGCTATCCGCAAATAGCAATAGAGCACGGACACAGATACGATTTCTTTTGCGCACTTGCCCCCGGAGCAAACGAGAGTGAAGCTCCCGGAGCTACAATGCCTCCGGGGTATTTCTTTGCCAGAATAGCTGCAAGCTCATTTGTAGACCCAACCACTCCGGAAGCGGCCACTAAAGTACCTGAGGTTAAGCTGAACGACGCAGGCAGTGCAGAACAGAACAGCAAGCATATCTACTATAATCTGTGGAAATATGTATTGGAAAAGGTAATCTATGTAAAGGAGAGCTTCAGCGAACCCATTATCAAAACCAACATTGGAAATTATACAAAAACTTATTCAATTAATGATGTTCTGCCCAAAAACAGCTCTGTGGACGGCAGCATCCAGATGAACCTCTACAACGGACTATTTACTCAGAATAACTGGAATGAGCGTCTTAAGTATAATAATGTTACAGTTATGACCTCGATTGATGAGGCCATTGCCGGCAGCCTCAAAACTGAATTTATTGACAAACAGTCACAGGTTCAGTATTTTTTACACCCGGAGCGCGACACCCGCTTAGTCATTTTTGGCCACACTCACCAGCCTATGATAAAATCCTTTACAAACAGGGAAAATGCCGAATGTCTTTATGTAAATTCCGGTACCTGGGAAGACAAGAAGAGCCGTGACAAAAATGCACAGATTGACCAGGACTCATATAAGATGAACTTTGTCATAATCTCCCCTGTAAAATCCGACGCCAGAAAACTCTACGTTGGCCTTTACCAGTACAAATACGGCAAACACGAACTAAATGAAAGCAAAGAGCTGACTCTATAATAGGAAAATCAGATTACTCTCATACCATATTAAATAAATCCGCAGCCACCCTTAGTGACTGCGGATTTTTAATCTGGTTATATTGCAAAAAGGTTAAAAGGCTGTAGAAGCGAGGCGCTAAGGTTTTTTTTGCGCAGCATACACGAAGTATGTGAGCAAAAAAAAAGACCGCTAGCAACGAAGCTTATGCGGCCGAAACCTTGCAAGATTCTTCAAAGGTTTAAAACCGCAGGTGCAAGGCGCACAAGGTTTTTTATGCGCAGCGTACACATAGTACGTGAGCAATAAAAAATCCGCAGTGCAACGAAGCAACTGCGGAATTTAAACCTTTGAAGGTGGTGCCACCAGGAATCGAACCGGGGACACAAGGATTTTCAGTCCTTTGCTCTACCAACTGAGCTATGGCACCTTGTCATTAGGGAGTGCAAAAGTAGCACTATTTTTCATTATTGCAAAAAAATATTCTCCAATTATTCTATCTTTGCAGCAAATTTTAAAACCTATTTATGGCAACGACAGCAGATTTTAAGAACGGATTATGTATCGAATACAACGGAAAGCCATGCTCAATAGTTTGGTTTCAGCATGTTAAACCAGGCAAGGGTGGCGCATTCGTAAAGGTGAAGATGAGAAATCTTGAAAACGGAAGAATTCTCGAAAACACTTACACTGCCGGTGAGAAAATTGATATCATAAGCATTGAGAGAAGACCATATCAATTCCTTTACAAGGATGAGGCAGGTTTCAACTTTATGCATACAGAAACTTACGAACAGATCTCTCTGGAACATGATATGGTAGACAATTCAGACCTGATGAAGGAAGGTCAGTATGTCGAGATGATGTTTCATGCAGACGAGGAGAGAGCATTGTCATGCGAATTGCCTCAGTTTGTGGAGATGGAGGTTACTTACACAGAGCCTGCGGTTAAGGGTGATACAGCATCTACAAACGCAATGAAGGCTGCGACTCTGGAAACCGGAGCAGAGATTATGGTTCCGCTCTTCATCAATCAGGGTGAGAGAATAAGGGTAGACACAAGAGACCGCTCTTATCATGAACGCTGCAAATAGCAACTAACCATAAAAACTTACGAGATGAAATTTCTTTCTCTCATATTAATCTCCGCTTTGCTCACAGCATGCGGAGATTCTTATTTAAACAACCTGCCATCAGATGAGCAGATTGAACAGACAATTGCAAAAGGTGATTTTGCAGAGGCAAAAAAGCTCATAAGGCTTGCGCTCACTAACGATTCTCTTACACCGGCCCGGCGCTGGGATATGAATTTCAGGATTGAAAAGATGAACAGAATTGAGCAGGATTTCTCTGAGAGGGATTCTGCTGTTATATCTTACATTAGGAAATATCATCCGGATGTGACTAATGAAGAGATTGCAGGATGGGAAAAGAGCAATGCACTGGAGAATATGGTAATAAACGGAGAGAAGTGGTACTTTCATTCTGCCGGAAGAAACCTCTTCAGAATTGACAGTACTGCAAGAAAATTCTTTGAGGGTGCAAACGGACGACAATCGGATTCCCTTGACAGACTTCTGGTTAAATACATCCCGGAAGTTCTTCAGCAGAAAACCGGACGGATAAACCTTGAAAACAAAACAGGAGCTCTGCTTGCGCCGGTAAAAATGAAAATCAGATATACTCTTACGGTTAAAGCCGATGAAGTTCCTGCCGGGGAGGTGGTAAGAGTCTGGATGCCCTATCCGAGGACTGATGTTGCTGCTCACAAGGATATAACACTCATCTCTGCAAGTCAGCCTCACTATCTGATTGCACCGGACAGCGAAGTTCACAAAAGCATTTACATGGAGGGTGTTGCCAAAGCAGGCGAGCCTGCCGTCTTCAGTTATGAATTAAGCTACACATCCTACAATCACTACAACAGCTTTAAACCAGAAGAGCTCAAACCTTATGATGTAAATTCAGATATTTACAAACAATTCACAGCAGAATCCGGAAATCACATTGTATTCTCAGAGAATATCAGAAATCTGGTAAAAGAGGTTGTGGGAGATGAGACAAATCCATATCTGAAGGTGAAAAAGATATTCACCTGGATTAATACCAACATTCCGTGGGCCAGTGCCAGAGAGTACTCTACTATTGACAACATTCCCGAATATGTACTTGCAAACAGGCACGGAGACTGCGGCCAGGTATCTCTGCTCTTTATTACAATGGCCAGATGTGCAGGAGTACCCGCAAAGTGGCAGAGCGGCTGGATGATGCATCCGGGTAACAAGAATCTGCATGACTGGTCTGAGGTTTACTATGAGGGTATGGGATGGGTTCCTGTTGACCAGTCTTTCGGAAGAATTTTTGGCGCACCTGATGAAGATTCACACTGGTTTTTCACTAAAGGACTTGACGCATACAGAATGATTGTAAACGAGGGAATTTCAGGAGAGTTCTATCCTGCAAAAATCCACCCGAGAAGTGAGACAGTAGACTTCCAGAGAGGCGAAGTTGAGTGGAGAGGAGAAAATCTCTACTTTGGAAGATGGAGGTACAAAATGGAGATAGAGTATCTTCCGTAATTAAAGTACCAGTCCAATCAGAGTTTCTTTATAAGATTGATACCGTCGCGTATGGGTAGAATAAAATTCTCTGCGCGGCGGTCCTCTTTTACCATACGGTTAAAGCGGATTATCTCCTGCGTCTGGGCATCTGAAGATGGCTTTTCTGCATAAACCTTTCCATCCCACAGTACATTATCTGCAAGGATATAGCCTCCTGAACGGAGTACAGGAAAAACCATATCATAATAGGAGCAGTACTCGCGCTTGTTGGCATCCAGGTATACTATATCGTAGGTTTTATTTAATGCCGGAACAATTTGTGCTGCATCGCCTATATGAAGGCTGATTCTCTCACGTACCCCTGCCCTTTCGAATCCCTCAAGAATAAGATCTTCGAGTTCATCATTGATTTCAACGGCATCCAGATGGCCGTTTTGCGGAAGGCCGAGAGCTATGGATATTGCAGAATAGCCGGTAAATGTTCCAATTTCAAGAACATTGAGAGGCTGCATCATCTCACAGAATGTTGTCAGCAACCGGCCAACCTGCGGTCCGCAGAGCATCCTAGCATGATTTGTCCTGAGATGTGTCTCTCTTTCAAGCCACTCAAGAGCAGGATGGATACCCGATGAACTCTCTGCAAGATATCTGTCAAGATTTGCCATATCTATTTATAGATTAGAGTTATGAGGTTGTCGTCGGTGAAAATTTCCTGCGCCACCTCTTTAATCTGATCGCATGTTATCGCTTCAATCTTTTTCTGAATCTCTTCAATTGGCTCAACTTTACCAAAAACCATAAGCGATTTTCCAATGTTCAGGCACTGAGACTCCGCATTATCAGTAGAGATTGCGAGCTGACCTATGAGCTGTTTCTTAGCAGCCTTAAGCTGCATTGGTGAGAGGCCCTTCTCCTTAACCAGAGTAAACTCCTTGTTAATTAATGAGAGACATTTCTCAAGGTTTGACTTATCTGTCCCAAAGTAGACAGAGAAGACACCTGTATCAGAAAATGGAGTGTATGATGCATCAACTGTGTAGGCAAGCGCATGTTTCTCCCTCAGCAGCAGATTAAGTCTTGAATTAAGAGCAGGCCCGCCAAGGATATTTGAAAGCAAAGCCAGAGGCAAACGGCGTTTGTCATAAAGCGAGTATGCCCTTCCACCAACAACGCAGTGCGCCTGATAGCTCTTCTTTGAAATTATGCTTATTCCGCCAGCATTCCCCGGGGAAATATCGGCAGTTCTGAGAGGGACAACTCCCGGCTCTTCCTGCAGTTCTTCAGACCCGAAAAACTTCATGGCCAGTGCCTCGCACCGCGCAGGAAGAGAATCGGCCACAATAGAGAGAGACATATTGTTGTACCTGTAGTGAAGTTTTGTAAAGGCAACAAGGTCTGCCCTTGTTATCCGCCTTACGCTTTTTGGGGTTCCCAGAATGTTTCCCGCAAGCGGATGCTGACCAAAAAGCTGCTCCTCAAAATCGTCGTAAATCTGCTCAGATGGTGTGTCCTTATATGATTTTATCTCTTCCAGAACAACCTCGCGCTCTTTGTCCAGCTCCTTTTCCGGAAAAATTGAATTAAAGGCCAGGTCAAAAAGCAACTCTACAGCCTTGGGTAAATCTTCACGAAGGACAGTGGCATGAATAACAGTCTCCTCCTTGGTTGTATAGGCATTGAGCTCCCCGCCGTATTTCTCAAGATAGTTATTGATACTCTTGGCACTCCTGTTTTTTGTACCCTTGAAGAGCATGTGCTCAGTTAGGTGAGCTATCCCGTTCTGGGAAATATTCTCGTCTCTTGTACCTGCATTGATTGTAAGAGCACAGTAGGCAACAGGAGAATTGACTCTTCTGAAGCCAAACCTGAGTCCGTTTTTGAAAGTACTTGTATATGTTGTCATTTGCTATTTCTGAAATGGAATTGAAATTCTCTTTATGTCCTCCCTCGTAAAACCGGCAGGAAGTTTTGAAGTAATCTTGTGCCTGCGGAAAAAGACCATAGAGTGGGTCCCGGTATCTATTAGCATCTGGTAAGAAAAGGAGCCGCTTTTAGGCTCCGCCGGAGAGATAACGAGGCTGACTATTGTTTGCGGTTCCGCCTTCTGCACAGCCTCCTCAACAACAGCAGCATCTGCAAGTATAACCTTGCCTGCAAACTGTTCTTCAATCTCCTCATCTGTAACCTGGTATCCAATTTCTGCTCTGTCAAAAATTATCCTTTTAGAGCCCTGCTCCTCAATTCTGTTGCTGTAAAACGAATTACCCACATATGCCTTGAGAATATCCTCGCCAACATTGATGATATGCTCCTGAATAATGTCTATGAAAGCAGGCAGAAAAACAAATGCCTTCCCGCTTTCGTCACCAACTGCCTGCAATGGTAACGAGACAATCTCCTCCATTTTTGAGATTCCCTTGTCTGAGGCGGGACCGCCCTTAACCAGAGTAAGGTATTCTATGGAAGCTTCCCCCTCTCTGCGAAACTTGCCTTCAACCCTGAGCAGGAAATAAAACATGGTGTCCCGCCTCATCTGTTCAAATCTCTCAAGAGTACAAAACTCATATTCAGAAATCTTCCACCCGCTTTTAACTGCATCATTCAGTGCCAGATCTGTGAAATCTGCCGAGTTGGAAACAACCATGGTCTTTTTGTTTGAAAAGTTGCGGTAGTTGTTCTTTGCCTTGCCAAAAATCTCCTGAGCATCTGACTGGTTTGAGAAAATTAAAAGAGAGCAAAAAAGAGCTAATAAATGTCTCATTTGTATTGTTGTCATAAATGCAAAATTAGATAAAAATTCTTACTTTTGCGGGGTATGGAAAGATTTATAGTATCGGCCAGAAAGTACAGACCAACAAGTTTCGAGACGCTTATTGGTCAGGAAAATATCGCCAGGACACTCAAGAATTCGA
>PHDP01000140.1 GCA_002842655.1 Bacteroidetes bacterium HGW-Bacteroidetes-14
GATAGTGCTGATTTGAAGCGTATTACACTTAATAAGCATCGTGGTTTATTGAATGTTAATTGCTTTGAAATGCCCGCCTGCACTTAGCTTCGGCCGTTATGAGCAATTTGAGAAAGACCGCACGGTAAAGCCGACCACTTTGAATAATCCGGACTATAGTATGCCACCGTTCCGGAGCAAAGTAGGCCACCCATTCCGGACTAAAGTAGGCCACCCATTCCGGAGCAAAGTAGGCCACTTTTGGCACTAATTTGACATCTGCAACAGAGCCAGGAAATTTGTTTTTTACTGACATTCCGGCAGAAAGTAGGCCACTTTAGAGTGATTAAGAAGAGTTAGGTTTGGAGAAAAATAAACCTCCAAAAATGGCTAACAAAACAATCACTATGCTACAACTTCGCAGAGTATTACAGTTAAAAGAAAAGGGACTTTCAAATCGTCAGATTAAGAAGCAATTGAACCTTTCTCGAAAGACAGTTGACGAATATGTAAACCGGTTAAAACAAACGGATAAGAGCTTTAAAGAGCTATTAAAGCTTGAAGATGAAGCCTTAGGTTTGTTGCTCTATCAACAGCCTCAAAATATAGTTACAAGCGAAAAATTCAACGATCTGCAAAGCCGTTTACCTGGTTATGCACAAGAGCTAACAAACCCTAAAACAACGCGTATCATACTTTGGGAAGAATACCGGCAACAGGTTCCCAATGGCTACAGCAGATCACAGTTTTGCGAACATCTGAACCGCTATTTGCAAACAAGGAAGGCTGTAATGCACATTGAACATGAGCCAGCCGAGTTAATGGAGTTTGATTTTGCAGGTGATTTGTTGCACTATATTGACATTAAAACGGGCGAGATTGTAAAATGTCCGGTGTTGGTTTGTCGTTTACCATGCTCGGGCTACACTTATGTTGAAGCGTTGCAAACACAACAACGACCCTTTCTGATTGCCGCACTGAGCAATGCATTGCAATATTTTGGCGGAGTACCACATATGGTAAGAACCGATAATATGGCGCAAATTGTAAAAAAGGCAAACCGTTATGAACCTACTTTTGATGAATATGCCCAGCAATGGTCACTACATTACGATACCACCCTTACTGCAACCAGGGTGGCCAAACCACGTGATAAGGCAGGCGTTGAAAGCAGCGTAAACACAGCATATTACCGCATATATGCTCCAATGCGAAACAAGCAATTTTACTCGCTTCAAGGTCTCAATACCGAGATTATGGTTCACCTTGAAAAGCTCAATCATGGCAAATATCAGGGAAGAGATTACAGCCGGCATGAAAAGTTTATAACTGTTGAGAAACTACTGTTACGACCTTTGCCAGAGGAAGAGTTTGTTGTAAAGTACTCCAGAGTAGCAAAAGTTGCACCCGATTACCATATTATGCTTGGTGAGGATCGGCATTTTTACAGCGTTCCGCACCAGTATATATCAAAACAAGTAACCTTGGTTTACGACACCCGTAATGTTGAAGTTTATCTTCAACATCAACGCATTGCCAGCTACAAAAGAGATTATAGCAAAAATGGCTATACCACTCTTCAAGAGCATATGCCAGCCAATCATAAAGCAATATATGAACAAAGAGGTTGGGATGAAGAATACTTTTTAAAAAAAGCAGGAGAAGTTGGAAAAAACACCCGGGAGGTTATGTCCATTTTGCTAAAACAGCGCACTTTTATTCAACAAACTTACCGTAGTTGTATCGGAAGTCTTGAACTTGGCAAAAAGTACGGCAACAACAGGCTTGAGGCTGCCTGTACAAGGGCATTGGCTTTCGGAACAAAAATTAACTATACCACCCTGAGAAACATTCTTGAAAAGAATCTTGACAAAGAGCCCAATCAGGTAAGCATTGACTTTTGCATTCCGTTACACGACAATCTTCGAGGTGATACTTGCTATGGTTGACTTGTACTCCCATTCTCATACGCTGACCCGTTTTCTCCGCTCCCCTTTATACTTCTGAGCTCTGAGAACTACCTTTTGTACCGAAGGGGGCGGAGACTCCGGGTTATGTCTGAAAAACAATAACTTAACCTTAAACCAAACAAATTATGATTAACACAAATGCAACCTTAGAACAACTTGAACAACTCAGGTTACACGGTATGGCTCAGGCTTACCAAAGTGCAATCGCACTGCCATTAGACCAACAACCAACACCACACGAACTGCTGGCTCATCTGGTGCAGGCTGAAATGCAGAACCGTACCGGGCAACGAACCCAAATGTATCTTAAACTTAGCAAATTGAGATACGATGCTGTGTTAGAACAAGTTCAATGCTCGGCACAACGAAACTTTACACGCGACCAATTACTGGCTTTGGCAGATTGTAGTTTTATACAACGAGCTGAAAATTTACTGATTACAGGGGCTACCGGATGTGGCAAAAGTTATCTGGCTTGCGCGCTGGGCAGGCAAGCCTGCTCTTTGGGATACAAAGTTTACTACCTGGGGATGAACCGTTTTATTGAAAAACTTGTCCTATCAAGGCTAGACGGCTCATATATTAAGCTGCTTAACCAGCTCGAAAAAGTTCCTCTCATTATACTCGATGACTTTGGCATGGCACCTCTGGATCACAATACCAAATTAGCTTTATTGCAACTACTCGAAGATCGATATGGTAAGCGTTCAACTATTATCACATCTCAGTTGCCGGTAAAGTCTTGGTATCAATACCTGAATGAACCAACTCTGGCCGATGCTATCATGGACAGATTGTCAGGTGCTGCCCACAAAATTGAGTTGAAAGGCGAGTCGCTAAGAAAAAAAATCTAATCCCAAAATTTTGCTATTTTTACCACCTCTTCTGTCACTGAATTAGTGGCCTACTTTGCTCCGGAATAGTGGCCTACTTTCACCGGAATATTCA
>PHDP01000141.1 GCA_002842655.1 Bacteroidetes bacterium HGW-Bacteroidetes-14
TGACTACCAACGATCGATAGTCAGTGCTTGACTTCGTCTCGGATTTATCTTTTGAGACGAAGCGAATGATCGGGTCAAGCCCTGACTACCAACGATCGACAGTCGGCGCTTGACTTCGTCTCGGATTTATCTTTTGAGACGAAGCGAATGATCGGGTCAAGCCCTGACTACCAACGATCGATAGTCAGTGCTTGACTTCGTCTAAGATTTATCTATAGAGATGAAGCGGATGATCGGGTCAAGCCCAGACTAAAACCGGAAGTGATTTATGTGCAGCATTTGCCGTTTTTTACTAATTTTGCACCTTCTTAAAAATAACCCGGCATAGCTTCTACACATGGAAATTCCCGCAAAATACGATCCTTCAGGCATTGAAGATAAATGGTATCAACATTGGCTCAGCAATAATTATTTCCGATCTGTTCCCGATGAACGGGAACCTTTCACCATTGTAATTCCTCCCCCAAACGTTACCGGAGTCTTGCATATGGGCCATATGCTCAACAATACCATTCAGGATGTTTTGGTGCGTCGTGCGCGTATGCTGGGGAAAAATGCCTGCTGGCTGCCGGGGACCGACCATGCTTCCATTGCAACGGAAGCCAAGGTGGTTGCCAAACTTAAGGCTGATGGCATTGAAAAAGCTTCACTTACCCGCGATGAATTCCTTGCCCATGCCTGGGAATGGAAAGAAAAACACGGCGGAATTATCCTGGAGCAACTTAAAAAACTAGGTGCTTCCTGCGATTGGGAACGCACAAAGTTTACCATGGACGAATCCATGTATGAATCGGTGATTGATGTTTTTGTTGATCTTTACAACAAAGGCCTGATTTACCGTGGCGTTCGCATGGTCAACTGGGATCCGAAAGCACTCACAGCCCTCAGTGACGAAGAAGTCATTTATAAGGAAGTTAAGTCAAAGCTATATTATATTCGCTATAAGGTGGAAGGTTCAGCTGATGAATGGGTAACCATTGCCACCACCCGTCCTGAAACCATTCTGGGTGATACCGCCGTTTGTTATCATCCCGAAGATGAGCGGTTTAAACATCTAAAAGGGAAACGTGTGCTTGTTCCGCTGCTCAAGCGGTCAATTCCAATGATTGCTGATGAGTATGTTGACAGGGAATTTGGTACAGGCTGCCTGAAGATTACACCGGCACACGACATTAATGACAACACCATTGGCATCAAGCACAACCTTGAATCTATTGATATTTTCAACGACAACGGCACCCTCAGCGAAAAAGCCCAGCTTTATGTTGGACTTGACAGGTTTGTGGTTCGTGAAAAGATTGTCGATGATCTGACCAATCACGGGCATATGCTCAAGATTGAAGATTATGTCAATAATGTTGGATTTTCAGAACGCACCGATGAAGTGATTGAACCCAAGCTTTCCGTTCAGTGGTTCCTGAAAATGGAAGAAATGGCTAAGCCGGCGCTTGAGGTGGTTATGAACGATACCGTGAAGTTCCATCCTGAGAAGTTTAAAAATACCTATCGCCATTGGATGGAAAATGTGCGCGATTGGTGCATAAGCCGTCAGTTATGGTGGGGACAGAGAATTCCTGCTTATTATCTGCCGACAGGCGAAGTTGTGGTTGCTGCGACTAAGGAAGAAGCGCTGGAAAAGGCCCGAAACATCAGCGGAAATGCAAATCTCAATGCGGCAGATTTGCGTCAGGACGAAGATGTGCTTGATACCTGGTTTTCATCATGGCTTTGGCCGATTTCGGTTTTCGACGGTATTCGTAATCCCGGAAACCCCGATATTAAATATTATTATCCGACAAACGATCTTGTTACAGCTCCTGAAATTCTTTTCTTCTGGGTGGCTCGTATGATCATGGCCGGACTTGAGTACCAGAAGGAAGTTCCATTTAAAAATGTGTACCTTACCGGGATTGTTCGCGATAAGCTTGGCAGGAAGATGTCGAAATCGCTGGGAAACTCTCCCGATCCTCTTGCCCTGATTGAAAAGTTTGGTGCAGATGGTGTCAGGGTTGGAATGTTGCTCACATCTCCGGCTGGTAATGATTTGCCTTTCGACGAAAGTTTGTGTGAGCAGGGACGAAATTTCAGCAATAAAATCTGGAATGCACTTCGTCTGGTAAAAGGCTGGACCGTTGACGAAACCCTTCCTCAACCTGTTTATGCCTCAACAGCAGCGCAATGGTTTGATTCCAGATTTAACAACGCACTGGCCCAGATTGAAGAAAACTTCGATAAATACAGGCTTTCGGAAGCACTGATGGCTGCTTACAAACTTGTGTGGGATGATTTCTGTTCATGGTATCTCGAAATGGTGAAACCCGCCTATCAGCAACCCATCGACAGGCTAACACTGGATACAACCATAGGGTTTTTTGGCAAACTTATGCAGGTGCTTCATCCGTTTATGCCATTTATCACTGAAGAAATATGGCATATGATTGCCGATCGTAAATCGGACGATACCATTATGCTCAGTGCCATGCCTGTTCCTGCTGAGTCTGATGCTGATGTAATTGCAGCATTCGAACATGCCAGCGCGGCCGTAATTGGAATCAGGAATGTCCGCAAAGATAAAAGCCTCCCATTTAAAGATCAGATTGAACTTATGGTCAGAGGCGAAAATCCCGGCCGTCAGTTTGATGATGTAGTTGCCAAACTCGGAAATATATCCGGAATTACTTATGTTGAGGATAAGCCTTCGACTGCAGCGGGTTTTATGGTGAAATCAACCGAGTATTATATTCCGCTTGGAGATACAATTGATCTGGAAGCAGAACGCGAAAAACTGCTGACCGAACTGAAGTATATGCAGGGATTTCTCGATTCAGTTGAGAAAAAATTGAGCAATGAAAGGTTTATAAGCAATGCTAAACCTGAAATTATTGAGAATGAACG
>PHDP01000142.1 GCA_002842655.1 Bacteroidetes bacterium HGW-Bacteroidetes-14
TTTCGTTCAGATTGGTCCGCTTTGTCAGAACAGTACAGCACCTGATCTGCCATTGATTTCACTGGAAGGAATCACTGGTATCTGGACGCCTGCAACCATTAATACGGCTGTCGCCGGATTCTTCACCTTCTCCTTTACCCCGGATGCAGGACAGTGTGGCGTTGAAACCACCATGGAAATTGAAGTCACCGACGAGATCGTTCCGACTTTCGTACAGATTGGACCGCTATGCCAGAACAGCACAGCACCTGATCTGCCATTGATTTCACTGGAGGGCATTACCGGTATCTGGACGCCTGCAACCATCAATACGGCTGTCGCCGGAATCTTCACCTTCACCTTTACTCCGGATGCCGGACAGTGTGGCGTTGAAACCACCATGGAAATTGAAGTCACCGACGAGATCGTTCCGACTTTCGTACAGATTGGACCGCTATGCCAGAACAGCACAGCGCCTGATCTGCCATTGATTTCACTGGAAGGAATCACCGGAATCTGGACTCCTGCAAGCATCAATACGACTGTCGCCGGAATCTTCACCTTCACCTTTACCCCGGATGCCGGACAGTGTGGCGTTGAAACCACCATGGATATTGAAGTCACCGACGAGATCGTTCCGACCTTCGTACAGATTGGACCGCTATGCCAGAACAGCACAGCGCCTGATCTGCCATTGATTTCACTGGAAGGAATCACTGGTATCTGGACGCCTGCAACCATCAATACGGCTGTCGCCGGAATCTTCACCTTCACCTTTACCCCGGATGCCGGACAGTGTGGCGTTGAAACCACTTTGGAAATTGAAGTCACTGACGAGATCGTTCCGACCTTCACACAGATTGGTCCGCTTTGCCAGAACAGCACAGCACCGGCATTGCCAGCAACTTCCATTGAAGGCATCACCGGAACATGGAATCCTTCTGTGATAAACACCTCGGTAATTGGCTCAAGCACTTATACCTTTACCCCGGATGCCGGACAGTGTGCTTTAACAACAACCATGGAAATTGAGGTTACCAATGAAATTGTACCGGAATTTATCGCAATCGGCCCGCTCTGTCTGGACAGCGATGCGCCTGAGTTGCCGTTGATTTCTGAAAACGGTATCAGCGGAACCTGGACTCCTGCAACGATCAATACTTCGGTTGCCGGTATAACCACTTACACATTTACGCCGTATGCTGATCAGTGTGCAGTTCAAACAGTGATGATCGTAAGCGTTTCAAGTCCATCCATCATCGCACTCGACCTTGAGCCAACCACATTCTGGCTGCCTAATGGAAGTGCAATTATTATTGCTGACGGTACCGCAGTTCCGTTGGTTTATTCAATCACAGGCAATGGATCCGATTGGCAAGCCGGCAATGAATTTAATAATCTGGCAGCCGGACCATACGTTGCCTGGGTAATGGATGCAAACGGATGTATGGATTCACTGTCGTTTGAAATCCTTAACAGGGTAGAAGGAGATGTAATTCTGGCTGCCGATACGGTTTCATATTGTATGAATATTCCGGTTATTATTCCGGTAGATGGAAATAACTTCACTGAGATATCATCCTTCTATATCGAGCTGGAATTTGATCCGTCATTGATGAGCTTCAATTCAATTGTTCAGGTACATCCGGCTCTGGCGGGCGGAACCTTCAGTCCGGCAATCGTTGGAAATATTCTTCAGATCAGGTACTCAATATTTGCCGGATCTGCCACCGTGCCAACTGGAGAAAGTCTCTTCTCGCTTAATTTTGATGCCTTGCAACCCGGCTTGACTGAAATGCGATGGAATCTGTTAAGTTGCGAAATCTTCGAATCAAGCGGCCAGCAGGTGCCCGGTATTTATGTCAATGGTCAGGCAGAAATTTATCCAGCTCCGACAATTTATGCATTTGGCAGCGGTGAATACTGCGAGGGCGATAGTCTTACGCTTCAGGTAGGCACATCATCTGCTGAGCAGTTGTCATGGGTATGGACTGGTCCGACCGGCCACCAGCACTTTGATCCTGAATGGCAATTGGGTTCACTCGGGATGAATGATAACGGGCAGTTTACAGTCGTGGCCACAAATCCTTATTTCTGCAGCGATACCAAAACCGTCGATCTGTTGGTGAATCCGAAACCAATTATCTATCTGGGTTATGCCGATACCATTTGTTATGGTCAGGCCGCAATCCTTGATCCGGGAAGTGGATTTGTATCTTATCTGTGGCACGACGGAAGTACCAATCAAACCATGTTTGCCATTGACCCGGGCTTGTATTTTGTGAGTGTTATGGACGAAAAGGGTTGTAGTGCAGTGGATTCAGTTGCTCTGGTTCCATGTATTATCGACCTGCTGATACCCAATGCATTTACACCTAACAGCGACGGACTGAATGATATTTTCAGGCCAATCTTCAGAGGTTGGGAGCCAAGCAAATACTACATGCAGGTTTACAGCCGCTGGGGACAGCTCATTTTTGAATCGACAGCATTCCAGATTGGCTGGGATGGCACTGTAGATGGCGTTATGGCACCTCCGGGGGTTTACACTTATGTGATTTCCTTCGAGGCTCCTTCTTACGTAACACGTATTGTTTCCAGTCCGGTAACAGGAAGCGTTACATTGATAAGGTAGGAAGGGAAGTTCGTGTTTTGATGTTAGGGTGTTCGGAACCGAAAATTGATCGTTTAGTCCTTCTACTCCGCGTAGGATGGCATCGTATATGGCTGATAACGTGTGTATTAAAGAGAATCAAAGCTGACCTAACACGAATGTCACACTGAGCGGAGATTCTGTGTTAAGATCCAATCAAAATCTGATATTTTTTTTACCTTTGTACTTCAAAACGGCCTTGT
>PHDP01000030.1 GCA_002842655.1 Bacteroidetes bacterium HGW-Bacteroidetes-14
CTGGTCACGTATTTTGGTGCATCCGGAGTTTAAACCCGAAAGAGTTTGGGATGCTGCATTTTCAGGAGATATTAAACTCGGATTGTTCGAATCCCGGTTCGAACTGCCCGGCGGGGTGAGGATTCAGTCGGGAATCTGTCACGCAAAACTTCACAATGTCTCTGTGGGGAACAACACCTGTATTGAAAATATCCATAACTACATAGCCAATTATGACATTGGAGAGGATTGTATCATTGAGAATGCAGACCGCATTTTAACGGATGGCCTCTCCTCTTTTGGAAACGGGGTTGAGGTTGCTGTTCTGAATGAGACGGGCGGACGCGAGGTCCCTATAAATGATAAGCTGACTGCCCACTTTGCCTATATAATGGCTCTCTACAGACACAGACCTGCCCTTATTAAGAGAATGAGAGAGCTTGTTAAGTTTTATTCAGAGAAACATACTTCAGACAGAGGGACAATTGGAGACGGGGTAAGAATCAGCAACACAGGGACAATCAAAAATGTGCGCATTGGTGATGCTGCAACAGTCGAGGGGGCACCAATGCTCGTGAACGGAAGCGTTAACAGCAACAGCTCTGCCCCGGTTTACATTGGCTACGGAGTCAGCTGCGAAGATTTCATAATCTCATCGGGAGCACATCTTGACAGCGGAGCAACCATCAGCAGATGTTTTGTGGGACAAAGCACTCAGCTCGGCAGAAACTACTCAGCAACCGACTCGCTCTTTTTCAGCAACTGCCACGGAGAGAACGGAGAGGCATGCGCAGTATTTGCCGGACCATACACTGTAAGTCACCACAAGTCGAGCCTTCTGATAGCAGGGATGTTCTCTTTTATGAATGCAGGATCTGGCTCAAACCAGAGCAACCACATGTATAAACTGGGGCCTATCCACCAGGGTATCCTTGAGAGAGGATCAAAGACCACCTCTGACTCTTATATCCTGTGGCCATCACGGATTGGCGCATTTTCTCTTGTACTGGGCAGGCATGTCAACAATACCGATACAAGTTCATTACCATTCTCATATCTTATTGAGAAAAACAATACAACTCACCTTATTCCGGGGGTAAACCTCAGAAGTGTGGGAACAATCCGCGATGCACAAAAGTGGCCAAAGCGCGACAAAAGAAAAGATCCAAATAAACTCGACCAGATAAATTACAATCTGCTGAGTCCTTATACAATACAAAAAATGCTCACCGGCCGCGCCGTTCTGCTTGAACTCAGAAGAGTTTCCGGTGAAACAACAGACCTCTACTCATACAAAAGCACAAAAATTAAAAACTCATCTCTTAACAACGGAATTACCTTCTACGAAACAGCAATTCACAAGTTTCTGGGTAATTCAATCATCAAACGGCTGGAGGGAGTAAGCCTTGAAAGTGATGAGGATGTACGCAGACGCCTTAAACCAGATACCGCAATTGGTCTTGGAGAGTGGGCAGACATATCCGGGCTGATTGCTCCCCGCAGCGAGATAGAAAAACTCATGTGCGGAATCGAAAACGGAGAGATTGGAAAACTCAGGGATATTAACTCCTACATCGAAAACCTGCACAACAATTACTACTATTACGAATGGACATGGGCTCACTCCAAGATTGGTGAATTTTACGGAATTAATCCGGAGACAATCACTGCTGCTCAGGTGAAGGAGATTGTCCTTCAGTGGCAGAAGTCTGTGGTCTGGCTGGACCGAATGGTTTACGAAGATGCCCGCAAAGAGTTTTCGCTCACCTCCATGACCGGCTTTGGTGCCGATGGCGACAGCGACGAATGCCGTCAGGACTTTGAGCAGGTGCGGGGCGGATTCGAGAGCAACCCGTTTGTCTCAGCCGTCCTCCAGCACATCGAGGACAAAACTGCTCTTGGCAATGAACTTATAGCCCGGCTAGAGAAAATAAAAACTATATATTTGTAGTGAATTCAAATTACAACTAACTCATATGAAAAAAATCATTCTGGCACTTCTGGCAATTTTTGCTCTCAGTTCATCAGTTCAGGCTCAGGTTGCTTACTCTTCTCATAACTCGCAACAGGAGCTCTTTGAAAGGAAAGTTGTTAATTTCAACAAAATGAAGCGTGCTGGCGTTGGCCTCACAATTGGCGGCGCAGTTCTCACAACCATTGGTATTGGAGTGCTTGCAGACTATGTAGACAAATCTGTAAACGAGGTTTATTACGACTCTTACAACAATTCATATTACGACGACTACGAACTTACAGCACAATATGTTGCCGGCGTAGCACTAACATCGTTCGGAATCACAGCCATGGGCGGAGGTATAACCCTCTGGTCAATTGGTGCTGCCAAATCCAAAAGCTACAAACGCAAACTCGACTCATTCTCATTTAACCTGAGTCCCGGATACAAACAGCAATTCTCGTTTGCATACAGGTTCTAGCTTCGTCCGCTGTATTACAGCCGCCACCCGTAACGCTGCAAACGACTCATTATCAACACATCACAAAACGACCTGACAGATTAACCTGTCAGGTCGTTTTATTTTCATTTGATTACAAAGCTGTTGCAGCCTTGCGGTCACTCTAAAAATTCACTATTTAACCATAAGTCTCTCGCCGGCGCTCTCTTTAACGGCACGTTTCCAGATTTCTGAATAGCCGGGCTGTGAAGGTGATGCCGGGATATTGCGGCCGTTGCCGTTATCAAGGAAACATCCGTTTGCATCTTGTTTTTTGATGTTACCATCCATGAACTTCACGAGAAGATACTGGTCTAGCATGGTCCACTTGTTAAACAGTTCCTGGGCTGTCATAACAGAGTAGTCTGTAAGGAACTCACGGGCCTTTGCAGGTGACTGCCTGTAAAGCTCCATAGCAGCAGCGTCAATTGCAGCTGTGCGTTCAATGGCATCAAGCTCATGTTTATCTGCAACTTTTTTGATTTCAGGCGCTGCACGGTCATACATAAGATATGCAAAGTGAGCAACCCTGTTAAAGAGCCAGAATGCAGAAGTTGGTGAATATGTAGTCATGTTGCCGTTTCCAACCCTGAAGCATTCAGGAACCCTCAATGAGCTTGAATAGATTGGGGTGAGAGCAGATGTAGCTGCAGCATCAACGCCAAACCAGAAAATACCTCCAACTTCGTCAGGAAGCCAGCTGCGTGCCTGTCCCAGAAGCCAGAAACCTGTCTGCTGAGTACCTATAGCCCTTTCGTTAGTATATTTTACTCCGTCAACAGAGAAACCCATAGGCCTCCAGCGGTAAGGAAGAGCATGTCCGCCTGCACCTGCATCTTTTGTCATATCAAGAGCGGTACCTTCGTAATGGTCTCTCATTACATCTGCCACCATCTTAACTGTGAGTTTCTGAGCGGGCTTAATATAAAGAGGCATTCTGTTCTTTGCATTGTGTCCCATTGCATAGTCCAGGTAATCTGTATATGGTTTGTCACCAATCTTTCCGCCGCCAAGAATATTGAAAGCAGCCCATACACGAGCCTCACAACCTCTCATTGCGCCAAAATCAAGCGGTGCATAGGTGTCAGAAAAGCTGAAATCCTTATCTGATCCCTTGTAGTATCCGTTTTCGCGGGCAAAGCTGATAACATCCGGTGCAAACATTACATTCTCAGGATCATTCATAGAGAAAGTAGTTATTCTTGCCTGGTTTGCGTGAGCAGAAACATATCCGTCAGGAATTCTTACTGCTACCCATACAGCACCTTTGTTTGCATTCTTTCCGTTAACCATTTTAACACCCTTGCCAATCATCTCGAGAATCCACACTTCGTTTTTGTCTGCAATTGAGAATGATTCCCCCGAAGAGTAGTATCCGTGCTCTTTTACAAGATCGGTCATGATTTTGATAGCCTCTCTCGCGCTCTTTGCTCTCTGCAGTGTAACATAGATAAGCGAGCCATAGTCCATAATTGCGGTCGAATCCTCAAGCGAAAGTCCGCCAAAGGTTGTCTCGGTTATGATAACCTGGTGCTCGTTCATGTTTCCAACTGTGTTGTATGTTTTAGCAATCTGCGGAATTTCGCCCAGATACTTTCCTGTGTCCCATTCATAAATCTTGAGCATGGTACCCGGAGCAAAATTGTTTGCCATTTTGAAGTAGAGTTCGCCATAAAGCTGATGCGAGTCTGCCGAGTAGGTCACCATCACCGAACCATCTTTTGTGGCTCCCTTTGTGATGAGCAGGTTCGTGCAGGACTCACCTCTTCCCGGGATTAAAAGCAACGCAGCAAGTGCGAAAGCAGATAAAATTGATTTCTTCATATTAATTCCTGATTGATTTTTGTTTACATTACCATTCATTACAAAGATAGTATTATTTTTGTATCAAAATGAAAGCTATGAAAGCCTGTAAAGTCATATTGTTAATCGTTTCCTTCACTTTTGTAACAGCTCTGTTAAGGGCACAAAATCAGGACCAGCCACAGAAGACTCCTGCCGAAATGGCATCAGAACAGGCAGATCGACTGCAGCGGGATCTGAACCTCAAAGACCATCAGCTCTTCTTTGTAGATTCGGTTCTTCAGTTCAATTTTGTGGGACTCTCAAAGGAGGTTGAGCAGATGAGGGCAGCCGGCATGCAGACCATGGAGAGCTACCGTGCTGTACAGACCAAGTGGGCTATGAAGACAGAAGAGGCTTTCGAAAAGATTCTCGACAGCGAGCAGTTTATCCGCTACCTGAAGGTTAGCGGAAGATACAGGGATTACAAAAAGAGAAAAGGAATCAAGTAAGCTCTATTTTTTCGCACTTTGCAGTTCTCTTCTCAAAATGAGTTAAGTACCTGAAGCCGCATCTGTAAAGCATAGGAGGAAGCTCGCTGAGCCCCTCTGCAATTCTTGATGTCTCATGAGCATCTGAGCCCAGTGTCACAAATTCACCCCCCAGCTCCCTGAAACGTTTGTAAACAGCCTCATCCAGAACCGGAGTCATTCCGTTTCTTGTGCGGTAGGTATTGGTATTGATTTCAAGTGCCTGACCATTATGGGCAAGTTGTTTGAGAACCGGCTCGATATAGTCTCCGTATCGCTTCATTGACAAGCACTTGTCACTGTACGGAGAGTATCTGACTATATAATCGAAGTGGCCAAGGATGTCAAAATTTGTATAGTTACTTATACACTCGTAAATAGTTTCTAGGTACCTGCTGTATGCAGCAATCTCTCCGCGCCCGCCATAATACTCTCCGTGATAAGGGTCAACTCCGTCAACAAAATGTACAGAGGCAATGATTGTATCAAATTCAAAGAGGGCAACCGCCTTTTTCGCACTCTCAAGAGCCGTGGGCTGAAGGCCGAGTTCAATTCCCTTAAAGATGCCTATGGATGCCTTCTTCCTCAGATAATCAATTTTCTGCTGATGCTCGGCCGGGTCAAAAGAGAAGTGCGCATTGTCTCCCGGAGCATCAATGTCAAAGTGATCTGTAAAGGCAATCCCTCCAAGGCCAAGTCTGGTGGCTTTGTTTACAGCCTCCTCCATTGTCATTCTTCCGTCAGGAGAGAATTCGCAGTGAGTATGTGTGTCAAAAATTCTCAAAATCGTTTGCTATATCTTGTTTCCAAGCTCCGCAACCTTCCACTCTTTATTCTGCTTTACAAAAGAGAGAGTATTGTCAACACCCGAAGGGAAAGAAGGAAGCACAACCTTGTACTTAACCAGAATAGTGTCTTTTTGTTCGCTCTTAACAACGGAGATTACCTCAGTTGTCACATTCTGAGCCTGTTTTTTTACCATCTCCTTAATTGACGGATCAAGGGAATCATAGCTTTCAAGCATTCTGGCAAGTTCCATTTTAAGAGAATCTGTACAAAACTGTCCTGCAGAATCGTAGTCTGCATTAAAATAGGCTTTCAGAAACTCTGTGGTTTTAAGAGTCACATCCTTTTCATGATTTTTGCACCCTGTAAAAACGGCTGCTGTCATGAGTAGCGCCAGTCCTGTGATCAATATTTTTCTGCTCATAGTGAGATATAAGTTTTTCATTTAAGTATCCAGTTTAACAACAGTAATTCCCGACCCGCCCATCTCCAGAAGTTCGTCCTTTGCAGAGACAACTCCGGGCACTGTACGCAGATATTTTCTAATCTCCTCCTTAAGAATCCCATTTCCCTTGCCGTGAAGTATCTTCACCTCACCCATTCCAACCATAATTGCATCATCAATAAACCTGCTGACACTCTCCATGGCCTCATCTGCCCTTTGTCCCCTCACATCAATTGACGGCTTGAAATTAAGTCTTCTTTCCGAGACTCCGTATGCATTATAGGTGCTTTTTGTCTGAGGTCTTACAATATCCCTGAACTCGTTTGCCGTTAATTTCTCCAGTCTCTCCTTTGGCATTTTACTGATGATATTGCCAATTGCAACACTCACATCCTTTCCCTCAATTCTCAAAACCTCTCCCGTAAGATCGCCACCCTTTATCTTTACCTTATCTCCAGGGGCAAGCTCCCTGTTTTTAATAATTTCTGTACTCTTCTCCACGCCCCTCACCACAGGCTTCAGCCCTCCGGCCGCCTGATTTGCCTTTCTCTCCTCCCTCTTCTCTTTCCTTCGCTTAAGCTGCTCCATCTTCATGGCGATTTTTTCCTGGCTTGCACTCTCCCTCTCCTCCAATGCCACTTTTCCAAAAGTTTCAAGCTCCTTTCTTGCCTCTTTAGTCTTCTCCTTCTCTGCCTGGCTCTCCCTTATCTCGCGGATAGTTGTCTCGATTTTTCTGTTTGCATCTGCAAGAAGTGCCTTTGCCTCCTCCTTAGCTTCGGCAATTATACTTTTTCTCAAAGCCTGAATGTCGCCAAGCTCCTTCTGGTATTTTTCAGTTATGTTTTCGAGAGTTTTGTCTGTTGTCTTGATTCTTGCCAGCTTTTCGTCCAGCATTCTGCGGTTCTTAGCTATCTTTTTGAGGTTCTTTTCCAGGTCAATAAACTCGCCGCCTGCCCTCTCCTCTGCATATTTTACAACATCCTGCGGAAGGCCGATTTTTCTTGCCAGTTCGAATGCAAAAGAGCTGCCGGGAACACCCGTTTCAAGTTTAAACAGAGGACGGATATTCTGCACATCAAACTGCATTCCGCCGTTTATAACCCCTTTACTTGAACCGGCATAGAACTTCAGATTACTGTAGTGAGTAGTAATCACCCCAAGACAACCCTTCTCCTCAAGTTCGCGCAGAATTGCCTCGGCAATTGCACCGCCCGCAGTAGGTTCGGTACCCGCTCCAAACTCATCGACAAGAACAAGGGCATTGTCATCTGCATTCAGAAGGACATCCTTCATATTTGTAAGGTGAGAGCTGTATGTGCTGAGGTCATTTTCAATCGACTGCTCGTCTCCGATATCAATGAAAATTGACCCAAAGACTGCAAACTCTGAGATTTCTGACGCCGGAACGAGCATTCCTGTCTGCAACATATACTGCAGAATTCCCACAGTTTTCAGACACACCGATTTCCCTCCCGCATTTGGGCCGGAAATGAGCAGAATTCTCTTATCATTGTTCAGATGAAGGGTAAGCGGAACAATCTCCTTCCCCTCCCTGTTAAGCGCCTTCTCCAGAATTGGGTGTCTTCCCCTGATTATATTTATCTGTTTCTCTTTCGAGAGAACCGGTTTCCCCGCCTGCATTGCCATCCCAACTCTCGCCTTGGCTCTTATAAAGTCAATCTCAACAAGGAATTCGGCAGAGGCTATCAGTTCAGGAAGGTATGGTCTGAGGAAATCAGAGAACTCAACCAGAATCTTAAGAATCTCTCTCTGCTCGGCAAAATGAAGCTCTTTAACCTGATTATTGAGGTCTACAATCTCCATTGGCTCAATAAATACCGTTTTGCCTGAGGCCGATTCATCCACAATGAATCCAGGAATCTTACGTTTATTCGCTGCGGCAACAGGAATGAGCATCCGCCCGTCCCTCACCGAGACAGATGAGTCCTCATCTGCAAGGCCTTCTGATTGCGCCTTTTTGAGAATTGCAGCTACCCTTCTTGATATCTGGCTCTCCTTCTCCCGGATTGATGAGCGCACCTGAGCTAGACCGGGGCTTGCATTGTCCCTTATATCGCCGTATTTATCTACTATTGTGTCAATTCTTCTTGATACCTCCGGGAAGTTAACAACATCTCCGGCAAGTTTTCTGAGTGCCGGATAGCTCCCCTCCTTAGAGTTTTTGAAAAACCTTACGATTGCTCCAATCGCCTCCAGAGACTGTCTCAGGCGAAACATCGCACCTGCATCGAGGTAGTAGTGCTCTGCCTCAAGCTGCCTCAGGAACGGGAGTGTGTCTACATAGCCGTCATTGGGAAATGAGGTCTCCAGCATCTGGATTACCCTCATCTCGTCTGTGATCGACAATTCCCACTCAATTTTCCCCGGACTTGTCATGAAGGTGAAATCTGCAGCACGGCTCTTTGCTGCATTGGTAGAACACCCTGCCTCCACCATTGACCTGATTTTGTCAAAGCCAAGTTTCTGTTCCAGTCTGCTGAGGTTGTTCATGGGTTACTTGTAGGAATTTTCGATAGCCAGTCTCAGCTCGTTTATGCTTTTAATTGTCTTGATCTCTCCGTTTGAAACAAAAGAGATTTCGCCCCTCTGTTCAGATACCACTATCACAGTTGCGTCACTCTGCTCGGTAAGTCCCAGCGCAGCTCTGTGTCTCATTCCGTAATGAGCAGGTATATGCGGATTCTCTGTGATCGGGAGGGTACATCTGGCTGCAATTATCTTCTGACCATATATAATCATCGCTCCGTCGTGAAGTGGTGCATTCTTGTAAAAAATACTCTCAATGAGCCGCCTGCTTACAATTGCATCTATTCTGTCACCTGTCTCGGCAACAAATTCAAGCGAAGAGCTACGTGCCATCACAATTAGGGCACCGGTTCTGGTTTCTGCCATTCTCCTGCACGCCAGGGTAATCTCATCAAGTACTTCTAGAGAGATACCTTTTTGCTGCTGCCCGAAGAATGCCCTCACCAGCCGCATCTGCTGCCTTGAGTCCATGTATCTAGTACCGAGCCGGAGCAAAAATCTTCTGATCTCCTGCTGGAATAAAATAATCAGGGCAAGAACACCCACACCTATCACCTGACCCAGTATCGCACCAAGAAGGTCCATATGGAGAGCTTTTACTACTATCCATATGAAGTAGAAAACGATGATTCCGGTGAAGATATTCATGGCGGCCGTGCCCTTTATAAGCTTATAAGCCTGATAAATGAGCAACCCTACCAGAAAGATGTCCAGTATGTCTATAAATCCGATTTTAATGAAATCCAGCATAATCTGCTACAAACTTAAAAAATATTATTCAACAAACGCGAGTGTGGCCACACTCACCTTGCAACCTTCTGCCTCCAGAAGAGCGTGCCCGCACGTCTCAAGTGTCGCTCCTGTTGTAAGTACATCATCAACCAGAAGGATGTGTCTGTTCTCAACATCTCTTCTCCTTGCCAGCCTGAAGACTCCGGAGACATTGCTCCACCTCTCCTGTGCATTTTTGGATGTCTGGGTTGCCGTAAAGCTTCTCCTTCTGAGTGCTCCTTTAAGGACTTTGACTCCAAGTTCGCGGGCAACTGCCTCAGCAATTATTCCTGCCTGATTGTATCCCCTGCTCCAGTGCTTCAGGGGGTGCAGCGGTACTGCTGCTACAAAATCGATATCGGTATAAAGGCCACTCTCCCTGAGCCTCTTACCAAGCATCCGGCCCAGCAGAACGCCGGTTTCCTTTCTTCCCTTATACTTAAAGTTATGTATCAGGTGCTTGTAAGGACTCCCATCGTTATAGAAAAAGAGTGAGGCGGCCCTTTGAAAGTATACCCTGCCCCAGAACAGTTCTGCAGCAGGGTTATCTGCCCGTAGCCAGAAATAGGTGAGCGGAAGTGACGACAGGCAGTCAAGGCAAATCTCCCTCTCCGCTCCATTCAAAATCACTCCGCACACAGGACAAATCCTTGGAAACAGTATGTCTGACAGTTCCCTCAACTTCTATATTGACTTATTCGGTTTTAATAAGCTCTGCTTTTGCAGCCTTCATCAGCTGCATATCGTTTCTTACAATGCTTTGTATTCTTCCCCTCTGATAGTAATATCTGCTGGCAATCTCCTCCTCAAGAAGATGCCTGATTTCTGATGCATTCTTCATGATAGCGCCTCTTTTATCCAGTTTAATTTTTGACTCAAGGTTCTTTATCTCTGCAGAAAACTCATCAATCAATCCCTCTCTCTTTGCAATTGAAAGAAGCTTGTCATACTCCACCTCAGATGCTGTTCTGTGATCAAATTCCCTTTGAGAGGCATACTTCACAAACTCTTCAAACTCTGCATCCGTGATGGTGAATTTGTCAGGAGCAGGAATGCTTTCTCTGGTTTTGAAAAATTGAACCGAATAATCTCTTATTATATCTGAATATATAAGCGAAAGTGAGACTCTGCTATAGCTTTCTGGTTCAATTTTTACATCAGGCGTTACTCCGCCACCATCATAAACTGTTCTTCCCAGTCTTGTTTTAAATGGCTTAACAAGGGAATCCGGAATGTTTCCAACACTTCCGTCCTCATTTCTGTTGCTGTAGTCAATTGCCTGAACGCAGCGGCCGCTCGGGGTGTAGTATTTTGCTGTGGTTAGCTTGATTTTATTGTTATACCCCACATCTCTGATAGACTGAATAAGACCCTTGCCAAATGTTCTTGTTCCCACAATTGTTGCCCTGTCAAGATCCTGCAGTGCTCCTGCAACAATCTCGGCAGACGAGGCAGATCCTGAATTAACCAGTACTATAAGCGGAATTTTCAAATCTACCGGCTCCTCTTTTGTATAATAAATTGCATCTGTCTGCTGGTATTTGCCAAGAGCAGACACAACCTTGGTTCCCGATGGAACAAACAGCGATACAATGTTTACAGCCTCATCAAGCAATCCGCCGCCGTTACCCCTCAGGTCAAGAACCAGTCTCTTCATACCCTGATTGGTTTTAAGATTTACCAGGGCACTTCTCACATCTTTCCATCCATCAACTGTAAAGCCTGTTATGCGGATATATCCCACGCTGTCGTTAATCATTCCCCAGTATGGCACATCCGGAAAGTGGATTCTCTCTCTGGTAATCTTAATCTCCTCTGTTTTGTCGCCGCGGAGCCTCTTCATCAGAAAAACAACAGTTGTTCCCGGAGTACCCTTCATTTTTGAAGAGCACTGCTCTACTGTAAGGTTTTTTGTATAAGCAGTATCAATTCTGAGAAGAATATCACCTGCAACAATACCCGCTTTGGCAGCAGGAGAGTTGTCATAAACTTCAGAAATTTCAATTCCCTCATCTACCTTTTTGATGAGAGCACCAATTCCTCCGTATGTTCCGGTAGTGAGCATCTCCAGACTCTCCTCATCCTCCTCCGGAATATATACTGTATAAGGGTCAAGCGACTCAAGCATTGCATCAATGCCTGTCTGGACCAGCTTATCTACCTTTACACTGTCTACATAAAACAGCGACAGCTCTCTGAGTACAGAAAACTGTATATCCAGACTTTTGCCTGTCTTGAAATCCTTCGACTGCCCGCCAAGAAAGGGCGACACGAGCATAAAAGCTACCAGTGACGCTATTCCCAAAGTTCTCTTCATCTTGTATGTTTCTTTACTTAATTACAAATTTAAAGTTTTAGTATCTTTGATGCAACATTCATTTCAAATATGGAGCTCATTTTCGCCACGGCAAACAAACATAAGCTTGAAGAAGCACAGGCAGTACTCGGCCCCTCCTTTACACTCGTAACCCCTGCTTCACTAGGAGTTACAGAAGAGATCCCGGAAACCGCAGAGACCCTTGAGGAAAATGCACTTATGAAGGCCGAATACCTTTGGAACCGCTTTCATAAGCCATGTTTCGCAGACGACACAGGGCTGCTTGCGGAGGCACTGGGCGGCCGGCCTGGAGTCTACTCGGCCCGTTACGCCGGACCCGGGGCAGATCCTCAAAAAAATATGTCAAGGCTCCTTAGTGAATTAAAAGGCTGCACCAACAAAAAGGCAAGATTTGAAACCGTGGCCGCCCTCATCCTTTCACCCGGAGAAAAATACCTTTTCAAAGGGACCCTTGAGGGGGAAATCATTGAAACTCCCGCAGGCAGCGGCGGTTTTGGCTATGACCCTGTCTTTGTTCCTGAAGGATACGACAAAACTCTTGCCGAAATCACTCCACAGGAGAAAAACAATATTTCGCACAGAGGCAAGGCAATGCGTAAGCTCTCTGATTTTCTGAATAATAGAGCAAAATCATGAATTTAAAAACCGCTATTATCGTTTTACATAAAACGAAATACGGAGACTCTTCCATCATTATACACGGCTACTCTGCAGAGACAGGCAGGTGCGGTCTCATTGTGCGCAAAGGAGGGAGAGGCGGAATTCACTCAGCATTGTCACAGCTGCACCCGCTTAGCATAATTGAGGCAGAGCTGTCGGACAAAAATCGCGGTGACCTCAAAAATGTAAAGGAGTTCAGAACACTGTACAATCTGCCCGGAATCAGGGAAAACCTGAGCAAAAGCTCAATTGCAATGTATGTGAGCGAGTTCATTTTCAGGTGTATTCATGAAGTGGAGCCAAATCCGTCATTCTACGAATTTCTGGTAAAATCCGTTTTGCTGCTGGAGGAGATGGATTCAGGCTTTGCAAACTTCCATCTGTGGTTTCTTGTGGAGTACGCAAAACGATCCGGATATGGTCCCGAATTCACAACTGAGGATAAAAATTCACTCTTTGACATAGTATCGGCATCATTTACCACAACACCTCAGATTGGCTCCAAATGCTTTTCTGAAGCCGATTCTTCAATTCTGGCAACTATTTTGCAGTACCGGGAGGAGAGCATGCATATGCTCAGGATTCCGGGCAGGCAAAGAAACAGCTTTGCAACAGCCATGACGGAGTACCTGGCATACCACATGGGACACCAGATAAATGTCCGCTCGCTTGATATTCTGCGCGAGGTCTTCGAATAATATCTATATTTGACGCAAATTAAAAGATTGCAATGTCTGTTGTATCAAAAATTTACCGGATTTACTCCGGGAAACGACTTAAGGTGCTGGATGAAAATCGTGTGGATCCGTGGAGGTTCCAGCAGGAGTGGTTTGAAAAGATTATTGCCGCCGGCTCTGAAACTATATTCGGAAAAGAACACAATATAAAACCAGGCACCACTATTGAACAGTTCCAGAGCAGGGTTCCCCTCAGGGACTATGACAAAAGCGAGGAGTGGATTAACAGATCCCGCATGGGAGAAGAGGATCTTCTCTGGCCCGGAACAACTCACTGGTATGCCAAATCAAGCGGAACAAGTTCATCCAAAAGCAAGTTTATTCCAATAACAGACGAGTCTCTGCAGCTCTGTCACTACGAAGGAATGCAGAACATGCTGGCCACATATCTTAACAACTATCCAGATTCCAGACTTCTGGAGGGAATGGCACTAACTCTTGGAGGCAGTGCACGCATTGACGAAACCGGAACCGGTAAGAGCCAGTACGGCGACTTATCTGCAATTCTTCTGAAAAACTCCCCCATGCTGGCCGAGTTCAGAAGGACACCACCTGCAAGGATTGCTCTTATCAGTGATTTTGAGACCAAAGTCAACGAAATTTGCAAGGTCTCCTCAAAAGAGAATGTGACAAGTATTTCGGGCGTTCCCTCATGGAACCTTATTCTTCTGAATGCCATTCTTGACTACAACGGAAAGGAGAACCTGCTGGATATCTGGCCTAACCTGGAACTCTTCATGCACGGAGGAATCAGCTTTGAGCCATACAGAAAAGAGTACCAGCGTATAATTCCTTCTGATAAAATGCGTTATATGGAGAATTACAACGCATCCGAAGGTTACTTCGCCTTTCAGGACGACCCATCAGACAAGTCAATGCTTCTTATGACCAACGGCGGAATTTTCTATGAATTCATCCCTATGGACAGGTACGAAGAGGCTATGAACGGAACCTTCACATCTTTTGATACAGTTGCCTCGGTAAAGACCGGAGTAAATTATGCAATGGTAATCACAACCAACGGCGGCCTCTGGAGGTACCTCATAGGAGACTCAGTTGAGTTTACATCTCTCAGACCACACAAACTCAGAATCACCGGCCGCACCCAGCTCTTCATTAACGCCTTTGGAGAAGAGCTGATGATTGGCAACGCAGAGAAGGCATTTACCGCTGCCTGCGAAAAAGAGAACTGCTCTGCAGACAACTTTACAGTTGCTCCCCTTTTTATGGAGGGCGGAAGCAAGGGTGCACACCAGTGGCTGATAGAATTCAGCAATCCGCCGGCAGATGCAGAGCGGTTTGCAGATGTACTGGACAAAGAGATTTGTCTTGTTAACTCAGACTACGAAGCAAAAAGGGCAAATAACATTACAATGACCAGGCTGGTTCTTAAACCTCTTAAGCCCGGCACATTTTACAGCTGGCTCAGGGACAAGGGAAAGCTTGGAGGTCAGCACAAGGTTCCCAGACTGAGCAATAACCGCAACTTCGCAGAGGAGCTGCTGGAGATAAACGAAAAGAATCAGGAAGAATAATCTGACTTTTATCCGGAATGTCTGCAATACAGGAAAAGATTTCGTCCTTTATAAAGAGAGGCGGCAGTGAAGCTGGCTGTGAGCACTTTTCTGCTCTCGCCCTTGAGGTATTCAGATACCAGCTGGAGCACTGCCCTCCGTACAAACAGTTTGTCTCTCTGCTTGGAACAGACCCGGGCTCTGTGGACTCACCAGAAAAAATTCCTTTTCTTCCTATCCGATTCTTCAAAAGCAGGGATGTATACAGCGCCTCAGCCGAACCTCAAAAACTGTTCACCAGCAGCGCAACTACAGGGATGACCCCGTCAAGACATCTTGTGGCAGATCTTTCACTTTACGAACTCAGTTTTAGAAAGGCATTTGAGCACTTTTACGGGAGTCCGTCTGAATATACGATTCTGGCCCTCCTCCCGTCATATCTTGAGAGAGATGGCTCGTCACTTGTTTACATGGCAGACAAGCTCATAAAACTCAGCAAAAGTGACCTGAGCGGATTCTATCTGTACAACTTTGCACAACTCAGAGATACTCTCGAAATCCTGCAAAAAAATAGCCGAAAAACACTGCTCATAGGAGTCAGCTTTGCCCTGCTTGATTTTGCAAAAGATTTCCCTGTTAATTTCCCGGAACTCACTGTGATGGAGACGGGAGGGATGAAGGGACGCGGAGTTGAACTCCCGCGGGAAGAACTTCACAGAATTCTCATGAAGGGATTTGGCGTAAATACCATCCATTCAGAATACGGAATGGCAGAACTTCTGTCTCAGGCATACTCCTCAGGTGAAGGAGTTTTTCAGACACCTCACTGGATGGAGATTTTCGCAAGAGATCTTAACAATCCTCTCAAAGTAACATCAGGAGAGGCAAAAGGCGGGCTTAACATCATAGACCTTGCCAACGTAAATTCATGTTCATTCATTGAAACAGAAGACCTGGTTATAAAAGAGACCGGGAACCTTTTCAGGATTCCCGGCCGCATAAATAATTCAGAGCTCAGAGGCTGTAACCTCCTTCTTGGTTAAAGAACCTGCACTCTGTTAATTGTCTCCTGAACTCTCTTCTCAATCTCACCAGCCTTGTCATTCTCACCTCTGTTTTTAAGCACATCGGCCAGATAAACAAGGTAAGAGAGGTTCTTCTCAACATCTGTCTTTGAGAGGTAGTAACCGCCAAGTCTCTTTGCAAAGAGGTCAATACCAAGGAAGCTCTCCTGCACAAATGTATCGGCAAGTTTATATGCCTTCTCTTTCTCTCCCGCAATAAGATATATGTCAATTGCATCAACAACAGCCTGCTCGTTGAGAGATGAAAGCAAAGTGCAGTTTACAGGGAAGTTTTCATTAATCACCTCAACCTGCATCTTGTCAAGAATCTCAACAGCCTTCTGTGTCTTGCCCTCATTGATAAGAGCCCTAGCCGTCTGGGTAAATATGTTTCTTGCAGTAATAACAGCGTTAAAAGTCAGCAGATTCTGATAGTCAATATTAATTGAAGGATCATTCATATTACCCCACTTGTAGACATTCATAAGCTTGTCATACATTTTGTCTGCAGGAACCCTGCCGGGAGTTATCATTGTAGTTTTGCTCTTAATTGGCACAAATTTATATGCAAAACCATTGTATTCAAGATAGTCACGGATTCCAATCTGCAAATCACCACCCATTGCCACAAAGTAAATTGGTCTGTCCCATTTATAGTTTGCAAGAAGGTCCAGAATCATCATCTCTGCCTTGGTGAGCATATTTTTACCCTGAGGGAGGTCAAGCTGAATAGTATCGAGTATTTGTGAACTGTCTGCCTCGCTTACGATTCCATTTTTAATTGCAGCCTCTCTGTCTACCGGAATGGTAAGTTGTCTTGCAGCAAAGAAGCTGTACAGAGCTCCGTTTTCTGCCCTGATCTTTGCCTCCGGTTTTGAAATCAGGTCAACAACCAGTTTAAGCGGCACTGGTTTGTTTACCCTGTCGACAATCTGTAAAACATCGTTGGTACCATACAGATATTCGTGTCTTGGAATAGAGAATTTAACAGGATCAGATTCATATGTCCTGTACTGCATCTGGTCAATATACCAGTCTGTTCCCAGCAGCGAGGTATTCATGATTCTCACATCTGTGCGAACGCCCTCAACCTCCTGAATGTACCAGAGAGGGAAGGTATCATTGTCACCGTGAGTCACAAGAATGGCATTCTCCTCGGTACTGTTGAGGTAGTTGTATGCAAGATCACGTGCAGTATATCTGTTGCCCCTGTCGTGGTCGTCCCAGTTTTCTGCAGCCATCTGAACAGGAACAAGAACACATGCAGCAGAGACTGCAATTGCAGATGCTCTTTCCGGAACCCACCGCTTAAGGAAGTCATGAATTGCCATCACTCCCAGTCCTACCCAGATTGCAAAGGCGTAAAACGAACCTGCATATGCATAGTCTCGCTCCCTTACCTGATAAGGAGGCTGATTCAGATATACCACAATTGCTATACCGGTAAGAATAAACAGCAGCATGGTAACCCACCAGTTCTGCTTATCCTTTCCAAGCTGGTACAGAAGGCCAAAGATTCCCAGCAGAAGCGGAAGCAAATAATAGTGGTTTTTGGCTCTGTTGTTAACTATGTAGTCCGGACCAACGCTCTGGTCTCCCAGACGGGCTTTGTCAAGGAAGCCAATTCCAGACTCCCAGTTACCCCTGAGCGGGTCGCCCGGAGTTGTTCCGTGCAGGTCATTCTGTCTTCCGGCAAAGTTCCACATGAAATATCTGATATACATGTAGCCTACCTGGAAGTCGAAGAAGAAAGCCAGGTTATCCTTAAAGAGAGGCAGCTTTCTGTCTGTGCCCGGGATTATCTTACCTCTTCCCTCAGTGTAACTCTCATAGAATGTCACATGGTCATTCGACATTGTGCTCCACATTCTGGGGAAAAACATCTTTGAACCGGGTTTATATACCGGTTTTACAGGACCCTCAACCTTTTTGTATTTGTCGCCAACTTTGGCGTAGTAATCTGTTGTCTCAATCTCATAAGGAGATGTAAAGCTCTCACCGTAAATAAGCGGATTGCTTCCGTACTGCTCGCGCCCGAGGTATCTTACAAGTGAGAAAGGATTGTCGGGCTGATTCTCATTTGTTGGAGTATTAGCAGAAGACCTGATGATGACCACTGCAAAAGATGAGTAACCAATAACAATCATTGTAAAACTGAGAAGAATAGTATTCCAGAGATAATTCTGCTTTTTGTATGTATACCATACTCCTGCAAAAGAAGCAGCAAGGAGCAGAATCATGAATACTGCGGCACCTGAATTAAACGGCATCCCCATTCCGTTCACAAACAGCAGGTCTACCCATGAAGCCATCTTAGGCAGATAAGGTATAATTCCGTAAAGAATAGCAGCAAGAATTACTCCCGATATAAGAAGTACATAAAAGCTTCTTTTTGCAGTAACCTCATACTTCTTGTAATAGTAAATAAACACCAGCGCCGGAATTGCAAGCAGGTTCAGCAGGTGAACACCTATTGAGAGTCCCATCAGGAAGGCAATAAGAATAATCCATCTGTTAGAATGAGGCTTGTCTGCCTCCTCCTCCCACTTGAGCATAGCCCAGAAAACAGCTGCAGTAAAGAGGGAGGACATTGCGTACACCTCACCTTCAACAGCTGAGAACCAGAAAGTATCTGAAAATGTATAAACCAGGGCACCAACTACACCTGCGCCCCATATTGCTATGGAACCTGATAACGAAAGATTGTTTCCGCTCTTCTCAGAGATTCTTCTTCCCAGGTGTGTTATTGTCCAGAACAGGAACAGAATGGTAAAGGCAGAGCACATTGCGCTCATTGCATTGACCATCATTGCTGCCTGACCGGGACCGGTAAAGAGGGTGAAAAATCTCGCAATAAGCTGGAAAACCGGGTTTCCCGGAGGGTGCCCTACCTCAAGCTTATAGGAAGATGCAATAAACTCCCCGCAGTCCCAGAAACTTGTTGTAAGTTCTATGGTGGAGAGATAAGTAAATGATGCAATCAGAAGGACAACGGCTCCCAATATGTTGTCTATCAATTTGAATTTTTTCAATTCCATGAGATTATATTTCTGGTGATAATGAGAATAATTGACAAAGATACTATTTTGAATTTTTCTGCCTAACTTTGTGTCAAATTTAATACCAAATGGGAGATAACGACTGGAAAAGCAGACTTGGAGTGGTATTTTCCACAAATCCCGACTTTCAGTTCGACAGCAGAGAGCAGGAGTCTGAGAGAGAAACACCCCCTCCCGGCAAACAGAGACTTATTGTTGCCATAGATAAAAGAAACAGGGGCGGCAAACAGGTGACCCTTGTAAAAGGCTTTTCAGGCAGGGAAGATGATTTGCAGGATCTTGGCAAACAGCTTAAGAACAAATGCGGCACAGGCGGCTCCGTTAAAGATGGGGAGATTATAATTCAGGGCGATTTCAGGGACAGGGTGGTTTCACTCCTGCAGACTATGGGTTATAATGCAAAAAGAGGAAACTGATGCTTCAGAGGGATACATTATACATAACCGACAGCACATCATGCAGATATATTGTAGTTGATTATCCTGTTGCAGACACTGCAAGGGATATATCTGCCGATTCTCTCTGGAGTTCAACTACCAGAACTATCGCTCCATTTCCAATGGGCAGCAAAAGTTCCGGATATGAAACTCCTAATCTGCTGCTTTCCGGAATAATTCTATCCTTTTTTATTTTGCTGATTATTTTTTCAAGAGAGCTGGTATCTTCACTGCCTGCGGTCTTCAAAAGTCTGTTCAGCCTTAAGAACCATTACAAACTGGAAGAGAAACTATCACTGAGCAATATGCGAAACATAGTTTTCGTGATTTCTCTTATTTATTTTCCGGTGATTATCACCATTATGGCAGATGACTACATATCATCTGAATTTGGAATTTATCCCCCTCTCTTTCTGATTCTGTTCTTTCTCTCACTGATTGCACTGGGCATAGCGAAAAAGTTGATATTTAAACTGCTTTCATGGCTCAACAGGGACAAATACACCTTTGCAGTACTTGAAAAAATAGGCTTCAACCACATAATTGTCGCAGCAATTGTGACATTTCCCTCTTTACTGGCAAAACTATTCAATCCTGAGATAACAGAGGAAACCCTTATATATGCGATGGCATTCAGCGTATTACCTGTTTATATAATTTATATTTTCAGAAGTTATCAGATAATAATTGGCCATCGGTTTTCTCATTTTTTTTATATTTTGTATCTTTGCGGCGCCGAAATTTTACCCATTGTGCTTTTAGCTCATTTTATACTTTCGCTCTAAAAATATGAAGATAAAGAATA
>PHDP01000031.1 GCA_002842655.1 Bacteroidetes bacterium HGW-Bacteroidetes-14
AGAGAATAATATGTCTTTCAAAAAAGAGATTAAGGTAAAGAGCAATTTTAGTCAGATTTCCATTGGACTGGCTTCTCCTGAAGAGATCCTCGAAAGATCGTCAGGCGAAGTTCTGAAACCGGAAACTGTAAACTATCGTACATATAAGCCCGAAAGAGATGGTCTTTTCTGCGAACGCATCTTTGGTCCTTACAAGGACTATGAGTGCCATTGCGGTAAATATAAGAGAATCCGCTACAGGGGTATTATTTGTGACCGATGCGGTGTAGAGGTTACCGAGAAAAAGGTAAGGCGTGAGAGGATGGGACACATCTCCCTCACAGTGCCTGTTGCCCACATCTGGTACTTCCGCTCGACACCAAACAAGATTGGTTACCTTCTCGGCATTCCATCAAAGAAGCTGGAAGGAATCATTTATTACGAGCGCTATATCGTAATCCAGCCGGGAGCAGCCGCAAGTGAAGGAGTTCGTGCAAACGACTTCCTCACAGAGGATGACTATCTGGCAATCATGGACAAGCTGCCAAAAGAGAATCAGTATCTCGATGACAGTGATCCTAACAAGTTTATCGCTGGTATGGGTGCAGAGGCTATCCTCAAGATGCTTTCACGCATAAACCTCGACGAACTTTCATACGAACTCCGTCATAAGACCGAGAACGAAACTTCACAGCAAAGAAAAGCTGAGGCTCTTAAAAGACTCAGCGTAGTAGAGGCGTTCCGCGAATCAAGAGAGATTAACAATCCTGAATGGATGGTATTAAAGGTTATCCCTGTTATACCTCCTGAACTTCGTCCTCTTGTTCCGCTGGATGGCGGCCGTTTTGCAACGTCTGACCTCAACGACCTCTACCGCAGGGTTATCATAAGAAATAACCGTCTTAAGAGACTCATTGAAATCAAGGCTCCCGAGGTTATTCTCAGAAATGAGAAACGTATGCTTCAGGAGGCTGTTGACTCTCTGTTTGACAACTCACGCAAATCTAATGCTGTTAAGACCGAGGCAAACCGTACTCTCAAATCGCTTTCTGACTCACTTAAAGGTAAGCAGGGACGATTCCGTCAGAACCTCCTCGGTAAACGTGTTGACTACTCTGCCCGTTCAGTAATTGTTGTTGGTCCCGAGCTCAAAATGCATGAGTGCGGTATTCCAAAGGACATGGCGGCAGAACTGTTCAAACCGTTCGTTATCCGTAAGCTTATTGAGCGCGGTATCGTAAAAACAGTAAAATCTGCAAAGAAAATAGTTGACAGGAAGGACCCTGTTATCTGGGATATCCTCGAGAACGTAATGAAGGGTCACCCGGTGATGCTTAACCGTGCCCCTACCCTGCACAGACTGGGTATTCAGGCATTTCAGCCTAAGCTCATAGAGGGCAAGGCTATTCAGCTTCACCCGCTTTCATGTACTGCATTCAACGCCGACTTTGACGGTGACCAGATGGCTGTTCACCTTCCGCTCGGTAATGCTGCAATTCTTGAAGCACAACTTCTGATGCTTGGTTCGCACAACATTCTTAACCCTGCAAACGGAGCCCCTATCACAGTTCCTTCTCAGGACATGGTTCTTGGTCTCTACTATATCACCAAACCACGCACAGGCGCCAAAGGTGAAAAGACCAGGTTCTACGGGCCAGAAGAGGTTATTATTGGTTACAACGAGAAAAGAGTTGATCTTCACGCAGAGATTGAGGTGAGACTCCCTGTTGACATGACAGACCTTTCCAGGGGTTATGAGCTCAAAAAGACAACCGTTGGACGGGTAATCTTTAATCAGGTAGTTCCGCCAGAAGTTGGTTACATCAATGAAATCCTTACTAAAAAATCCCTCAGGGATATTATCAGCAGGGTACTTAAAGTTTCAGGCGTAGCCAGAACTGCTCAGTTCCTTGATGAGATTAAGGAGATTGGATACCAGATGGCATTCAGGGGCGGACTTTCGTTCAACCTGGAGGATGTTATTGTTCCGGCAGAGAAAGAGACACTTATTGAAGATGGTTACAAGCAGGTTGAGAATATTATGTTCTCATTCAACAACGGTCTTATAACCAATAACGAAAGATACAACCAGATTATTGACATCTGGACTACAACAAACTCTAAACTTACTAACATTGTAGAGAAGAGAATTGCAGAAGACAAACAAGGATTCAACCCGGTTTACATGATGCTTCACTCAGGAGCCCGCGGTTCAAAAGAGCAGATTCGTCAGCTCTCTGGTATGCGTGGTCTGATGGCAAAACCTCAGAAATCCGGTTCAACATCTGCAGAAATTATCGAGAACCCAATTCTTTCCAACTTTAAGGAGGGTCTTTCGGTTCTTGAGTACTTCATTTCAACTCACGGTGCCCGTAAAGGTCTTGCCGATACCGCTCTTAAGACAGCTGACGCAGGTTATCTGACCCGTCGTCTGGTTGACGTTTCGCATGATGTTATCATCAACGAAGAGGATTGCGGAACTCTCAGGGGACTTGTTGCGACTGCCATCAAGAATAAAGATGAGATTGTTGAATCACTGTTCGAGCGAATTCTCGGAAGAACATCTGTTCACGACATCTATAACCCTCTCACAGGTGAGAAGATTATTGAAGCCGGAGAGCAGATTACAGAAGAGATTGCAGAACTCATTCAGTCACTTCCAATCGAACATGTGGAGATTCGTTCAGTACTTACCTGCGAATCACGCAAAGGTGTTTGTGCAAAATGCTACGGTCGTAACCTTGCAAGAGGAAAGATGGTAGAGAAGGGAGAGGTAGTTGGTGTAATTGCTGCTCAGTCAATTGGTGAGCCTGGTACACAGCTTACACTCCGTACATTCCACGTGGGTGGTACTGCATCAAGCATTGCATCCGAAAGTGAAATCGTTGCAAGATACGAAGGACGCCTGGAATTTGAAGAGCTTCGTACACTTCACAAGACAGACGAACTTGGTGAAAAGCAGGAGATTGTTATCGGACGTACAGCTGAGATGCGTATCGTAGATGTCAATACAGGTATAACACTCTATAACCATAACGTTCCTTACGGTGCAAGCCTCTATAAAAAAGACGGAGACATTGTTAAGAAGGGCGATATGATTTGCGACTGGGATGCATACAACGCAGTAACAATTGCAGAGACCGCCGGTAAGGCTGTATTCGATTCACTTATTGAAGGTGTAACATATCGCGAAGAGGCTGCAGATGAATACTCACTCCACAAAGAGAAGGTAATTATCGAGTCAAGGGATAAATCGAAGAACCCTACCATCAAGATTATGGAAGATAAGCTTGAGCTCAGGCAGTACAACCTTCCAGTAGGTGCTCACATTATGGTTGAAAATGGTCAGAAAGTTAAAGCAGGAGATATTCTTGTTAAGATTCCTAGAGCCATTGGTAAATCTGGTGACATCACCGGAGGTCTTCCTCGTGTAACTGAACTCTTCGAAGCCCGTAACCCATCTAATCCTGCAACTGTAACCGAAATTGACGGTGAGGTTCTTATGGGTAAGATTAAGCGTGGTAACAGAGAGATTATCATCCAGTCAAAAACCGGAGAGAAAAAGACTTACTCTGTTCCGCTCACAAAACAGATCCTGGTTCAGGAGAACGACTATGTGCGCGCAGGTATGCCACTCTCTGAAGGTGCTATTTCACCTACAGACATCCTTGCTATTCAGGGACCTACAAGAGTTCAGGAGTATATCGTGAACGAGATTCAGGAGGTTTACCGTATGCAGGGTGTGAAGATCAATGACAAACATTTCGAAATCATTGTTCGACAGATGATGCGCAAACTCGAGATTGTAGATCCGGGTGACACACGCTTCCTGCCGGAACAACTGGTTGACAAATGGGAGTTCATGGAAGAGAACGACTCTATCTACGACAAGAAGGTAATTCTTGACGCAGGTGACTCTGCTGAGCTTAAAGCAGGAATGATTGTTTCTGTCAGAAGACTCAGAGAGGAGAACTCAACACTTAAGCGCAGAGACCTTAAGCTTGTAGAGGCACGCGATGCAATTCCTGCAACATCAAATCAGATTCTGCAAGGTATTACACGTGCTGCACTCCGCACAAACAGCTTTATGTCTGCAGCATCCTTCCAGGAGACAACCAAGGTACTCGGAGAGGCCGCTATATTCGGCAAGAAGGATACACTTGAGGGTCTTAAGGAGAATGTTATCTGCGGACACCTGATCCCTGCCGGTACAGGTACACGCGAGTTCGAAAGAATGGTAGTAAGTTCTATGGACGATCACCTTAAAATGATGAAGAGCAAGAAGGAGTAATATCCTCATAATACAACTCAGAAGGGTGTCTGAACTTTAGTTCAGGCACCTTTTTTTATAATGTTTACTATGCCGGTGCATAATCAAAAAAAGATGCCCGGATAAAATATCCGGGCATCAAAATCTGCTATAAGATTATCCCTTATGGCATATCAAGAATTTCGAAGTATGATCCGAATGAGCCCGCGGAAACACGAAAATCTACTTTAAAAGTTACCTTCTTACCCTCAACTTTACATTCTGAAAGGTAATTAGGAACCCAGCTGCACATACCATAGGTTGAGTGAACATATCCCATTGGCTGTGTTGCAAAAGATACAACATTATTCACGATAGTGAACTCAATAGGATAGTTGTTGTAGTAACAGTTAGGCAGTCTGTAATAGTCTGCTTCTGCTGCTTTCTGAACAACCTGCGGCCATGCCTCTTCAAAGAACTCAGATGTAAATGTTCCTGTACCAAGAGTCTGGAAGGTGAGCTTTCTCTTGGCTGTAATAACCAGAGATTTCTTGCCGCCATAAGATACATTTGCGTCATCTGCAATTGTTACTGTGATTTTGTATGACTCACCGCCAAACGTGTTCAGGTTTGGATAGGTAAACTTAATATAGGCCTTGTTTTCACCGGCAGCAAAATCAAATTTGGTTTTATCTGCAGTGAACTTTGTTCCGTTTCCGGTAATAGTTACCGGTACAGATACAGCGTTTTTGGTATTACCACGCCATAACTCAATCTGGAATTGTCCGTTGTCTGCAGCAACCATCTCTACTGTCAGAATTCCTGACGGGAAAGATGCATCCACCCTGTCTCCAGGATTATAGATAACTCTTTCAGGCTCACAAGAAGCTGCAAAAAAGAGATATCCGATAATACTAGTTAGAAATAATATCTTTTTCATATTCAATCTTTTTAAATTATTACAGGTTAACTCTGAGGTGGGTTCTGGTCTGTGTTTGGATCCATATTCTCATTACCGTCAAACTCTGCCTGAGGAATCCATAGGATAAATGCAGGAGATTTAGGGTTTGTGTTAATGCTGGTAAGCTTGAGTGTATGGTTTGAACCGTCAAAGTTTCTGTTGAATCCGAGTCCCAGTCTCTGAAGATCATGAAGTCTTGGAACCTCGCTCCATAGTTCAACTCTTCTCTGGAACAGAATTTCGTCCATTAGAGTAGTAAGTGAGCCAGTTGTAGAAGCATTGTAAGATTTGCTGTCCTGGAAGTTTGCAAGTCTTGATGCATACTCAGAGTCTCTCTGACTTCCTACCATGGTTACATACTGACGGGCTTCTGTAAATTTATCCAGACGACATGCGGCTTCAGCAGCTATTAGAGCCATCTCCTCTTCTCTCATGAGAATGTGGTCACCAGTCTGGGCAGCAACATCAAGATAACCAAGCTTAGTCTGGCACCAAGAGCGTTTTGAACCATTTTCAGTTCCTGCAGCACCCCACTGACTGCTTGCAAGAGGAGCTGTCCACCACTGTTTTCTCTGGTCTGTTGAAGGAATCTGATCATAGAGCCATGAAGAGATAAGGTGTCTTGCCTTAGAGTAAGTTCCCTTACTGTCTGCGTCCATGTGAGAATAGATATCGTAGTTACCCATTGACTGGTCAGTCTGGATACCAAGACCCCACATCACATTGCGTTTAGAATTATCATTGACTCTTCTGATTTCAGAGAACTGAGCGATTACTGCAGGTGAATCCATTGCTTTCTTTGCAAATTCAAGAGCAACTGCATAGTTTTTCTGAACCAGGGCATGTCTTGCTTTAAGACCATAAGCTACATATTTATCGATGTGAGATTTATGCATCTGAGTCTTTGTAGAGCCTTCAAGCAATGCAATAGCTTTGTCGATATCCTGATTTGCTCTGTCGTAAACCTGCTGAACAGTACCTCTAGGGTTTCCTATTGATCCTGCAACTGTAGGTTCAGTATAAATTGGAACGCCCGGCTTGGTTGGGTCATTTTGCTGATAGCACTGTACCAGCCACATGTAAGCAAATGATCTGATAGCATATGCCTGACCTACAACATAGTCCGCAAGTTCCTGGTCTCCCGGGATTTTGCCTTCCTGTGCAATTATGTAGTTAGCATTTGCAATCTGGGTATAGAAGAAATTCCATATCTGATACTGGTGACCTGCCTTGCCGGAATAGTCACCCCATGTATCGAAACCATAGTCATACCAGAACCATCCCGAACCTGCAGCATCCATTACATGGTCTTCACCCATAATATCAAATACAAGAATATATGCAGGAAGTCCGCCGTTTTCTGCAGCCCAGCTTGAGCCCCATCCGCCTGTATACAATATACGGTATATACCGTTGATTGCAGTCAGTGAGTTTTGCGCATCCGCGAAAATTATCGTTCCGGATACCTGATTGGTTGGGTCTGTATCCAGCATTTTAGAACAGCTGTTCAGTGAGACCAGTCCAATTATTGATAATATTAAAAATATCTTTTTCATTTTATATCCTCTGTTTAAAATTTGATGTCAAGTCCCAGAGACACAGTCTTGATAGGAGTATAAGAGAAACCGGTACCACCAGTGAAGTTGTACTGAGGATCCATACCTTTAAGCGCTGTAAATACATGCAGGTTATCTGCTGTAAGAGCTATCCTGAGAGACTGAAGATTTGCCTTTTTAGCCCATTTTGAAGGAAGAGTATAACCAAGGGTAATATTCTTGATTGCAAAATAAGAGGCGTCAATAAGCTCATCTTTGGTTCTTGTGATTCTTGCAGAACCGTTAGCGTCAATTCTTGGGAACTGAGCAATATCTCCCGGTTGTTTCCATGTTTTTTCCAGACGATCTCTGTGAGCAGCCTGTCCAACATATGTACTGTAAAGAAGTGAATTATATACTCCGTCAAGCATCTTTCCACCAACTGAGTAAGTTGTCAGGAGACTGAGGTCAAATCCTGCATATCTGAAGTCATTTACAAATGAACCATAAACTATTGGAATACGGTTTCCTGAAACCTCCCTGCACTGGAGTGCTTTCTGGTAGTCGCTAGAGATATATTTCTCACCGCGTACTCCGTCAGTTTCATCCCAAACCCAGTACAATTTGTTACCTGTTGCAGGGTCAATTCCTGCAGATTCAGAAAGATAGAATGAGTTAAGTGCCTCTCCCTCTTTGATAATATAACTGCCCGAAATGATTTCAGGTTTGTCTGCAAGATTGAGTACTTTATTCTTAATTGTAGATCCCATGAGTGTCATGTTCCAGTTGAATTTCTGATTCTTGATAACATCCATTGAAAGACTTAATTCAAAACCATTATTCATCATCTTTCCGATATTCTTTGAATATCCGTCAAATCCGAGAGATACTGCCATTGGGAAGTCCATGAGCATATCGTCTGTACGGCGATCATAATATTCGGCAGTAATTGAAAGTTTATCGAAAATTCTTGCTTCAATACCTATGTTAAGGTTATTGTTTTTCTCCCATTTCAGATCTGCGTTCTCAAGAGATGATACAATTGCACCCGGCATAGACTGGTTTGGATACTGAAGAGAGTAGAAAGCCTGCCAAGCAAATAGAGAACCAATATTATCATTACCCTGTACACCATATGATGCCTTTAGAGTCATGTTGTTAAGCCACTCCAGATTTTGCATGAACGACTCCTGAGAAACTCTCCAGCTTGCACCAACTGACCAGAAATTACCCCAGCGTACATTTTTTTTGAAACGAGAGGTTCCGTCACGGCGGTAACTTGCAGAGAAGTAATACTTGTCCTTGAAATCATAGTTAAGACGTGAGAAATATGATTCAATTGCATAGTTATTTGTGTAAGAGCTAACATTACTGATGGTTGTAGCAGCATCAAGTTCGTAAAGACCACCAAACGGGAAACCTGTCTTCTCTCCGTAGAGATACTGATAGTTGTATTTGTACAATTCATGACCTCCCATTAAATCAATGTGGTGTTCACCAAAAGTACGATCCCAGTAAAGAATCTGGTTGAATGTATAACTGAATGTTCTTCCATCTGCTATACCAAGAAGACCGTTTGTTGATTTACCATTTCCAAAATATGGATTCCAGTATGTTCTGCTCTTTGACATAGCATAGTCAAATCCCATATTCACTACAAACTTAAGACCTCTTAAGGCACCCTCTTTTAATCCGCCAAATTCAAGGAATGTTCTTCCGCTGAGGTTGTCAGAAACTGAAAGATATTTGTCCTCTTCCAGGTTGGCAAGTGGATTCCATCCGGCACTTGCACCTGCAGGACGATCTTCGCCCCAGTCGTAAAGAGCTTTTCCGTCTGTGTCATATACAGTATTTCCATTTGCATCCTTCTGATAAAGAGGATAAATTGGAGCCATAAGCATTGCGCTGTAGAACACATTTGAATAGGCAGATGAACTGGTAGATGTTGCACCCAGTGTGGTACTGTTTGAAGAGTTACCAGCAAAGTTTACATTCAAACCGGTTTTAAACCATTTGTTTACTCTTGTATCTACATTGGCACGACCGGAAAAACGCTCAAATGCTGTAGTTTTAACAAGACCCTCCTCACTAAGATAACCCAGCGAGAACATGTAATTTGTATTGTTATTACCACCTGTGACTGCCATTTGATACTCCTGGCGCAATGGCATTTTTGCAGTTGCATTATCAAGCCAGTCCTCGTTCCACAAAAGAGAAGTTCCTGCAACAATTTTGCCTGTTGAATGGTCAATCAGCTCATTTGCACTTCTTGAGAAAGGATTGTACTGCTGAGTAGAACCAAAGATTTTTTCTGCTCCGGTAGCCATCTCCTGCAGAGCCTGAGGTCCTGCGAGTGCAGATGGAACTCCATTTGCGATATTACGATTTTTGAACATGTAATATACATCTTCTGTCCACTCATATGAGTTAAGGGTTTCGTATCTTGGAATAGCCCTTGAAGCTACACCCCAGTTACCTTTGAAGTTAACAGAGAGCTTGCTCTCCTGACCCTTCTTGGTAGTAATCATCACAACACCGTTTGCACCGCGGGCTCCGTATAGAGCACCTGCAGAAGCATCCTTAATCATAGTTATCGATTCGATGTCGTTAGGGTTAATTGCATTAATTGCACCATCATAAGGAATACCATCAACTACATAAAGAGGAGAAGTTGAGGCACTCATGGAACCAAAACCGCGGATAACCACAGAGGCACCTGCACCAGGCTGACCAGAACCAGATGTAGTCTGTACACCCGGAGCCATACCATCAAGCGCTTTTGTAACGTTTGCCACAGTTCTCTTTTCCAGTTTCTCAGATTTCACTACCTGAGCAGAACCTGTAAATGATTCCTTTTTGGCTGTACCATAGGCAACAACCATGACATCTTCCAGTGCAATTGCAGAACTGGTAAGTGAAAGATTCACAACTGTGCGGTTGTTGATTGCAACATCACTAGTCTGATAACCAATTGAGCTGAAAGTTAAAATTCCGTTTCCTGGTGCATTGATGGAGAATTTTCCATCAAGGTCAGTCGAGACACCTGTCTGAGTGCCCTTTAAAACGACGGAGGCGAAAGGGATTGGCTCGCCAGTGCCGGCGTCAGTTACAGTTCCTGTTATTGTTATGTTCTGCGCAACGAGAATGTTGACAGCAAAAAACAATAGAACCGTTAAAATTAATCTGACATTTTTCATTTAGATAATTTTTGGTTAATAATAAGGTTTATTATATAGATTTGTTTTAGTATCTGATTTTGTGAATTTTATGCCAAACAAATTTAAAAAAATATGACAAATCGCAACTAAAAATTAACAGTTTTAAATATTAGATACACTATTAAGTTGAAATTGCGTAATATAGAAACACACATTTTTGACAAGTTTGCATAGCTCTCCTGTCTATTTAGACGAAAGAGGGTGCCTGTTTGATGCAGACACCCTCAATTATTTTAGATTTTTTTTAATTATTCTTAACCATCACAGGAGGAGCAAGAGGAACAAAGGTAAACGGATTTACACTCTTTGTCATTAGCATTGCTGCTCCTGAAGGTGATTTTTGAACATCATTGGAAACAAAAGTATCAAAATTGTACGGATCCCCTGGTATTGGAGTGAGTACTCCACTTACATATTCATTCACCCTAACGCCTGCAGCAGTCCGCAGAATTCGCTTAACCATATTTTCCCTGCTAGGAGCATTATAATATGGCTCGTTAAAAATCATACAGCTTGAAGTTTCTGGCCTCCATGCGCCAAAGGTGTAGTAGTATGCACCTTCAAATGCCCCAACTACCGAATAGCCGGCCTTCCCTGCAAAATGCTTCCATTTTATTGTTAGCAAGTCGCTTGTAAGATCTACATTTGGATAGAAACCATATTTCTGCCATGTTGTAAGATTAGATTTTTCTGACTCAGTAATTGTTTTATCCTTGTTTGCAGAGGTAACATACTCATCTGCAAGACGCCCGAAGCCGTGACCACCTGCTTCATGGTTAACAACATTTCTGTAATTGGTACCTGCAGAGGTAGAAGTACTTACAGGACAAATAGCAATTGACTGACCCGTAGACCATGACCAGCATGTTCCTGCATATCTGTCCTGATTTACCATTAGTATCACCAGTACATTCTCCAGTTTGCCCTTAGGAGGAGGATTATCTGTTGGTTTGTCATCATACGGATTTGTATCCTGCATCCCGGGAATTTGCGTGGCATACCTGAAGATTTTTTCATCATCTGCCTCCATACTTGACCCTCCCTTGAATACAGTATTGAAAGCAGTCACTTTTGTTATTCCCTTATCAAGCTGAGTAACTCCGCTATCCTGCGAATAGGCGGCCATTTTATAAATCTTGAAATAACCCTTGTAACTCTTGTATGGCTCTACATTAAAAAATGCATTAATTCCGTTCTGAACATCTGTATCGAACTTGCCTCCATCTACATAATCTGCAACAGTATATCCGTCACCCATGAATATAATCTCATTTGGATTGGTTCCCAGTGTATTGTTAAGTGCAATCCTGTACTCTCCCTCAACATATCCGCCGAGAGAACCCGTAGTGAAATTAAACACAGAAGAGATGCTCTTCGCCTGATAAGAATCTGTCGCAGTAACTCTCCAGTAATACTTAGTATTCTCCTTTAATAATTCAGGTATTGCAAAACTGGCCAGAGAAGCAGTATTGTAAGTTTTCATGAACTTACCGTCACTTCCGGAAAATGCAGAGTTATCTGCCAGTTCAAGAGTATATGTTACAGCATCATAATCTGCGTCGGTTGATACATTCCATCTGCACTGAGTAACTCTTGATATGCTTTGTGCATTATTAGAAGGGTATGTAAGCGCCGGAACTGCAGGTGCGCTGTTAAGTGCCCGTTTCTGCAGAAAATCAACAGTTCTTAAAGTATCTCCATAAGAAATTACAACTCTGGATGTTCTGTCTGCGCCTGCGTTTGCTGTTGCAGAAAAAACAAGATCTGTACTGGAAGTACCTGTTAATGCACTTGCTGTAAGCCATGATGACTCAGCAGGAATCGCTATACTCCAGGGGGTATTTGATGTTATCTTAACAATCCTGGTACCGGCCTCTTTTTCAAAAGTTACATTGTTAATATCAATTGTTAATTGAGAAGATGACTGTCTTACTGTAACAATTTTTCTTAAATAATTAGATTTACCCTCCTGCCCTGTTGTTATTATGATTGAGGCCGTTCTGTCTGATCTTGTAAGATTGTTTTGTGCAGTAACCGTGATTACTGCATCTCCGTTGCCGCTGGAAGGAGATATTGAAAACCAGCTTCCAGTAAGGGTTGTGGCCCAGGCAGCGTTAGCAGTAAGGGAAACTGTTCCGGAGCCCTGATTGTTTTGAACATCTATTGTAGCTGAGGAGACATTAAGTACCGGCGGCGGATCTTTCTTACATGAAGCAAAAATTACCAGCCCAAGAAGCACCGCTGAGTATTTGAGGAGTTTTAGCATAGGGATAAACAGGTTTAATTATTTAGTACTTTCATTATAGTACGAATTTAGTGAAAAAAAGTTCAACGGCAATAAAATAAAGGCGGCCCGGCAAAATTGCCGGGCCGCCAGATAAAATATCTATCCCAATGTTACAAAGGATTTTGTACCATGTTAGGGTTAGCATCAATTTCCTGTTTAGGGATAAGGAATACGAAGTTCTTATCACCAGCAGGGAAGTTAGAAGCTGCGTTCCACTGAGCCGGGTTGTGTCCCAGGTCTCTTCTGTCCATTCCTTTGTTCAGACGTTTGATGTCAAGGAAACGTTGTCCTTCACCCCAAAGGTCTGCACGGCGGTGCATAAGGATATGATCAATAAGAGCTTCACCGGTGAGGGTGCTCTTTACATAAGCAGGGTCTCTCTTTGAAATAAGAGCGTAGAGAGCATCCTGAGCAGCCGTGTAAGCCTGACGTCTTGCCTCAGCTTCTGCCTCGATAAGATACATTTCACCAGCTTTAATGTAGAGGTAGTCGTTAGTCCATTCTCCCCAGCCTGTAAATTTGAAACCTACAAGTGGTTTTGCTCCTACCGGCTTAAAGAGTGATTTTCTAACGTCTGTATTACTCATGAAGTTGTACACAGAAGTACTGATAAGTTTATGGTTACCAAGCGCTGCATATCCGCCAAAGTTAGGGTCAATGTGCGAGAAGAATGAAGCGTAGCTGGTTTGTTGCTCATCGATAAGAAGAGCACCCCATATCCACTCTGTAGAGGCTTTGTTGAAACCATAACCATAATCTGCTTCCAGAGTTCTTCCTGCTCTGCCGGCCTTAGCATAAGTAACGGCATTTGCCCAGTCACCTGTAGTAAGGGCAACTCTTGCAGCAATAGCATTACATACGTTTACATTGATATGTGAAAGGTTAACCCTTGCGGAGCTGTTTGCAAATAGTGCAAGAGCGTCTGTAAGGTCTTTCTTAATTTGAGTGTAAACCTGAGCAACTGTACTTCTTGGAAGTGGTTCAGCATCCGGAACAAGCTTAATTGGAACACCAAGGTGAGTATTTACACCAGTTTCATAATTGTATCTGTCTGCATAAAGCTGAACAAGCATGTAGTGTGCATAAGCTCTGTAGGTAAGTGCCTGAGCTTTGATATTGTTCTTAAGCGGAATCTGAGCTTCGAAAACAGAGATATTGTCAATGTTTGAAAGAATCAGGTTAGCATTCTGAATAATATCATAATAGTATGCCCATACATACTCTACGTTTGCAGAGTTGATGTTTCTGTGCTCAATGTACTGGTACCAGCCAACAAACCAGCCGTAACCTCTTTCAGTTGGATAGAAGTCTTCTCCAAGACAATCCATTGCATAGTCAATTGCTTTCTGACCGAATTTATCGTGGGCACGACCATAGTAGTAAGTGTATCTGTGGATACCATCAAGAAGAGTCTGTGCACCGGTAAGTGTTGAGAATAGATCCTTCTCTGCAACGCTCGCGGTAGGAGCTGTCTCAAGATAGTCTTTGCTGCAGGCAGCCAGACCAAGAGACGCCAATAATATGATTAATAAACTTTTTTTCATGTCTCTTTCAATTAAAATGTAATGTTAAGTCCAAGTGAGATAGTTCTCTGTGGTATGTAAGTGTGGTCTGCAGTACCTGCAAAGCTCTGCTGAGGGTCCATACCTACTCTCTTGCTGAAGAGAACAAGGTTGTCGCCTGTAGCATAAAGTCTTACTGACTTAAGGTCTATCTTCTTAAGAAGTCTTGAAGGAATTGAATAACCTAGAGTGATGTTTCTAAGTGAAAGGTAGCTTGCATCAATTAACCATCTGTCAGAAGCAGCTGTAGGAGCTACGTAAGCATTCTGAAGTCTTGGAACATTTGTAGCAGTATTGTTCTTGGTCCATCTGTTAAGCATGTCTATGTGCATATGCGATCCAAAAGCACCAGGGTGCATAAGGGCTGCATAGTTACTGTCATACATTTTGCCACCAATCTGGTAAGTAAAGAAAACTGAAAGGTCAAGACCTTTGTAGCTGAAAGAGTTTGTTACACCACCATAAATTGCAGGAATAGCTGAGCCATTGTAATAGTATGAAGCAGCATTCTGGTCTTTGGTAGTAATTTTGTCAGTTACATTACCTTCTGCATCAAGAACATCTTTGTAATAAAGAGCAGATCCGTCCGCAGGATCAACACCAGCATAAGATCTCAGCCAGAAATCGTAGATTGAGTGACCAACCGAAAGTTTCTTGGTTCCTGAAATAATCTCCTGGAATTTTCCCTGAGAGTCAAGAGGCATTTTTGTAATTTCATTTGTATATGATGTACCGTTAACATCAAGAGTCCATTTGAAATCTTTTGTTTTAACGATGTCACCAGCAATCTGGAACTCAAAGCCTACGTTCTTCATTGAACCGATATTCTGCCATTTTGAGCTGATACCAGCTGACTGAGGAAGTGGAACTGAGAACAGAAGGTTATCTGATTGTCTTGTAAAGAACTCCACTTGTCCGCGGATTCTTTCAAAGAATGAGAACTCAAGACCAGTGTTGAAGTTTGCGTTCTTCTCCCATTTCAGATCTGGGTTAGCCAGCTGAGAATAGAGTGAACCATTCAGAAGACCATTGTTTCTGTCATCAATTGAGAACAAACTCTGGTATCCATAGTAAGAGCCGATATTATCGTTACCCTGCTCACCGTAAGAAGCCTTAAACTTCATGTCGTCAATCCAGTTAACAGATGCAAGGAATGCTTCTTGTTTAAGTCTCCATGATCCACCAAGTGACCAGAAACCACCCCAGCGTACATCCGGTGCAAAAATTGAAGAACCGTCCATACGATACGATCCAGAAAGGAAATATTTATTTGCGAATGAATAGTTTGCATTTGCAAAGTAACCTTCACGTGTAAGAAGGTCAGAAGATGAAGCAGATCCTTCTGCTACTGAACCGGCGATTAACTCATTAGAGTCAATCTTGTAGTTTGTTCTTGTAGCCCAAAGATCCCTTGTGTTGTACTGGTAGTTCTCGTGACCGAGGAGTACATTGATTGTATGGTCACCGAAAGTCTTATTGTAAGTCAAAATCTGGTTGAAAGTGTAAGATCTTGATTTAAAGTACTCTTTTGTTGAACGACCTGATACACCCTGAGCATCTCCATATTTGTTATTCTGGTATGTAGTGTAGTAGATGTTAGAAAGGTCTGTACTTCCTGTAATTCTGAAGTTGAAATCCTTAAGGAATGTGAAGTCTGCGCCAACCCTTGCAGAGATGTTAGCTCTTTCATTTGATCTTTCGTCAAGAGGAAGAGTTACAAGAAGGTTTGAGTTAGGAGCATAAGGCCTTGTGTGACCAGCCCATTTGTAAACTGAAGTACCACCACCCATATCATAAGCAGGTGAACCATCATTCATAAGAATAATTGAACCATCTGCATTTCTCTGATAGATAGGATAGATAGGACCCATCATTCTTCCGTAGTAGAATGGGTTAGTTGTATATGTACCTTCTGCAAGGAAACCAGCCTGGTTAGATGTGTTTCCTGATATGCTTGCATCAGTTTTGAACCATTTGGTAATCTTTGAAGTGATACCGATACGACCGCTGAAACGATCATAGTTTGACCATTTAACGTGACCTTTTTCACTTACATAACCGAATGATGAATAGTAAGTTGTACCTTCTGTACCACCACTTACCGATACATTATAATCTTGTCTGAGACCTGCCTGTGAAAGTGCTTCAATCCAGTCGTCCTGATAGAGAAGAGTAGCTGCAGGATTAAGTTTACCATCGAGACCTACAACCTGATCATTAGCAACATTGTAAGGGTTGTAACCTCCCAGTTTTGCAACGATACCGTTTGTTGTTCCGCCGCTGGCCTGAGCATTTGCAGCAGCCTCTGTAAGACCACCTGCGATCATACGGGCGTTTCTCCAGCCTTCCCACATAAGTTCGTAGTACTGGTTAGCGTCAACTCTTTCGTACTCTTTGATAGCTCTTGATGAAGTACCGATATTTACTTTTGCAGTAACGGTAGCTTTACCAACCTGACCTTTTTTGGTTGTTACCATGATAACACCGTTTGCACCACGTGATCCGTAAAGAGCAGCAGCAGCAGCATCTTTAAGAACGCTGATTGATTCGATGTCATCTGTTGGAATTGCGTTGATGTCACCATCGTAAGCAGCACCGTCAACTACATAAAGCGGAGAGCTTGATGCGTTGATTGAACCGATACCGCGGATACGAATAGAAGCAGCAGCACCTGGCTGACCTGAAGCTCCCAGTACCTGTACACCGGCAACGGCTCCCTGCAGTGACTTGGTAATGTTGGTAGACTGAATTTTTTCAATCTGATCCTTCTTTACTGTAGCAGCAGAACCTGTGTAAGAAGATTTTTTAACGGTCTGGTATGCCACAACCATTACATCTTCAAGCAACATTGCGTCTTGCTCAAGCACTACGTTAATAACTGTTTGTGTTCCTACTCTAACTGTCTGGGTTTTCATTCCGATATATGAAAACTCCAGAGTAGCTCCGGATGCAACATTGATAGTGTATTTACCGTCGAAATCGGTAACACTGCCAGTTGTTGTTCCCAGAACCTTAACGGCTGCGCCAATAACAGGGGCTCCGTCAGTTGCGTCGGTAACAGTACCTGTCACCTTGAGAGTCTGTGCCATCAGCACATTTCCCGCCAACAACAAGAGTGTTGCGAGAAGTAATCTGACTTTTTTCATTTAGTTAATTTTTGGTTAATAAAAAGGTTTTGTTTAAAATATAGGTTTTGCTCTAATTGCCTAGGTATCCAAATTTAATTGTTAGTAAAGACAAATATATAAAAATTATCTTACACAACAAATGTCTGAACAAAAAAAGAGCAGGCTGAAAACCTGCTCTTTTATAAAAATCTGGAAATATTTTTCTTATCCTAGATTAGTCCCTGCTCAAGTGTAGCCTGGGCAACCTTCATGAAACCTGCAATGTTTGCACCGTTTACATAGTTGATGTAACCATCTTTCTGTGTACCGTACTTAACACAAGCTTCGTGAATGCTGAACATAATCTGCTTAAGCTTAGCATCTACCTCTTCTGCAGTCCAGCTGATGTGCATTGCATTCTGAGTCATTTCAAGACCAGATACTGCAACACCACCTGCGTTTACAGCCTTGCCGGGAGCATAAAGGATCTTAGCCTTAACGAATTCTGCAATAGCTTCAGGAGTACAACCCATGTTAGAGATTTCACCAACACAGATAACACCATTCTTAATAAGCTCTTTTGCATCGTCACCGTTAAGCTCGTTCTGGAAAGCACATGGGAGAGCGATGTCTACCTTTACAATCCATGATTTCTTGCCGGCAATGAATTTAGCACCAGGGAACTTTGTTGCGTATGGAGCAACTACGTCATTGTTTGAAGCACGAAGCTCGAGCATGTAAGCGATTTTCTCCTCTGTCATACCTGCCTCGTCAATAATAACTCCGTCAGGACCTGAAAGAGCAATAACTTTGGCTCCAAGCTCAGTAGCCTTAAGGGCAGCACCCCATGCTACGTTACCAAAACCAGAAACTGAAACGGTTTTGCCTTTAAGAGCAATTCCTCTTGTCTTAAGCATGTGCTCTACAAAGTAAACACCACCAAAACCGGTTGCCTCAGGACGGATAAGTGAACCTCCCCATGTAGCACCTTTTCCGGTAAGAACTCCTGTGTTCTCGCGGGCAAGTTTCTTATAGTAGCCAAACATGTAACCAACTTCACGACCACCTACTCCAATGTCACCTGCAGGTACATCGGTATCAGGGCCAAGGTGACGCCAAAGCTCAGTAATGAAAGCCTGGCAGAAACGCATAACCTCTGCATCTGATTTGCCTTTTGGATCGAAGTCTGAACCACCTTTTGCACCACCCATAGGAAGTGTAGTAAGTGCGTTCTTGTAAGTCTGCTCAAATCCGAGGAACTTAAGGATAGAAGGGGTAACCGAAGGGTGGAAACGGAATCCGCCTTTGTATGGGCCAATTGCGTTATTGAACTGAACCCTGTAGCCGAGGTTTGTCTGTACCTCGCCCTTGTCGTCCTGCCAGGTTACGCGGAAAGTGAAGATACGATCCGGCTCAACAAGTCTCTCGATAATTTTTGCCTTTTCGAATTCAGGATGCTGGTTGTAGATCTCTTCGATTGACTCGAGAACCTCGTGTACTGCCTGCAAGTACTCTTTCTCATGGCCGTATTTCTTTTCGAGTTTGGCCATTACATCTGCTACTCTCATGATAGAATATTATTTAAAAGTTATTAGTTGTTATAGAAACGTTCAATATTACTTTACTTCCCATGTAGCTCCGCTCATAAGCAGATCGTCCATAGTTTTGATTTTTGACTTCTCCCTTACCTCTGCAAGCTGGTCTCTCACATTGTCGTCGTAGGTTGAGTCCTTAACGGCACGGATAACACCCAGTGCAACGGGATATTCAGGGAATTTCATATCAATAAGCATAGAGTGAAGGCCCGGATTCTCCTCTTTTGCATCATGCACAAGGATGTCCTTTTCTGTAATGCCGTTCTCCCCTATCTTCACAACTTTAAGTTTGATACCATCAAGCATAAGGCCTTTGTCTCTGTCTTTACCAAAGATCATTGGCTCGCCGTGCTTGAGGACAATTACTCTGTCTGCCCTGTTTTCACGGTCAACAAGATTGAAGTGAGTTTTGTCATTGAAAATAACACAGTTTACCAGAACCTCTGTAACTGCGGTACCGTCATGTTTTGCAGACTCCACCATAATGTCCTGTGTAAGCTTAAGCTCTACATCAAGACTTCTTGCGAAGAATGTTCCTCTTGATCCAAGTACAAGCGCACCCGGGTTGAAAGGATGTTCTACAGTACCATAAGGCGAGGTCTTAGTCACCATACCCAGTTTGGATGTAGGTGAGTACTGACCCTTTGTAAGACCGTAAATCTGATTGTTGAACAGTATAATGTTAATGTCAATGTTTCTGCGGACAGCGTGAATGAAGTGGTTACCTCCAATTGCCAATGCGTCACCGTCTCCTGTAACCTGCCATACAGTAAGTGTAGGGTTGGCAACTTTTACGCCGGTGGCAATTGCCGAGGCGCGGCCGTGGATACCGTGGAATCCGTAAGTATCCATATAGTAAGGGAAACGTGATGAACAGCCGATACCCGAAACAAATACAAATCTCTCTTTTGTATAGTTAAGGGATTCACAAATCTCAGGCATAGCTCTCTGAACCGAAGCCAGAATTGCATGGTCGCCACAGCCCGGGCACCATTTAACCTCCTGATTACTTTTGAAATCTTGTGGTGTATATTTCATCTCTGG
>PHDP01000143.1 GCA_002842655.1 Bacteroidetes bacterium HGW-Bacteroidetes-14
AAAGCGGAATTGCAACCGAGGCCGCCTTCGCGGACGAGCTCAGCGCAGCTAAATTCCGCTTAGCCGGGCGGACGAGCTCAGCGAAGCTAAATTCCGCTTTGCCGGGGCAGGTATTCGCCCATGTTTTACCAGAAGAAAACCATCTTAAATACATATATTTCAATATGTAAATCTCAGAAAAAAAATAGCAAAATACTTGATTTTCAATTTTAATTTGACTACATTTAGCATCTCAATAACCACAGTTACTACCTCAAAGTCCTTTTTGTAAATAATTATTATTTCCGGGCACAATGGATCATACGGGATTTCTTCCCGTAATGGGATATTTGGCATCGGAGTCCTGAAGTTTTAAAAACTTCAGGAGACAATCATTCAATTAAGATAAATACCCCTGAATGAAAAATAGAACCTTTTATTAACCTAAAATAATCATCATGAAAAGGACCTTTACAAAAAGATGCTATTACGGCATCATCTCCTTACTGATGGTCTTGTCGTTCAGTTTAAATACCACTGGACAGCAGGGCTATCGGCTTCAGGAGTACAGCGGGCAGGATGCCGCTTCAATAGTAACCGGTGCGAATTATGTCCATCAGGGACAACCGGGTGAATATCCGGCAGCAGTTAGATTTCAGTCAACTGCAGCAATTGGATCCGCACAATTCATCTCCTGGCTGAAACAAAATTTTGAAATGCCGGTAGAGGCAGATTTTAAACTACTCAGGTCAGAAGCTGATAATCTGGGTTATGTACACGACAGGTATGATCAATACTACAAGGGAATTCCCGTTGACGGAGCGCAGTACATCGTTCAGGCAAGAGACGGAAAGGTTACCTCGTTCAGGGGCAATGCTTTCAAAGTTCCTAAAATAAACACTACCCCTACCCTGACCGAAGCAGATGCACTAAATAAAGCATTGGATTATTTTGGCGCAGACAGGTATTTATGGGAATCAGATTTCTGGGAAAACGAGCTCAAAACCGAACGCAATGATCCGAGTGCCACATACCACCCTACCGGCAAACTAATCCTCACCAAATACGGAATCAACTACCCGGATGAATTCAGGCTTGCATACAGCTTTGATATCTGGGCACTCAACAGCGAACAACGGATCATTGTCGATGCACTCACCGGCGAGCTACTGTATTCACTTCCTCTGGCCTCGCTGTGTGAACCCGAGGTTTCCTTTGTCTCCATTTTTAATGGGGTCAGAACGGTGGAAACCGAAAAATACACCTCCGATCTCTACCGTTTGAACGACGATTGCCAGACCCCCAATATATGGGTACGTGACTGGGGAAGCACCACAAATGTTATGAATGCTGCAGAAATAGAAAACACCACGAACACCTGGACTACCCAGGATGAAATTTTCGGGGCCACGGTAATGTGGGAAGCCAAACAGGCCTATTTATACTTTAACAACGTGCACGGAAGGTCATCTTACAACGGCAGCGGCAGCGATATAAAGGCTTACATCAATGCCTGGTTTGGCAGCTCGGCGCCGTTCAGCCAGAATAACGCCTCCATGGCCATGGACGGCTCACGAATGAAAATCGGCCTGGGAAGTGCCGGGGTACTGAAAAACTGTTATGCTGCCATTGATATCATCGCCCACGAATTTACCCATGCCGTTACAGGAACTTCTGCCGGGCTGCAATACCTGAACGAACCCGGAGCACTGAATGAGGCTTTTTCCGATATTTTCGGAGAAATGGTCGAAAAACATGTCCTGGGATCCAATAACTGGCTATTGGGGGCTGACAGAGACGATGGACCCGCCCGTTCGATGATAGATCCGAAAGCACACGGATTGCCGGATACCTATCTGGGGACAAACTATTACACCGGCACAGATGATTACGGTGGAGTGCATACCAATTGCGGCGTTATGAGTTATTGGTTCTACCTGCTTAGTGAAGGGGGAACCGGCACAAACGACAACGGTGACGACTATGATGTAACCGGCATTGGAACAAATAAAGCAAGTGATATCGCCTTCCGCACTCTGGTGTTAAAACTTACTGCTACTTCCAACCATGCCGCTGCCCGAACAGGATCCATTGAGGCTGCAGAAGACCTTTACGGAGACTGTTCATTCGAAGTACAACAGGTGACCAATGCCTGGCATGCAGTAGGGGTAGGCGATCCCTTTCTTCAGGTATCCGAAACGGTCACTGATATCACGTGTGAAGGCGAAACCAACGGGACCATCACCCTTTCTGTCAAAGGAACATCGCCATACAGCTTTCTATGGTCGGACGGAAACACCGGCCAAAACAGGACCGGATTGCAGGCAGGCAATTACTCTGTAACCGTAACCGATGCTAATGCATGTGGTATATCACTTAACTTTTTGGTGACTGAACCCAATGAACTCACCTCAGGAAGCACCCTTTCTGATTATAATGGGTTCAACGTTTCCTGCAACGGAGCCAATGATGGTTGGGCTGAAGTTTTCCCAGCTGAAGGAACTCCTCCCTACAGTTACTCCTGGAGCGATGGACAGACTACCAAAAAGGCTATCTCCCTCGCCGCAGGTGATTACAGCGTCATCATTTATGATGCGAACGGATGCAATACTAGCCTTAATGTCAGCCTCCAGCAACCTCCATTACTTATGCTATCCATTGAATCTTTAAGTGATCATAACGGTTACAACATATCCTGCAACGGAGGCAGCGACGGTTGGGTAACAGCCTCAGCCAGCGGAGGTGCCCCCGGCTATAGCTACCTATGGAGTGACGGGC
>PHDP01000032.1 GCA_002842655.1 Bacteroidetes bacterium HGW-Bacteroidetes-14
CCCTTTTTTTGATTCGTTTTTTACCCCTTTTTGAAATTAACTTTGGGGGGTCAATTTAAATTGGCGAAAGGGGGTCATTTTTACTGGTATTTCCATCTGCAAAAGAACGACGAAAAGCAGGCGTATTTTTCACTTTTTCGACAGGTGGCACTGGTTGGCGTCGATTTGGCACTGGTTGGCGTTCAGCGATATAGAGCACGTCTGAAATCCGCCCCGTAACTTTGCAGCATCGTTTAGAAAAGTCAATATGCCAACTTCAAAAGTCAATCTCGCTAACATCGAATCCGTCCCGCAGGGCGGATTTTATTTGCATCGGCAAATGGCAAGTTGTGTTTTGAGTGCCTCAAAACCGTTTTCCGTACCTGAAAACGACTTGCCCCTTGCGGGGGAAAACGCTTCCGAAGTCAGCGTTTTTTGGAAAGATTTTCGAGTGTATTGGCTTGCAGCTATGATGTACCACTAAAATCCATTTTGTTATGAAAGCAGAAAAGAAAAATCCTAAAGGCGGTCGTAAACCCAAGACCGACCCGTGCAGCCATCGGTATGCGTTCAACCTGAACGATGCCGACAACGCGCAGTTCCTGTCCCTGTTCGATGCGTCGGGGATGAAAAACAAGGCGCACTTTATCACCGCTTGCATCTTTGACAAGCCCGTTTCGGTCGTTAAAATCGACAAGGCGGCGATGGATTACTACATGCGGTTGACAACTTTTCATTCGCAGTTCCGCGCCATTGGTGTAAACTATAATCAGATTACGAAGGCAATCAAAACCACTTTTACCGAGAAAAAAGCCCTTGCGTTTCTCTTTAAACTGGAAAAAGCAACGATGGAATTGGTCGCCATCAACAAGCAAATTGTGCAACTCACGGAAGAATTTGAAAAGAAATGGTTGCAAAAATGAGTTCGAGCAATACGCTTTACGGTGCGCTTTCGTACAACCAAACCAAGGTGGACGATGACCATGCGAAGGTACTTTTGACCAATCGAATGATTGAACCGAAGGACGGCGTGTATGATATTCTTGTGTGTATGCGCTCGTTCGAGCCGTACTTATTGGCAAATAATAAGACGGAAAAACCCGTGTTGCACGTGTCCATTAATCCCGACCCGAAAGACAAATTGAGTGACGAGCAGTTATCCGACATTGCTCAAAAATACATGGACAAAATGGGTTACGGCGACCAACCGTTTATCGTGTATAAGCACGAGGACATCGAGCGGCAACACATTCATGTGGTTTCGTTGCGGGTGGATGAAACAGGAAAGAAGATTAACGATAAGTTTGAGCATCGGCGTTCGATGGATGCCTGCCGTGAGTTGGAACAGCAGTACGGTTTACATCCTGCGGATAAAAAGTTGCGGCAGGAAGGCGCACCATTAAAAGCCGTCAACTACGGCGACGGCGATGTAAAACGGCAAATTGGCAATGTTGTCCGTCCCGCTTCACAATCCTACCATTTTCAGAGTTTAAAGGAATACAAGGCGTTGCTTGCTTTCTACCATATTAATATGGAAGAGGTGCGAGGCGAAGCCAACGGCAAACCGTATCGCGGCTTGGTATATTCCGCCATGAATGACAAGCGCGAGAAAGTCGGACATCCGTTCAAATCTTCCTTATTTGGAAAAACGGTTGGCGTGGATGCGTTGGAAAAACGGATTGAAAAATCTACGGAAATTATCAAGGACAAGGGGCTGAAAGAGCGAAGCAAGAAGGTAATCGCTTCGGTCATGAAGTCCCATCCCGACCGTGCGGGCTTTGAAAAGGAATTGGCAAAGAACGGTATCGGCGTTCTGTTCCGCGAGAACGAGCAGGGACGAATTTATGGTACAACGTTTATTGACCACGAGCAGAAAACCGTGTTTAATGGTTCGCGTTTGGGTAAAGAATTTTCGGCAAACATGTTCAATGATTTATTCAGCGGGAAGCAACAAGAGCCGAAGGAACAGCAGGACAAAGGGCAATCGTTCGAGCCGTTCGATAGGAAGCAAGAAGATGATTCGGTGGCAGGTGGGTTATTCAGCCTGTTGACACCCGAAACAAATGGTACAGACTACCAAGAAGAAGCCTTTGCCCGACGGATGAAAAAGAAAAAGAGAACAAGAAAATTATAAATACAAAATGAGTGTGCTATTATCAGGTATATCATCAACAGGTTTAAATCCCGTGCGCAAATACAGGTTTCGCGCAGAATTTCCCATTTCGACGCTTAGGCTAATAGCAGGAATGGATAATGATTTCGCTTTGTTTATGGCTGTTTTTATAAGTTCTGTCCCTATTCCCAAACCACGATGGTTTGGTAACATGCAGATACTTAGTTCGGGAATATTTTCGGCAATAAATCCATATCCGGGATTATCCGAGGGGAAGTATTTCAACCATACAACCCCAAAAGGTTTTCCATGCCTTTCGGCGACAAAACCGAAGTCAGAATTTTCTAACCAAGTATTGAAATAATGGGCAAAATGCGGATTTTCGTCTATCTCTTTTCGAGAAAAACGATTCCCGTTCCAATTCAGGTTGTAATAAGTCGCATCCCTCAATAGTTCGCTGTCGGATGATTTTAACGGCCTTATAATAAGCATTAATCAATTAAATTTTAAGCGAAAGCAAAGTTACAAATATTAATCTCATAATACATTAAAGTTATGCAAAACGAAGACGATTTAAGAGGATTGGCGAAAGTCATGGAATTTATGCGGGCAATCAGCATATTGTTCGTAGTAATCAACATTTATTGGTTCTGCTACCAAGCCATCAAGGATTGGGGTATCAATATCGGCGTGGTCGATAAAATCCTAATGAATTTTCAAAACACGGCGGGGCTGTTTTCATCCATCCTTTGGACGAAAATATTTGCCGTAGTATTCGTTGCCCTGTCCTGTTTAGGAACTAAGGGTGTGAAGGAAGAAAAAATCACATGGGCGAAGATTTACACTTTCCTGACCTTCGGGTTTATATTTTTCTTCCTGAATTGGTGGTTACTGTATCTGCCGTTACCGTTGGTATTCAACACAGCATTGTATATTCTGACAATGACTATCGGCTACATTTTACTGTTGGTTGCCGGACTATGGATGTCGCGCCTATTGAAAAATAATATGATGGACGACGTGTTCAACCTCGAAAACGAATCGTTCATGCAGGAAACACGCCTGATGGAAAACGAGTATTCCATCAATCTGCCGACACGATTTTTCTATCAAAAGAAGTGGAACAACGGTTGGATAAATGTGGTCAATCCGTTCCGCGCATCCATTGTGTTGGGTACACCGGGTTCGGGAAAGTCCTACGCCGTGGTTAACAACTACATCAAACAGCATATCCGCAAAGGATTTTCGATGTACATCTACGATTACAAGTTCGACGATTTGTCAGTGATTGCCTACAATACCTTGCTGAACAATCTTGATAAGTATGAGGTTCCGCCCAAGTTCTATGTAATAAACTTCGACAATCCGCGCAAAAGCCACCGGTGCAACCCGATTAATCCTGCATTTATGACGGATATCAGTGATGCTTACGAGAGTGCCTACACGATAATGCTCAATTTGAACCGCACATGGATACAGAAGCAAGGCGATTTTTTTGTGGAATCGCCGATTATCCTGCTTGCAGCCATAATTTGGTATCTCAAAATTTACCAAGACGGTAAATACTGCACGTTTCCGCACGCTATCGAGTTGTTGAACCGCCGCTATGCCGATATTTTCCCGATTCTGACTTCGTATCCCGCTTTGGAAAACTACCTTTCACCATTCATGGACGCATGGGAAAGCAATGCGCAAGACCAGTTGCAGGGGCAAATTGCCAGTGCTAAAATTCCACTTTCGAGAATGATAAGTCCGCAACTGTATTGGGTGATGACGGGCGATGATTTTACCTTGGACATCAACAACCCAAACGAACCCAAGATATTGTGCGTTGGTAACAATCCCGACCGTCAGAATATTTATTCCGCCGCTTTGGGCTTGTACAACAGCCGTATTGTAAAGTTGATAAACAAGAAGGGACAACTGAAATCATCGGTTATCATTGACGAGTTACCAACGATTTACTTCCGTGGCTTGGATAACCTGATTGCCACAGCACGAAGTAACAAAGTCGCTGTTTGCTTAGGCTTTCAGGATTACAGCCAGTTAATCCGCGATTACGGGGACAAGGAAAGCAAGGTGATTCAAAATACGGTGGGCAATATTTTCAGCGGTCAGGTTGTGGGCGAAACGGCTAAAACCTTGTCAGACCGTTTCGGGAAAGTGCTGCAAAAACGACAGTCAATGACGATTAACCGTAATGACAAATCAACCAGTATCAGCACACAGTTGGACAGCCTTATTCCTGCCAGTAAAATCAGTAACCTCACGCAAGGGATGTTTGTCGGCGCGGTGTCCGACAACTTTGACGAGCGCATCGACCAAAAGATTTTCCATGCCGAAATAGTGGTGGACAATGCGGCGGTTGCAGCGGAGACGAAGGTGTACAAGAAGATACCTGAAATTGTGGACTTCACGGATGCTGAGGGTAACGATACCATGCAGGCGGAAATCCAACAGAACTACGAGCAGGTAAAAAAGGATGTGATTCAGATTGTGAAGGAGGAGTTGGAAAGGATTGAGAATGATCCAGAATTGAGGAAGTTGTTGAAGAAGGGGGGATAGACTTAATAACCATCTGTACATCAAGAACAAATGACCCAATGGGAGTTCTTTACCATCATTATCCGGAATTAAAATTACGATTATTTTAGTTTGCATTACGGTATTTGGAATTAAAATAACAGTTAGCGTGAAATTTATTACGATATATTTGTTTTGTATTTTAAAAACTCATATCTTTGCATCGAATAAAAATTCCAAGAATGACTTTTATGTATACTGAAATATTAAGAATTATAGAAGGTGGTTTGGCTAAGGACACGAAAAAGGTCTTTAATTACTCTAAATTGCTTGCAGAAAAGATTGAAAAAGATGGTGACAGCAAAATGTCCAAGATGATTCTTAAAGCAATCGAGAGTAGAACCGCAACCACTGTGACGATGGATGAATTGCTGACAACGCCGGTTGACCAAGAAAGTCGGTTGAGTATTGTTGATGTGGCTGTTCCATCAAAAGATGATACGCCCATAGTTTTACCTAAGTTAATCGACAGTAAAATCGCCGATTTCATTAACGTAGTCAAACATCAAAGTCAACTGATACAAAGGGGTGTGGAAACTTCTAATTCCTTGCTCTTATATGGTAATCCGGGTTGTGGAAAAACAACTATTGCCAAGTATATATCGGAACAAACAGGGTTGCCTTTAGTTATTGCAAGGTTTGATGCAATCGTTTCTTCTCTGTTAGGTAATACGGCAAAAAACATACGAAAAATATTTGATTTTGCTGATAATAAGCCATGCATATTGTTTTTAGATGAATTTGATGCTATTGCAAAAGCAAGAGATGACCAGTATGAGTTGGGTGAACTAAAACGAGTAATTAATAGTCTTTTGCAAAATATAGACTCATTTGCAAGGCAAAATATCCTTATCGCGGCAACAAATCATCCCGAATTATTAGACAAAGCAATTTGGAGAAGGTTCAACACTGTAATTGAGATTGGATTACCACAGGAAGATGAGATTGTGAAACTGATAAAAACATTTACAAGCGATTTTGATACAGAATTTAATGGTGACGAGAAAAGGCTCGATAAATTAGCAAAGTTGTTTGCTGAAAAATCACCCTCGGACATAAAAACCATAATCAATAATGCAAAAGCCCAAACAGTCATTAGTGACAGGGGTGAATTGCAGTACGAAGATGTTCTTATTGAATTATTTGAGTTCAATCGTCATGGCAATCTTACCATTGAAAAACTAGTGGAATTTTTAAACGAAAATGGTGTTCCTCAAAACACCATTGCCGAACGGATGAATGTTTCCATTAGGCAAATACGGAATTATTTAAATAAACAATCATAGTTATGGCAGAAAAAAATCTTCCGATAAAGTTCTTTCAAAAAAGACAGAAAGATGAACGAAATACAGAAGGCGGTGGGGGAAATCTTCCTAAGTGGGTAAATGTTCAGAATGCACGCGAGAAATCAATATTTATCCGTCAAGCCTTAGGTGACTTATCTGAATCACTCATAAAAAAAGTGGAGAGGAATAATTATATTCCATCAATAATAAAATTAAAATTAAATTCTAATGCTCTTGCGAAAACATATAGAAAAGAAATCGGGGCACTTTTCAATATTAGCAATAAATTGAATACAATTGGTATTAGTGGCGAAGATATTGTTTTAATTAAAATTGACAATGTAAATGATTTACAGATAATTGCCGAAAAAATCGCTAATGCAGATAGCAAATTTCCAAGTAAATCAACAATAATAGGACTTTCTGCCGTAATTGGTATTGAGGAGTTTAAGCCACAAATAAATATAGAACCAAGTGGAAATACAATTTATAAGGTAAAATTGTTTAATTACGGAGACACTTCTTTAAATATTGTTCTTGCCAAAGAATTTGAAAAGTACTGTAAAAAATACCAACTGGATTTCAGCGCTACTTCATACACGAGTGAATTAAATATCTATCGAATAAATGGCATGTCCACAGATGCATTTGAAGATTTGAAAGATTTTGACGGTATTCAATTAGTAACAGAAATGCCAACCTACGATATTACTTTAGATGAACTTACCGAAGAAATTACCATCCCTGTCAAACAACCCAAAGCAGGGGTTGATTACCCCATAGTTGGAGTATTGGACACTGGAATCGCAAACATTCCACATTTGCAACCATGGCTACACAACGAAAATATTACATATTATCCCGATGAAGATGTGGACAAAAGCCACGGGACATTTGTTGCCGGAGTGTTACTATATGGAGATGAATTAGAAGGCAAAGAGTACACTGGCTTTGAAGGATGTAAGTTATTGGAAGCAATAGTAATGCCCAATACAAAAAAGCAACAAATAACGGAAGAAGAACTCATTCAACAAATAAGAGATGCGATTAGTCGTAATAATGATGTTAAAGTGTGGAATTTGTCATTAGGAACAAGTCATGAAGCCGATATATCTGAGTTTTCTGATTTTGCAAAAGCATTAGATGAAATACAGGAGCAGAACAATGTCCTTATCTGTAAGTCTGCCGGAAATTGCACCAATTTTAAACTGAATGCACCTGTAAGCCGAATTGCTAAATCTGCCGACACTGTTCGTGGGCTTGTTGTTGGTTCACTAACTCACGATAAGAATGAAACGGACATTGCAGACAAACATAATCCATCCCCTTTTTCTCGAATAGGTCGAGGCCCTTCTCATTTAATTAAACCTGATGTTGTTCATATTGGTGGTAATGCAGGACTTGATGCCTCAAATAACGTTATTCTAAATCCGGTAAAGTCATTTTCGCCTAACGGTCAAATCGCTAAGCAAGTTGGGACGAGTTTTTCAACACCTCGAATTGCAGCCATTACATCAGGACTTGATGCAATGTTAAATGAATCGTTTAATCCAACACTACTAAAGGCATTAATCATACATTCTGCTAAATATCCGGAAGAAATGAAAATGCCAATTGCAGATAAAATAAGATACACAGGATTTGGCCTTCCATCCAACTCTAAAGATATTCTATTTAATGAACCGAATGAAATAACTCTCATACTTCAAGACACATTGGAAAGAGGCAATTTTATTGAAATATTGGATTTCCCTTTCCCTCAAAGTATGATTGATGATGACGGTTATTTCTACGGAGAAATATCAGCGACTCTTGTTACAGACCCGATATTGGATGTTTCACAAGGGGCGGAATACTGTCAATCAAATATTGAGGTTATGTTGGGAACCTATGATGAGAAAACAACAAGAGATACAACTAAGTCAAGGATAAAGAATCCTATAGGTGCTAAAGGTCGAAAAAACATTTTAGCGATGGATAATTATAGCACAAAAGCATCTAAAGATTTAGATACTCCATTTGCAACGGAAAGAATGCTTATTGCATATAGCGGTAAATATCAACCAATAAAAAAGTGGAATGTGAGTCTCGATGAATTTAGAGATGCAAATAAAGAGAAATTTTTGCACTCTCCAAAACATTGGTATTTAAAGTTAGAAGGAGAATATCGCAGTGTTACTGAAGAGAAATGCGAAAAGGAAGATAGAATTCCCAGTCAAGAATTTTGTCTTGTTATTACCATTAAGGATACTAAGAAAAAAGGGAATATCTATAATGAAGTAACACAGTTGCTTGATAATTTTAGTTTTATCCATAGCAATGTGAAGATAAAAGAAGAAGTACGAATCAGATTAAACGGATAAGATTACCAAAGAAACAAAAAATAATGCCTCGGAAGCGGTAACTTCTAAGGCATTTATTTGGAATGTATTAAAACTGTAGGAGTTTAACGGGGCTGGTAACCCTTTGGCATTCCATGTTTATTGAAATTGTTCCCAACAAGGCTGCAAAGGTAAAAGTTTATTTTTACTTCACAAGCATTTCGCTCTATTTCAGTAAATTCTATCCTACCGGATGTAAGTCCTAACGCCGTGATGTATAAGGGCATTAGTTTTAAATCATAATTAAAATGAAATGCAATTTGAAGGAGTTGTACTTAAAGAGCAAGGGGTAACCTTTGCAATCGTAATCGTTAAGCCACATGTGCTTAACAGTTCAATAGAGTGTGAAAATGCAAGGCGTAGTTTTACCCCCGCTTTTCCGGGCGTACCAATCATTTTGATGGCACAAGATTCAAGAGGCGTGCCAACTTATCAAGGAAGACCTGATATTGTCAGATTCCTTGCAAAAGTTCCCACTTCAAGAATCCCGTGGAAAAGGTATAATTATGCGTAGTTAATGTTGAATTATCTAAAATGCTTTTATTATGGCAAGAAATGGTAAAGTCGGTGATGGACACCGCAATGGTGCAGTCAAGCAAAGAGAACAAGTTTTTAACCCTAAAATAGAGAAATGGGTTAAGCGTGGCCCAGATGGTAGATTTATGGATGTAAAAGATGACGGTACACCATTCAAGGGAGTAAGAAAAGAAAAATAAAATTACTCTTTAAGAGCAGGATTGCCAATCTGCGTTGCCAATCCTGCTTTCTTATCAAAATTGATGGAGTAAGAAGGGAACGTTGTTTTAAATATTTACAAATCTAATAAAACAGTTCAAATAGCTGTCATTGTGGCAGTAAAATATTGCTGGACTAAAATTTGCGTAGCAATAATTAATTTAAATTAAATTTAAAAACATGGCAAAAGAAATGAATTTTAAAATTATGGTTGACCAGAAACCATTTGATGTAGAGAACCAGGTTATCACAGGTTTGGAAATCAAAAAACTGGTAAATGCGCCTTCAAATTATGGAGTTTGGTTGAAAGTTAATGGTCCAAATCCGGACAAAGAGATTGCGGATAATGAGCAGGTTGATTTAAGTCAACCAGGCAGAGAACAGTTTTTCACTGGTGCAAAATCTACAACTGAGGGATAAGATGTTTTTACCTGAATTTGACAGGCAATATTTGACAGAAAAAGGATATACCTTTGAGGAAAAAGTTGAAGGAAATCAGAATGGTTTGATTATACGGAACTGGCTATTGCCAAAAGATAAATATAATGTTGAGCAATCTGATTTACTGATATTAATTCCCAAAGGGTATCCTGATGTCAAACCTGATATGTGGTATTTTTATCCTGCAATTCTGCTTAAACCTAACAATACGCATGCTAGACAGACACAGTGCAGCATATCTTTTGAAGGTAAATCGTGGCAAAGATGGTCTCGACATTTTCAAGCAAATGAATGGCGAAGTGGCATTGATGGCCTTCACACTTATTTGCAAAAAGTAATAACCGCTTTAGAAATTGCACAATGAAATATACTATAACTTTACAAGAAAAACATTATGTAGAATTGAAAGGTCATTTATTAAGTGGTGATTCCAATGAGCATGTGGCCTTTGTTATTTGTGGTCGTTCTTTGGTAGATGGAGTAGAAGAACGATTGTTGTCAAGAGAAGTTGTTACTTTAGCAGATGATAAACTGATAAGTTCAGAGCCAACCCAAGTAGTTTGGGATAATCAGCATTTTATTGAAGTTTTAAAGAAAGCAGAAAGCAAAAACTTTTCAGTTGTGGTTGTACATAACCATCCTGAAGGATTTGATTGTTTTTCTGAAATAGATGATAAGGGAGAGAAAGAACTTTTCCAGTTAACATTCAATCGTAATGGCTATAATGCTATTCATGCGAGTCTTGTTATGTTAGCTGATGGAAATTTGATCGGGCGAGTTTGGAAAACAGACTTATCGAATACTCCCATATCTCTTGTCAGAATTATCGGAAAAAGGATAGTATTGAACTATCCGGATAAGAAAACTGATTATGAAACTCCGGAAGTATTTAATAGGCAGCAATTGGCATTTGGAAAAGCTTTGGTTCAAGACTTATCGAAGTTAAAAATATCGGTCGTTGGCGCAGGTGCTACCGGCTCTGCAACTGCTTTGCTATTAACTCGTTTAGGAGTTGGCGAGTTATGCCTTATTGACAAGGATATTGTTGAGCAATCCAATTTAAACAGATTGCATGGTGCCAAAATATCGGATGTTGGCAAATACAAAGTAGATGTTTTGCTGCAATATATCAATGAGATTGGCATTGGCACAAAAGTATCTGTTGCCAAAGATTGGGTTTCAGACCAAGAATGTATAAACCATTTAAAAACAAGTGATTTGATTTTTGGTTGTACCGATGATAATTCAGGTCGAATATTGCTAAATCGATTTGCATATTTTTATCTTACGCCTGTTATTGATATGGGATTGATAATTACGGTAAAAGAAGATAATAGTGGAATACAGGATTTACAAGGTCGGATTTCATATCTTTTTCCAGATAGCGATTGTCTTCTAACCAAAGAAAACATAAATACAGAGCGAGCTCGCGCAGACGACTTAAGGCGTAATAACCCGGAATCATACACAAAATTGAAAGAAGAAGCCTATGTTATTGGTGAAAAAAATCCTTCTCCTGCAGTAGTTACTTTTACAACACAAGTCGCATCTATGGCTGTTAATGAACTTCTCAACAGGATACAGGGGTATAATCAAGATTATTTGGATTTTCCTCATAAGTTATTTTTCTTTCATAAATGTGGTGACGGTTCTGAAATATTTCCTGCAAATAAATCCAATAATGAATGTCGAATTTGTGGACAATCAAATTATTGGGGGCGAGGAGATATGCAACCATTTTTAGATATGTCAAACTAATGGAACAACTAAATTTTATTATGAGAAAAGTCAGAGAAATTCTCTGGTCATGTAAAAAATTTCAATATAAGGTTGAGATAATTCCAGATAATCCTGATCCTGATATCTTGATAGACAATATTGTTTATGTAGTAGGTAGAAAAAAATACACAAAATGGGCGTATTTGAAATGCCCTTGTGGTTGCGGCGATATAATAATGCTGTCATTAGATAAAATAAACTATCCATCGTGGTCAGTTAGACAAGACAAATTTGGAAAAGCTACCATATCTCCTTCAATAGATAAATTAGAGGGCTGTCGTAGTCATTTCTTTATAAAAAAAGGTAAGCTCATTTGGGTAAAAGGCGACTTATGGAATACGAATTGAGACCGTAAATTCCATAGTAAAAGCCCCGCCGAATCCCTTCGGCGAGGCCACCACTAAAATCCGCAGTTGAAACAGCAAAACCGTTACGACCGAGATTCTAAGTGGCAAAGATACAGAGTTTGTTTATTTTTTCCCTTTCTTTTCGGGAAAATCGAACACGACCTTATATTCCGAATCAAACATCAGGGCGGCATCGAACGATTTGCCGCCTTTGCTTTTGAACCCTTTGATAACGGCGGTTTTGCCTGTAGTCAGCAAGTCTGAAATTTGTTTGTCGGATAGTTGCTTTTCGCTTTTGTTGCGGAAGACCATCAACCCGCAATTTTCATCGCTGCATTTGGCAACTTTGGGATAGTAAACCACTTTCCCCGTTTTGCATTTCGGGCAGGGGCATTCGGTTCTATCTGCTATCGAAACGCTTGTGCCAAGCAGTTCCGTGGTGATTTGTCGGGTGTATACTTCCGTTGCTTGCCGGAAGGTATTCGTATCCATCTCACCCGATTCAATTTTGGCGAGTGCATTTTCCCAATTCCCTGTCATCGAAACATCCGCAATGCGTTTGTCTTTCACGATTTCGTACACTGACAATCCCTTTTCGGTTGGAACCAACGATTTCTTTTCCCTGCGAATATAATCGCGTGAAAACAGCGTTTCGATGATGGCGGCACGGGTGGCGGGCGTACCAATACCCGATTCCTTCATTGCTGCCCGTTCTTCCTCATTTTCCACTTCCTTGCCCGCCGATTCCATTGCTGACAGCAGCGAGGCTTCCGTATGCAAGGGCATGGGCTTGGTTTGCTTTTCCATGACTTCGGAATGGACGACGGGTAATTGTTCGCCTTCCTGAACGTTCGGCAAATTGCCAGTTTCGTCTTCATTGCTTTCCTCTGTTTCATTGAATACGTTTCGCCAACCCGCTTGCTTGACAATAGAGCCTTTGGTTTCAAAAATGGCATCGCCACAGGTCAGTATGATGGTTGTTGCATCTTTGATACACTTCTTTGAAAAGGCTTCCAACATCCGTCCTGCCACCATTTCGTAAATGGTTTTGTCATCACCCGACAATTCTTTCGGATTGTTTTCGGTGATAAGCAGCGCGTGGTGGTCGGTTACCTTTTTGTCATCCACACAGCGGATATTCAGGACGGCATTATCCATTGTTTTGGCATAATCGCCAAAACGAGGATGCTTTTTGAGTATGTCAATCAACTGCGGAATTTCGTCGAAAACGTCGGCGGAAATATAACGGCTGCCCGTTCTTGGATAAGTTGTCAACTTTGCTTCGTAGAGTTTTTGAGCAATGGACAGCGTTTTATCCGCCGAAAATCCGTGCTTGCTATTGGCTTCTTTTTGAAGTGTAGTCAGGTCGTAAAGCAGGGGCGGTTCCTGATTGACTTCCTTCTTTTCAACGGATTGGACTTTTACGGATTTACTTTCTTGTAATTGCTGCAAAATGGTTTGCGCCAATTCCTTTTGCTCGTACTTTTCCTTGCTGACGGCGGCAAACGGAACACTCGATTTTTCAGTTTGAACTTTTACCTGCCAAAACGGAACGGGAACAAAGTGTTTGTTTTCCATATACCGCTTGCAAATCATGGCGAGTGTAGGCGTTTGCACCCGTCCCAACGAGAACACACCACGACCTGCGGCAACACTCAACGCCTGACTGGCATTGATTCCTACGAGCCAATCGGACTCGCTGCGGGCTTTTGCGGATTGGTACAAGTTGTCGTAATCGCTGCCCGCTTTCAGGTTTTGCAAACCTTCCTTAATGGCTTTGTCCGTCAAACTGCTTATCCACAAACGCTGAAACGGTTTTGAGCAATTCAGGTGATGATAAATATACCTGAATATGAGTTCACCTTCACGTCCTGCATCCGTTGCTACGATGATACGGTCGCAACTATCAAACACTTGTTTAATGATTTTCAATTGCTTCAATGCGCCTGCATCGGGCTTGTAACCCTTTTCGGCTTTCACCTGACGGGGAATGAGTTTGAACGTTTCGGGAATAATCGGCAAATGTTCGCGGTTGAATCCCGCAAAGCCGTATTCTTCGGGCATGGCAAGGGTTATGAGGTGTCCGAATGCCCACGTAACCTTATACCCGTTGCCGGACATAAAGCCTTCGTCTTTACTGTTTGCACCAACGATAGCGGCGATTTCTCGCGCTACCGACGGCTTTTCTGCTATTATTGCTATCATATAACTTTGGATTTTAGTGGTGGGTATTACATTTTACGACCTTGCGATTTCTTGGGTTTGTCCGCTGCCTGCTTTTTTTCTTCTTTCTTTTCCTGTTTGGCTTCCTGTTTCTCGGTAGGTTGCGTTTGTCCCTTTTTCAGTGGTTCATCCACTTTCTTGGTGGCTTCGTTGGTTTTTCCTTCGGAATTGACCGCCACCTGCGTTTTGCTTGCTTCGTCGGGCTTGATTTCCTTTGCCTTATCAGGATTCCATTTGAAAAAATCCAGTTTACCCGCTTCGTGGTTGACTTTCACATAGGCGTTGTATTCCTGCCCCTGCTTATCTACCATGCCCGACACGTAAATCGTTTTATCGGCTTTCAGGTCGCTTTGCTGCTTTTGGGTGAGTTCCACACCGCCGAACTTTGACGGAATACGCAATTCCCCTGATGCGGATTGCTGTTGGTTCTGAGTCTGTTCCTGCTTTTTCCCGTTGTTGTCGAATTGAAATTCGATTCCCTTTTTATCGGCATTGACCTGAATGTGTGCGGAAAATTCTTTGCCGTTTTTGGCGGTCATACCTTCCACCAAAACAGACTTACCTTCGGACAGGGCTTGTTTCTGTTTGTCATCGAGCGTAACGCCTTTGATGGTTTCAGGAATTTTGATTTTATCGGCACGAACGGCAACCAATTCGTTGGTCAACTTATCGAGCGACAGGAACACAGGCGTATTTTCGCCTTGCTTGAATTGCACGTCGGCCACTCGTCCGAGGTTGCCCGTAGAAAGCAGGTTTTTCTTGTCTTCGTCCGAAAACTTCATCCCGAAGTAGGGGCGTTCCAGTTCGGGATCTTTGCGCAGGGCGTGGATGGCAACCGTCAGGTTCCCTTCGGGCGTTTCGCGAAACGACAACCGCGCATCGGTGCGAAGCGTAACATCATCGAATTTGGCGACGATGGGAATCAGCCCCGGCGACTTTTGAAAGTTCAGCATCGCATCCAAACTGTTGCTCTTTTCGAGCGATTCACGCGTAACGCCCAATCGTTCCAACTGTTTCCAGTCGATACGGCTTTCGTCGATAGCATGCGATTGTTTTTTAGTAAAGTCTTCGGGCTTGACCCGATACTGCTCTAAATTATTGGCATTATCGGGGTCTTTCGGATTTTTCAGGCCATCTTCAATAAAAGTAATTGCTTTGGCAATGTAGTCCAATGGGACTTTAAAAAACTGGAAATGCGTAGGGTCTTTGGCCTGACGCATGAAGTTCGACATAAAATTTTCCAGTGCGTTGCCGTTTTTGTCAATTTTCAGGAAACTGTTGTTTTCCCGTGGGTCAAGGTGCGTTGTTTGCAATTCGCCTTTTTCCATGCCTTTTACCGCTTTCAGTTCGGTACTTCCTTTTTCTGCGACCAACAGAACATCCTGGTCTTTTACTTTTTCGTCCATAATACTTTTGATTTATTTGTTCTGCATCACTATTAATGCAGTTCAAAAGTACGTGGATGAACGTTGATGGTAAAGGGGTTGATAGCTTGTGGTAGGGGTTGGCTTCGATTTGGCAGAGGTTGTCTTACTAATGCAAAAATCAATGTGTCGGAATCGTAAAATCCAATCCCAAAGAAAACCATTCATTCAAGGCATATATACATAAAGACACTTCCGATTCCATAACTTTTCTCAATTAAATCCAACCTGCAATGGGTCATTTGTATTCACTGGGCAAAGGTGTTTACGGCTTCTAAACGGGCAGTAAAGTTCGAGCCTGCGGTTGCTGCAAATATTCTTCCTCTTTCCCTGTTGGGCGAGCGTAATTTTTGCGCAAAACTTGACAGCCCTAAAGCCTACACCGAGAGTTGCCCATGAAAACAAAACGACCGCAAGGTTGGAAATCTTTAAAAATTGAAGTCATGGAAAATTTATCGGAAGCACGGATTTATGTTGGCACTTATGCCAAGTACAACGAAGGTTCAATCTTCGGAAAGTGGATGGATTTATCGGATTATTCCGACAGTGAAGAATTTTACAAAGCATGTAGAGAACTTCATGCCGACGAAGAAGACCCGGAACTGATGTTCCAAGATTATGAAAATATTCCAGAAAGTCTTATCAACGAAAGTTGGCTTTCACCAAATATTTTCGCAGTTATCGAAGCCGTTGGCAACCTTAACGAAACGCAACAAGAAGCGTTTACGGTTTGGCTCAATAATTCAAGCAGCGATATCGCTTCCGAAGATATTGCCGATTTGATTTCATCGTTTGAAGATGATTATCAAGGTCAATATGACAGCGAAGAAGATTACGCAATGCAAATCGTTGATGAATGCTACGATTTACCGGAATTTGCAAAAACGTATTTCGACTACGAAAAATTCGCCCGCGATTTATTTATCGGCGATTACTGGTACGAAGAAGGTTTCGTTTTTAGGCGGTCGTAACAGACCGCTTTTTTAATGGAAAAGGTCAGATTTACCGTCTGACCTTTTCCATTTTATTTTCGTTCGTATGTCAACCGTATTACACCGTTATCATACGCTTTATTTTCGGTCAATAACCATTGCGATGGTTTCAATTTTTCGGGTAGCAGTGGTTTGTTGTTACCATGAATCACGGGAATGTACACCAGTTGCATTTCATCCACTAAATCGAACAGCGATGCGATTACGTCACCACCCATCAGCCAAATATCTTTTCCGCCTTGCTGTTTGAGTTGGGTAATAGTTGCTGCGGCATCATCGGTAGTAAAACGGATATTTTCTTTAGATTCACGCGCAAAACTGGAAACAACAATAGTTTCCTTATCCTTATATGGCCAGATTACATCTAAGCACATGATTCCGTTATACACGAGTTCATCCATAATAACAGTATCGGCAGAAGCAAAAAAATCCTTATACCCGTAATCGTTCTTTGATGGATTGGGAAACTCGGCGAACCATTCCATATCATCATCCCACGGGCAGGCGATGTAACCGTCGATGGACGCAATAATAAACAATTTTACTTTTTTCATGACTTTAGATATAAACGTTTTACAATCTACGGATGTTCGCCAATATCCCAAGAAAAAGCGTGGAACTCACACTATTCCACCACGAGGTACTGGCATACCCACAGACGAAACAGGCAAGCCCACGCCATACTTTCGTATAGCATGAACATTGCAACTGTTGTCTCGTCTGTTTGAAAAGTGCCAGTTTTCGTGGTGAGACGTTCAGCGAACGTTATGTTATATATCAACGGTACTCAAACCGTTATAATTCTAATTACTATTGCAAAGATAGCGATGTTTTGCGAATGCCTCATTATTTTTTAGGCTTTCTTTTAATGGTATGCTTTACGCCCAACACAAAAAGGTTGAGTTCGAGCGTAGTTTCCGTATCGGTTGTTTCAAAATCGCTACATATAATATCCGACATGATTTCACCGCTTTTTTGCAGCATCGTTTTTTGTTGCTCTTTATCCGTTTGCTGTTGAAGTTCGGTAATGTTTCGGGATAGTTCCCGCACTTTGGCGAATGTTTCAACAATGGCAATCGTTGTTTCGGTTGCCACAGGCGATTTTAGGATGGTCGCCAACATATACAAACCGCGTTCACTGAACGCTTTGGGTGGGTACTTCAAGTTGTCACCACGCTTCGTATTCTTCAAGGTCGAAATTTTCGACCTTGAAGAAATGGCTTCATCCATAGACAAATACAGAATGTACCCTTCGGGGAATTTATCAGGGTTATTTTTTACCGCCTCATTGATACGCTTTGTTTCCACACCGTACAGTTCGGCGACATCACTATCGAGGATGACTTGTTGTCCCTGAATGGTGATAATTTTGTTTTTGATTGCTTGTAATTCCATGACTTTATGATTTTATTTATTAACGACTAATTTATGGATGAACGCTTTGGGTTTGAAAACAGTCATTTCATTGTCTTCAAACGCCTTTTCCCAAAGAGAAGTCTTTTCTTCTTCTGAAAGGCTCTGCCAAATCAAGGACATGCGTTTTTCTCGTTCATTATCGGAAGATAGGGTGGTAGGAAGGTTGAACAGGTGCATTTTTTCATTCAAAGAAAGGCATTCAAACAGGCTGTCTAACTTCGATTTGGATTTTGTTTTTGTACTTTCCAACTTTTCTGCAAAAGAAGCCATATCATTACTGACTTTAGTATCCGTAATTTTGGCATAAATTTGAGTTGTTTTGATGTTGGTATGTCCCAACATCTTACTCACGCTTTCAATGGATACACCCTTGCTAAGTGTCAGAGTAGCAAATGAATGGCGTGCTAAATGAAATGTTAACTCTTTCTCAATACCGCACAATCCGCCGATTTCTTTGAGATATTCATTCATTTTTTGATTGCTCGGAACAGGAAGCACCATTTTGTTCGGTAACTTGCCTTCGTATTTTTCTATAATCTGTTTTGGAATATCCAGTAGGGGAACATTGAAGTTTACGCCCGTTTTTTCTCGCTTTCCCATTATCCATAGGTTGCCATCGAAAGAAGTCCGAATATTGGTTTCCCGTAAGTTCTTAACATCAATGTAGGCAAGTCCAGTCCAACAACTGAACACAAAAATATCCCTGACCTGTTCCAAGCGTTTAGTGGTAAACTCTTTTTGCATGATAGTTTCGATTTGTTCATGCGTCAAGTAGCCCTTGTCAACTTTCTGAAACCTTATTTTATAGTTGGCGAATGGGTCTATGTGAATCCATCCATTATTTTTTGCAGATATAATAATGGTGCGAAATCGCTGCATGAATTTAGCTGTTGTATTCGGGCCGCAGTTGCACGAAGTCATCAAGAATATCTCAAAGTCACATAAGAACATGTGATTGATTTCTTTCAGCGAAATGTCCGATACACTGTATTTCTCTTGGATAAATCGGGTAAGGTGTTTACGGGCAATCTCATACTTTTGAAGTGTTCCTTTTGACCGACTGATACCAACTAACTTTTCTACGTCTTCGTTATGACGCTTGAATAGTTCTAATATGGTCTGTTGTTTGACTTCAATACCAAGAAAAATGTTTTTCACACGTTCGGCATTAACATCGTTCTCACGTGTCTGTAAGTCGTAGTAAACTTTATAGATACTTGCTTTGATTGTGTCCAAAAGAGAATTGATTGCCATTGCCTCTTTTGTCTTTCCGCTTGCTTTTGCGGCTTTAGAATCCCAAGAATCGGGATGAATGTCTGACTTGGTATTGAAACGGGTTGCTTGTCCGTCAACCGTAATGCGACACCAAATTGGAACTGTGCCGTCTGCTTTCTGTTTGTCTCTTTTCAGGTAGAAAAGAATTCGGAATGTAGATTTCATAAACTCAAATTTTAATGAAACAAAATTACTTGTAACTGATTAAATTTGAGTTCTATATGCAGTGCCAATTCACGACAACAGACTGCCAATTTTGGACAAACTGTACCCCCTTGTATTTGAAATGCCGTACCCCCAAGGCAAAAAATAAAAAGGGGTACACTTTGAATCTACGAATTTGGCGTTTCTTGGCTTATTTTTGTCTTTCGACCCAGACAGTTTAAACGCAAAAAACCCTCCAAATTCACTGAATTTGAAGGGTTTGTCTTACTTCTGTCGCCTATTGTCTTAGGCTACCAGCGGTATGGACGGGACTCGAACCCGCGACCCCCTGCGTGACAGGCAGGTATTCTAACCAGCTGAACTACCACACCGTTTGAGTTCCTTTTGGGACTGCA
>PHDP01000033.1 GCA_002842655.1 Bacteroidetes bacterium HGW-Bacteroidetes-14
ATCAAACTGACCTGTAACAATGAGCACATATACTGAGAACGACATCAAGACGCTGGAGTGGAACGAACATATACGCCGCAGACCCGGAATGTACATTGGGAAACTTGGGGACGGCTCTTCACCGGATGACGGAATCTATGTGCTTCTCAAAGAGGTGATGGACAACTCGGTTGACGAGTATGCCATGGGTTACGGCAAGCAAATAATCATTACTATCAGCGACAAAACTGTGACTGTAAGAGACTACGGACGGGGTATTCCGCTCGATTCTCTTATAATTGCTGCCAGCAAAATGAACACCGGAGCAAAATACGACAATAAGGCTTTTAAAAAGTCCGTGGGTCTTAATGGTGTTGGTATAAAGGCGGTAAATGCACTTTCAACTGAGTTCATTATACAGTCTTTCAGGGACGGTGAAAGCCAGATGGCAAAGTTTTGCAATGGTGTAATTACCGGACAGGAGAGAATGCTGTCGAATGAGAAGAATGGTACTCTGGTTACTTTTACTGCAGACCCGGAACTTTTTGGACATTATGAGTTCAACAGGGAGTTCATAGAGACCATGCTCCGCAACTACTCTTACCTGAACAGCGGGCTGGTAATTAAGCTTGATGGCAAGGAGTTTGTCTCAAAAAATGGTCTGCTGGACCTGCTCAATGAGTCACTCACAAAAGAGCCAAACTATCCGCCTATACATTTAAAGGGCGAAGATATTGAGATAGCAATTACTCACGGGAACGACTACGGCGAGGGGATCTCCTCATTTGTAAACGGCCAGTTTACAACTCAGGGAGGAACACACTTGGCCGCATTCCGCGAGGCAGTTGCAAAGACAATCAAGGAGTTTTACAAACGCGATTTTGACCCGAGCGATATTCGTCAGGGAATGATTGCTGCTGTTTCAATAAAAGTACAGGAACCTGTATTTGAGTCGCAAACCAAGACTAAGCTTGGCTCTAAGGAGATTGCCCCTGGCGGAATGAGTGTAAGGAACTTTATTGGCGACTTCCTCAAGGAGAAGCTGGATAACTTCCTGCACAGACATCCGGAGACTGCAGATGCAATTCTCAGGAAAATTCTCGAATCTGAAAAAGAGCGCAAGGCAATTTCCGGCATTCAGAAGCTGGCCCGTGAAAGGGCAAAGAAGGCAAACCTTCACAACAAGAAGCTTCGCGACTGCCGAATTCACTATACAGATAAACACGAGCGTGCTCTCGAAAGCACACTCTTCATAACAGAGGGCGACTCGGCATCCGGCTCAATCACAAAGAGCCGCGATGTTATGACTCAGGCGGTATTTTCGCTGCGCGGAAAGCCTCAGAACTCATACGGCCTCACCAAGAAAATTGTTTATGAAAATGAGGAGTTCAACCTTCTTCAGGCTGCACTCAACATTGAGGAGGACCTCGAAAACCTCCGTTACAACTACATAGTTATGGCTACCGATGCCGACGTTGACGGTATGCACATCCGTATGCTTCTGCTGGCATTCTTCCTCCAGTTCTTCCCCGATCTGGTAAGACAGGGACACCTCTACATTTTGCAAACACCTCTCTTTAGGGTAAGAAACAAAAAAGAGACCATCTACTGTTACTCAGACGAAGAGCGCGAAAAGGCCATAAAGAAACTGGGTGTTAATCCTGAGATTACCCGATTCAAAGGTCTGGGAGAGATTTCACCGGATGAGTTCAAAAACTTCATTGGCGAAAGCATCCGCCTTGACAGAGTCCGCCTTGGCAACGACGACAACATTCCAGAACTTCTAGAGTTCTACATGGGCAAAAACACCCCAGACAGACAAAACTTTATCCGAGCAAACCTCAGACAAGAGGTGGTTGTGGATGAGGTTATAACGGTGGGGTAAATCTGAGCCGCAGCAGCTCCTCCGCCACCATAACCGCATTTGTCGCAGCGCCTCTTCTGAGGTTGTCGGCCACTATCCACAGGTTTATTGAGTTCTCTGCAGAGAAATCCCTGCGGACCCTGCCAACAAAGACTTCGTCACGGCCATATGCATAGAGGGGCATTGGGTAAAGGTTGTGCTGAGGGTCGTCCTGCAGCACCACTCCCGGAGTCTCCCTGAGGATTTCAAAGATCTGCTCCATCTCAAAACCTTTCTCAAAGGTCACATTAACAGATTCCGAGTGTCCGCCCTCAACAGGTACTCGCACAGTTGTTGCTGTTACTGCAATTGAGGGGTCGCCAAAGATTTTGCGCGTCTCATTTACCATCTTCATCTCCTCCTTTGTGTAGCCGTTTTCTGTAAAGGAGTCTATATGCGGAATCAGATTTTTATCAATTGGGTGGTGATAGGCAGGGCTGATTCCCTCAACGGCATCGGACTTCCGCTCTCTCTCAAGCTGTGCAATTCCCTTCTGGCCGCTGCCGGTAACGGATTGGTATGTTGAGACGACTATCCGTTTTATTCCCAGTTTTTCGTGCAAACGGGCCAGTGCAACCACCATCTGAATTGTGGAGCAGTTTGGATTTGCAATAATCATGTCTGAGGGTGTAAGTTCATTGCCGTTTACTTCAGGGACAATGAGCTTAATCGTGGGATCCATTCTCCAGTATGAGGAGTTGTCAATAACCCGGCAGCCGGCGGCTGCAAAGCGTGGTGCCCATTCGTGCGAAATTGCAGCTCCCGCTGAGAAGAGTGCAATATCGGGTTTAAGTTCCAGGGCCTCCTGCAGTGTTATAACTTTAAGTGTAAGATCTGCTGTGCCGGAAATTGAAGGTAATTTAACTGTAATCTCAAGTCCTGCCGACCTCTCCGAGGCCACAGGTATCAGGGTGTCGAGTGGGAAGCTGCGCTCTGACAGCACTTCAATCATCTTTCTTCCTACGAGACCTGTTGCGCCAATAACTGCTACTTTCATAAACCGGCAATAAGTATGTCGTTGAACACTCCGGTTGCAGTCTGTCTGGCACCTGCTCCCGCTCCTGAGATTACAATTGGCGAAGGGTAGTCGCTGCTTGTGATTATGATTGTATTATTTGTCCCTTCGGTTCTTGCAAGAGGGTGGTCTGCAGGAAGTGACTCAATTCCTGCCTTGCATTCGCCGGCAGAGATTGTGGCAACATATCTCAGCTTTTCTCCTTTTGCTGAGGCATCTTTATACAGCTTTGCAAACTTCTCCTCCCACTGCTCAACTCTGTCGTAGAAGAGGTCGGCACTCTGGTCAAGGATTGTCTTTGGAACAAGCGGTAAAACGTCAACATCCTGCGGCTCGCGGATAATTCCAATTTCACGGCTAAGAATAAGTGCCTTGCGGGCCACATCTGTGCCGGAAAGATCCAGGCGCGGGTCCGGTTCTGTGTAGCCAAGCTTTTTTGCCTTTTTAATAAGTGAGGCAAGACTTTCGCTGCCGTTGTATGTGCTTAGAAGATAATTGAGTGTTCCTGACAGAATTGCCTCAATTTTCTCAATTTTATCTCCTGACTGCACCATCTGGCGGATGGTTCCAATTACAGGCAATGCTGCTCCAACTGTTGTTTCGTAGAGAATCCGCCTTCCCGAAGAGGCAAATGCCTCCCTCATTCTGCTCCAGCTCTCAAGCGGAGCACTCAGCGCAATTTTGTTGCATGTGACAACTGAAAAACCGTTGAGGGCAAATTCAGAATATGAGGAGGCGACAATCCTGTCGGCAGTGCAATCTGCAAAAATGCTGTTGCTTAAGCTAAGCTCAGTTGCCTTAGAAAGGAATTTTGCAATATCTGCCTCTTCGCCCGCCTCAAGAGCATCTGAAATTTTATCCGGGCAGATTCCTCCCTTTGAGATGGCCATTTTGCGGCTGTTGGATATACCAGCAATTGCAATATCGTCTCTTTTTGAGATAATCTTGATTAGCTCTTTTGCCACATTTCCGTAGCCGGCAATAAAGAGGTTAATTCTCTCCCTGCGCTCTCCAAAGAACTCTTTATGGACAACGCGCATAGCCTCCTGAAGATCTTCACTTGCAACCACAACAGAGATATTTTTTTCGCTCGAGCCCTGGGCAATTGCACGGATATTTATTCCCTCGCTACCCAAAGCGTTGAACATTTTTCCGCCTGTGCCGGACTGGTTCTTCATGTCGTCGCCAACCAGAGAGATAATTGAAAAACCTCTCTCCACAGTTAGCGGGTTAACCTTTGCCAGACTAATCTCGTAGGCAAACGCACTGTCTGCAGCCTCCTTTGCCTTGTCTGCATCAGATTCGGCAATAGCCACGCACATTGTGTGAACAGAAGAGGCCTGGGTTATGAGAATGATATTGATTCCGGCCGATGCAAGGGCTCCAAAGAGTCTTGATGAGTAGCCCGGGATTCCCACCATTCCGCTCCCCTCCATTGAGAGAAGGGCAATGTTGCTGCTTCCGGATATTCCCCGGATTTTACCCCTGGTCTCGGGTGGAGAGGATTCAATGTATGTTCCCTCAACATCGGGAGAAAATGTATTCTTTACCTCTATAGGAATTCCGCTCTCTATTGCTGGCTGAATTGTTGGCGGGTAAATTACCTTCGCGCCAAAGTGTGACAGCTCCTGAGCCTCTTTGTATGAGATATGCCTGATGCATTTTGCATCGGGAACAATACGCGGGTCTGCAGTCATCATTCCGTCTACATCACTCCAGATTTGCAGAACTCTTGCACCTGCAGCTGCTGCAATAAGTGATGCGGTATAATCTGAGCCGCCCCTGCCCAGAGTGGTAGTCCTCTTCTGAGCATCGGACGAGATAAATCCGGGAATAATATGAAGCCTGGACTTCTCGCTGCTGAGCAGTTTGCGGATATTTGAATAGGTTTTGCTGATATCTGCTGTATTTACATCACCATGCCTCACAGTTCTGATGATTTCGCGGGCATCTGTCCAGTGGTTGCTTATTCCCATTGAGGTGAACTTTACGCTTGCTATTCTGGTGGATAGAAGCTCCCCAAAGCTCATAATGAGGTCAAGCGAGTATGGGCTCAGCTCCCTGAGAGAGTATACGCCCTTGCACACATCCCTGAGCTGGTTAAAGAGGTTCTTTACCTTTAACTCTATTGCAGGGCGATAATCGATAGGAATGAGTTCATCAATAATTTCGATGTGACGGGATTCAAGATTGTCAATGATAGTAAGATAGCGGGGGTCCTGTGAGGCGGCTGCGCGGCCGGCCTCAATGAGGCCGTCCGTGCAGCCGCCAATTGCCGATAACACCAGAACACTCCGGTCCCTTTTAACTGCATCTGCCGTTATAGCAGCCACTTTTGATATGTTTGCGGCGTTAGCTACAGAGCTGCCGCCAAATTTCAATACTTGCATAGTTAGTTAATGAAGTTTATGTGTCGCTTCACAATCTCTGCGGTCTGTTCCCACTCCAGCAAAAAGCCATCGTGACCCCACTTAGATTCAAGAAGTTCGAATTTAGAATTTTTAATGTTCCTGTGGAGAAATTTCTGCTCCTCAGGAGGAAAAAGATTGTCGCTGTCAATTCCAACAACAACCGTGTTTGCCCTTATTCTGCCAAGGGCCTCTTCAACCCCGTCTCTTCCTCTGCCGCAGTTATGACTGTCAACAGAGCGGGTGAGTGTATAGTATGAATAAGCATCAAACCTGTCTGAGAGTTTCTTTCCCTGATACTGCTGATAACTTCCCGCCTTCGCAGCAAAGAGCGTATCTTCACTCTCTTCCTGTTGTGTAATACCATATCCCTCAAAGGAACGGTAGGATATCAGGGCAACAGATCTCGCTGCCCTTAATCCCGCTTCACCCCCCCGGATACTTTTTTGCTCTTCAAATGTGCTGTCTGCAAAGAGTGCCATTCTCTGAGATTCGTTGAAGGCCGTTCCCCAGGGAGATACCCGTGCATTGCAGGCAATCACCAGCAGATTCTTTACAATATCAGGAAACATTATGCTCCACTCCAGTGCCTGAAAGCCTCCTATTGAACCTCCGGCAACCAGGTCAATCTGCTCAATTCCCAGTTCCTGCCTCAGCAGATTGTGTGCATTTACGATATCTCTCACAGTTACCTGAGGAAATGAGAGCATGTAAGGTGCCCCGGCTGGTCCGGCAGTTGCCGGACCGCTGCTCCCGTAGCACGACCCAATCATATTTGCACAAATGATGTAGTATTCACGGGTATCAAACAGCTTTCCGGGACCAACAAGTCCATCCCACCACTCCTCAGGGTTTGAATTTGCAGTAAGAGCATGGCAAATCCAGATTACCTTTTTGTCAGGAGAGTAATCTCCTGTATGGTGATAGACTATCTCCAGCCCGGCAAGCTTTTCGCCGCTCTCAAAGAGAAATTCGCTGTTGTATTTGAAAGAGCCTCTGATCATAGACCGGCCCTCCTGAATGCCTGTTCAATATCCTTCTGAATGTCTGATATATGTTCAATACCAACAGATACTCTCAAAGTGTTGGGCCCAATTCCGGCAGCCCTAAGCGCATCTGCTCCAAGCTGTGCATGTGTTGTAGAGGCAAAGTGGTTGATGAGGGTTTTGTTGTCGCCCACATTTACCAGATGGCTCAGCAGTTCAAGAGAGTTCACAAACTGAGATGCCTGCTCCCTGTCACCTTTGATATCAAATGAGAGCACTCCCCCAAATCCGTTTCTGAGGTATCTTTTTCCGTTTTCATGGTTTGGATTGCTCTTTAACCCCGGATAGTTCACCCTCTCAACCTTTGGATGTGCCTCCAGCCATTCTGCCAGCTGCTGTGTATTTGAAAGGATTTTCTCAAGCCTGAGCGAAAGTGTCTCGCTTCCCTGAAGAATCAGAAAAGCATTGAATGGTGATAGAGAGCAGCCCCAGTCGCGAAGCCCTTCTGCCCTTGCCTTTACGGCAAATGCTATGTTACCTGCTTCGCATGCAGGTCCGAATGTCTCCCAGAAACTCAGCCCGTGATATGAGTCAGATGGCTCAGTGAATCCCGGGAATTTTCCGTTACTCCAGTCGAAGTTTCCGCAGTCCACAACTATACCGCCTATAGAGGTACCATGTCCTCCAATCCATTTTGTGGCGGCATGGGTAATTACATTTGCCCCCCAATCGCGAGGCCTGAATAGGTACCCGGCTCCTCCAAATGTATTGTCTACAATAAGCGGGATGCCATGTTTTACTGCAAGTTCCCCAAACTTTTCAAAGTCCGGGATGTAAAAATCTGAATTTCCTATAGTCTCAATGAAGATGGCTTTAGTACGGGAGTCAATCAGCCTTTCGAAGTTCTTAATATCCCCCTTTTGCGCAAAGCGGAAATCGATTCCAAGTTTTGCAAAGCTGATTTTGAACTGATTGTATGAGCCGCCGTAGAGGGAGGAGGAGCTTACGATATTATCCCCGCTGCCGGCTAAGTTCTGGATTGCCAGAAACTGCGATGCCTGCCCGGATGATACTGCTACTGCAGCAGTACCTCCTTCAAGTGCGGCAATTCTCTGTTCGAGAACATCTGTGGTTGGGTTGGAGAGTCTTGTATAGATGTGACCGGGTGCCTTAAGTTCAAATAGTTTAGCAGCGTGGTCTGAATCGTCAAAAAGAAATGATGAAGTCTGAAATATTGGTGTGGCACATGGCCCGTTTGAACCTGATTTTATACGGCCTGCATGCACCAGAAGGGTGTCAAAGTGTTTTGCACTCATGATAAATGAATTTGATGATGATTTATTACGAAATTTCTGAAGGGATTTTATGGGACCTGCCCAATGGATCTGCGTAAGACCCTAAGTTATGCCAGCATCTTGCGATGCATTCGCATCATCATCATTGACATTGATGAAAACATGAGAGAGATGGCAGCAAAAGAATTGCTGTCCGGGTGAATTTGTATGAGGTTCTCTCTGTTCATCACTATTGCGAGTTGCAAATCTATTGATTCTTGCCATTCGCTCCAAATTTATTTTTTCCGGAGCCCTCTATTTTGCGGATTTATTGATGATTACAAATTGTTAGAAAAATATTACAATTTATAACTTCTAATATCTACATTTGCCCCCGAAAACTTAATGATATGTACCATCAGGCGACGGAGATAAGAAGGGAGCTCCTACAGAGAGTATGCGAGCTGAGTTTTAAAGGATTATTAAGAGAGGAGATTGACAGGATTCCCCTGGAAATGCGACCGAGGTCGGCAGCACTCAGCAGATGCTGCATTCACAAAGACAGAGCTGTTATCAAATACAGGCTCATGACCATTCTCGGATTCAATGTAAGTGACGAAACAGATGAGCTGACAAGGTTGAGCGAATATGCACAGATGTCTATGAGCCGCGAGAAGTTCACAGATGTGATGCTCACGGTTGTAGATGAGGCCTGCAGTTCGTGCGTAAAACAGAACTACACCGTAACCAATATTTGCCGCGGCTGCGTTGGTCACCCCTGCACCTATTCGTGCAACAAGGGGGCAATAACAATAAGAAAGCGCGCAGAGATTCATCCGGAGATGTGTGTAAACTGCGGAAGATGCATGGCAGCCTGTCCGTTTCACGCAATTGTCTATACACCGGTTCCGTGCGAGGAATCATGCCCTGTTGGGGCAATTTCAAAAAATGAGCTGGGGACTGAGGTTATTGACTGGTCAAAATGTGTCTTCTGCGGAAAATGCAAAGAGGCCTGCCCGTACAGTGCCATAATGGAGAAGACCTATCTGGTTCAGATTATTGCACACCTGCTCGATCCTTCCAAAAAGGTGGTTGCAATGGTTGCACCAGCACTTGCAGGTCAGTATCAGGAGCCATTCTCAAAGATTCTTGGAGCGGTAAAGGCAGTCGGGTTTGATAAAATATCCGAGGTTGCTTCCGGTGCAAATATCACATCCCGGAATGAGGCAAAAGAGTGGGAGGAGAGAGTGCTTGAAAAGGGTGAGCCATTCATGACGACCTCTTGTTGCCCCTCATACAAGGCGTGGGCAGAAAAGAAGATGCCGGAGATGGTTCCCTACATTTCGCACACAAGAACTCCTGCTTCATATACAGCAGAACTTGTCAAGCAGGAAGATCCTGATGCAATTACTGTGTTTGTAAGCCCCTGCATGGCAAAGAGGGTTGAGGGATATTACGACAAAAACACAGATTATGTCATAACATTTGAGGAACTCGATGCTATGATCAAGGCTCTTGGAATAGATATTGCATCTTGCGAGCCAGTCATTCCGGATAACTCAATTGAGAAGAGCGGAAGGCTTTATGCCAGAACAGGCGGGGTTGCTGCATCTGTTGCACAGTATACTGAGCACAGCGATAAGTTAACCGCTGAGGTAATAAACGGCCTGGACAAGGATGCCGTAAAATTCCTTAAGTCTGTAGTGGCTGCAAAGCAATCAGATTCGACTCTAATAGAGGTTATGATGTGTGAAGGAGGATGTGTAAATGGTTGCAGCGTAATTACAAGCCCCAAGGCAGCAGCCAGGCAGCTGGGAGCACTTGAGAAAAAGGGATTTTTATAAAAATACAGGGATATGGAAAGGGGACTCGTCATTTACACCGAAAAGACCAATTGTCAGGATTGCTATAAATGCATAAAGGTATGTCCGGTAAAGTCAATTAAGGTTGAGGCATTTAGCGCCTCGGTGATAAGCGGGACCTGTATCCACTGCGGGCAATGCATAAACGCCTGCCCTGCCGGAGCAAAAAAATACAGAGAGGAGTCAGACACTGTCCGCGACTGGCTTGACCAGGGATATGATGTTATTGCGTGTCTGGCTCCCTCTTTTGTCTCCGATTTTGACGAAGTACCCTTTGAGTCATTTATAAAAACTTTCCATGCCCTGGGATTCAGGGGTGTTTCAGAGACAGCTCTTGGTGCCGATGTAGTTGCAAAGGCAACATCAGATTATCTCGAAAGCAGCAAAACAGATGTGGTGCTGGCAACCTGCTGCCCCTCCGTTGTTGACTACATTAAAATTTACTATCCCGAACTGGAGAAAAACCTTGCTCCCTTTGTCTCTCCAATGATAGCTCATGCAAGAATGCTCAGAGCAGCAGGATACTCGAACTCCCGTCTTGTATTTATTGGCCCCTGCATAGCAAAGAAGCAGGAGAGCGATATCTACGGAGACGAAATTGATGCTACTTTAACTTTTGAGGAGTACAGGAGTCTGATGGATACTCAGGGCGTTTGCTTCGAGGATATGGAGAGAATTACTCTCCCGGCCGGATTTCTGATTGGAGCCTCAGACAGGGCAGGCCTATTTCCTGTGGACAGCGGAATGATAAGCACAATGTGCAAAGAGATAAAGCCTGTAGACTCAGGATTCATGAGTTTTTCGGGAATGAAATCTGTTATGGAAATTTGTGGCGAAATTGGAAAATGGAATCCCGGCAGCAGACTTTTCATAGAGTTGATGGCCTGCGAGGGTGGTTGCATTAAAGGGCCTGCAACAAGAAAAGGTGGCGGCGTTGCCGCCAAACGCAACAGACTCCTGCGCGATTTCGACATCTTCAAACGTTCGGGTCTGGCAATTTCACTTCCAAAAGTAAAAATAGACCTCTCCAGCGAGAAATATAAACTACCATACAAAATTAACTGCGCATACAGCGAAAGCGATATCAAGGCGGTTCTTGAGTCAATGGGAAAACACTCAAAGGCAGATGAACTTAACTGCTCAGGCTGCGGATATGACAATTGCAGGGAGTATGCCAGGGCACTGCTTGAGGGCAAGGCAGAGAGAGAGATGTGCATTTCGCAGATGAGGCGCGAAGCCCAGAACAAAGCCTCAATCCTGCTGCAGAAAATGCCTTACGGAGTTGTTCTTGCAGATGAAAACCTGAGGGTAGTTGATGCAAATGACAAGTTCATTGAGATGGGCGGCGAAGAGCTTGCAATGATTGCCGAGGCGCTTGGCGGACTCCGCGGGGCAGATTTAAGAAAAATTGTTCCCTACCATAAATACTTCTCGGCAGTACTCTCTTCAGGAGAGGAGACAAGTGAATTTGACATCAGGGGCGAGAGGGGATCGCTTTCCCTCTCAATTGTCTCAATTCAGCCACACAAAATGCTCTTTGGAATTGTACAGAACATAGACGACTCACAGGTGATAAAGGAGATTATCTCAGATAAAATTCGCGAGGTGATCAGGCATAATGCGGAATCTGTCCAGAGAATTGCATACATCCTGGGTGAGAGTGCCTCTTTTACGGAGAGCGTTCTGAACTCTGTGATTGATAAGGATAAAAGGAGGTAGTTATGTTCTTTGGTGAGGATACACAATTTTTCATTGAGATTGCACACAGCCAGCAGTTCAAGCATGGACAGATTGTGGGTGGTGATACCTTTATCTCCAGAAGCATCTCCGGCGGCGAGCGATTTGCCGCAGTTCTTTCAGACGGTCTGGGAAGCGGAATCAGGGCTAATGTTCTGAGTACACTCACTGCATCTATGGCCATGAACTACCTTCTCCAGAACAGACCAATCGTAGACTCTCTGAGCACAATTCTGGATACACTTCCCGAGGATGCAGGTGAGAAAATCAGTTACGCAACCTGCTCTATCGCAGATATTGACAAAAGCGGCGAGGCCAGGATTGTAGAGTTTGATAATCCTGACTTTATTCTTCTTAGGGGCAGCAAACATATAGAACCCAGGAAGAATCAGCTAAAACTTCAAACCCGTCAGGGAGAGCGAACCCTTCTGGAGAGTCAGCTTATGCTATTTAAGGGCGACAGACTCATTTTCCTGAGCGACGGAGTTACCCAGAGCGGGCTGGGAAGTACAGCTTTGCCAATGGGATGGGAGCGAAGCGGAGTTGCCGCCTTTGTTGAGGATTATGTCACAAAGCATCCGGATGTCTCTGCAAGAGACCTTTCAAAAGTGGTTATGCAGAAGGCACTTCACAACGACCTTTTTATCTCAAGGGACGATATAACCTGCGGAGTTGTCTACCTGCGTGCTCCGCGCCGGCTGTTGATCTGTACCGGGCCTCCGTTTGACAAAGAGCGCGACTCAGAGATGGCTGCCATTTTTGATTCATTTCCGGGGAACCGGATTGTCTGTGGCGGAACTACCGCCCAGATTCTCTCCAGAGAGCTCGGCCGTAAGATCTCTGGCGACGGTCGCCAGCAGGTGAAGGCAAACCTGCCTGCGACAGCCCGCATGGACGGAGCCCAGCTGGTAACAGAAGGAATTCTTACCCTGGGACACCTTGCAGACCTTATTCAGGAGTTCCGGGAAGGCGACCGTCCGGAGGAGTCATCTGCCGGGGAGATACTTCGATACATACTGAATAGTGATATCATTGATATACTTATGGGTACGCGCATTAATGAAGCCCATTACGACCCTTCGCTTCCGGTAGAGATGGAGATTCGCAGAAATCTTGTCCGCCGCCTGAAAGTTCTGCTGGAGGGTTCCAATATGATGAAAAGAGTCAGAATCAAATACATTTAGGGAAATCATTCTTAAATTCGTAAAAATTTAAGATATGAAAAGGCCGCTAATTTCGATTTTTGCCATAATACTCCTCTCAACTGCTGTTCAGGCACAGGAGTCTCAGTCAAAAGATCTGCTTCCGGAATGGACATTTACTAAAGGTATAGAGGGGCCTGCCATTGACAAGGCCGGAAACCTTTATGCAGTTAATATTTTCAAACAGGGAACAATTGGTGTTGTCTCTCCTGCAGGGGAGGCCTCTCTGTATGTTACCCTTCCGGAAGGCTCTGTGGGTAACGGAATCCGCTTTGACAAGGCGGGATTCATGTACATAGCAGACTATACAAAGCACAACATATTAAAGGTAAATCCAGCAACTAAGGAGATATCGGTTTTTGCGCACAACCCGGCAATGAATCAGCCTAACGATATTGCCCTATGCCATAAAACCGGCCGTCTCTATGCGAGCGACCCAAACTGGAAGGAGTCCACCGGTAAGCTGTGGTTAATTACCGCAAAAGGGGAGACTGTTCTGCTTGAGGAGAACATTGGAACTACAAACGGAGTTGAGGTGAGCCAGGACGGCAGGCTTCTCTATGTTAACGAATCAATTCAGCGGAATGTCTGGGTATACGATATTAAAAAAGATGGCACAGTTGAAAACAAACGACTCTTCACAACTTTCCACGATTTTGGAATGGACGGAATGAGGTGCGACTCTGCCGGAAACCTTTACATAACCCGACACGGAAAGGGCACAATAGCCATCTTCTCTCCCAGGGGGGTACTGCTCAGGGAGATTCAGCTTAAAGGAAAGCTTTGCTCCAACATAGTTTTATCGCATGATGAAAAAACTGCTTACATAACCATGGCAGACCGCGGAATGTTTGAAATTATTAATCTGTAGACCTTATATATATGTCTGAACAAAAAAATGAGAGCCCGGTACCGGGAGAGCCAACAATTTCTTTAGTGACCTGTAAGAATTGCGAAACAGAGTTTACAGGTCACTACTGCAACAACTGCGGTCAGTCTGTGAAAGACTTTGACAGGCCGTTCAAGGTTTTGATATTTGATGTCGTTGGTACAATGTGGGCCTTTGATACAAGGCTTTTCAAAACACTTAAAGCAATCTTTTTTAAACCGGGACAGGTTCCTCTCGATTATGTTCACGGCAAAAGGGCCAGATATATGCCACCGTTCAGACTATATATATTTATCAGCTTCTTTTTCTTTATGCTGATGAACATCACATTCAAATCAAGTTTTAAAGAAGCAGAGAATCAAGAAGGACCCGGAATTGAAAATGTAATAAGCATAAATGGATCTGCAAACGGAAAAGAGATTGATCAGGAAGATGTAAAGAAGGCTGAGGATATTATAACAAAGGTAAAGATTGAAAAGCAATATTACATAAGCAGATTCTTTTCACTAATGTCCTGGTCACTCTTTATTCTTATGCCCCTCTTTGCCACGTTTCTCTGGATTATGTTCAGAAAATATCAAAGGTACTTCCTTGGCCATTTTATTTTTGCAATTAACCTGCACTCCTTCCTTTTTATATTATTCATAATAATTCTTACTGTCAACCTGATTTTTCCCGGCAAGAGCTCAGCCTATGAGGCGTGGCTGCTTATACTGTATCCGGTTTATATTGTATCAGGAAGCCGCAAATTATACGGTGCGAGATGGAAAACAATTTTTATGAGAACATTTTTCGTGCAGTTTATCTATTTAATTGTTCTTACAATTGCTATTTGTATTTTATTTTATCTGACATTCAGGGAACTTTTCTAGACTAATCAAAATTGTAAAAAAAAGAGTGTCAAAATCTTGACACTCTTTTTTAAAATTGCAGTAAAAATTCTTACTCGAATTTCTGTAACAGAAGCTCCATAAGCTTTACAGAGGCTCCCATAACTGATGTTCCAGGGCCAAAGATTGCAACTGCACCTGCCTTATAAAGAGCATCATAGTCCTGTGCAGGAATTACTCCACCCACGATTACCATAATGTCTTCGCGGCCAAGTTTCTTAAGTTCACTTACAATCTGAGGAACCAGAGTCTTGTGACCTGCTGCAAGTGAAGATACACCCACAATGTGAACGTCATTTTCCACAGCTTGTTTAGCTGCCTCTTCAGGAGTCTGGAAGAGCGGACCCATATCTACGTCAAAACCGCAGTCGGCATAACCTGTTGCAACTACTTTTGCTCCGCGGTCGTGTCCGTCCTGGCCAAGTTTTGCGATCATAATACGAGGCTGACGACCCTCTTTCTTTGCAAACAGAGCAACAAGCTCTTTCGCTCTTTCGAATTCGTTGTCGTTCTTAACTTCGCTTGAGTAAACACCTGTATTCATACGAATGATTGCTTTGTACCTTCCGGCTACTGCTTCGCATGCATCAGAGATTTCGCCAAGGGTTGCGCGAACCTTTGCAGCTTCGATAGCAAGCTCCAGGAGGTTTCCGGTTTTGTTAGCTGCTGCTTCTGTTATAGCCGCGAGAGCTGCCTTAACTTTAGCCTCGTCGCGGTTTGCGCGGAGCTCTTTAAGTCTTGCAATCTGTGACTCGCGAACTTTTGTGTTATCTACGTCGAGAATCTCGAGCGGATCTTCTTTGTCAAGTCTGTATTTGTTAATACCTACAATGGTGTCAAGTTTAGAGTCAATTCTTGCCTGCTTGCGGGCTGCGGCCTCTTCGATTCTGAGCTTAGGAATACCGGTTTCAATAGCCTTAGACATACCACCAAGTTTTTCAACCTCCTGAATGTGGCCCCACGCTCTCTCTGCAATTTCTGCAGTGAGTTTTTCAACGTAGTATGAGCCGGCCCAAGGGTCAAGTGATTTGGTAATGTTTGTCTCTTCCTGGATATAAATCTGGGTATTTCTTGCAATACGGGCAGAGAAGTCTGTAGGGAGAGCGATAGCCTCGTCAAGTGCATTTGTGTGAAGCGACTGGGTGTGACCAAGAGCTGCACCCATAGCTTCGATACAAGTTCTCGCAACGTTGTTGAAAGGATCCTGCTCGGTAAGGGACCAGCCCGATGTCTGCGAGTGAGTTCTGAGTGAAAGTGATTTTGGGTTCTTCGGATTGAACTGTTTAACCAGTTTAGCCCAGATCATTCTCGCTGCACGCATCTTTGCAATCTCCATGAAATGGTTCATACCGATTGCCCAGAAGAATGAGAGACGCGGAGCAAACTGGTCTACATCCATTCCGGCTGCGATTCCTGTTCTGAGGTACTCAAGACCATCTGCAAGAGTATATGCCATCTCAATGTCGCATGTAGCTCCTGCTTCCTGCATATGGTAGCCTGAGATAGAGATTGAGTTGAATTTAGGCATGTTCTTAGAGGTGTACGAAAAGATGTCACCAATGATTCTCATTGAGAATTCAGGAGGGTAGATGTATGTATTTCTAACCATGAACTCCTTAAGAATGTCGTTCTGGATAGTACCTGCCATTTCGTCGAGTTTAGCTCCCTGCTCCATACCGGCTACAATGTAGAAGGCAAGAATTGGAAGAACGGCTCCGTTCATGGTCATTGATACAGACATTTTATTGAGCGGAATCTGGTCGAAGAGAACCTTCATGTCCTCTACGCTGCAGATGCTCACACCTGCCTTACCTACGTCACCAACTACGCGGGGATGGTCTGCATCGTATCCGCGGTGTGTGGCCAGGTCAAAAGCAACAGAAAGTCCTTTCTGACCTGCCGCAAGATTTCTGCGGTAGAAGGCATTTGACTCTTCTGCTGTTGAGAAACCTGCATACTGGCGGATAGTCCACGGATTCATCACATACATTGTACTGTAAGGTCCGCGGAGGAAAGGCGGAATACCTGCGGCATAGTTGAGGTGCTCCAGACCCTCAAGGTCAGAAGCTGTATAGACGCTTTTAACCCCTATCTGTTCCGGAGTCATCCAAACGCTCTCTCCCGCTTTGGGAGCAGCGCCTCCGGCATATTTTATATCTGAAAATTTTGGACGCATATTCAAATCTTTTTTTTATTACTACTTAATTCCCAACTGTTGCTGATATTGCTTCAGAGTCTCAAGAACATTGCTCTTAACACTTATGAAGTTGCTTACTCCTTTTGCAATGAGCTCTTCCTTGCATGCAGGCTCGCCGGCAACAACAAGGATAGCTTTATCTCCAAGCAGAGATTTGATTGCAGGAACAGATTCAGCATACTCCTCATCAGATGAGCAGGCAACAACAATATCTGCATTTGCTTCAAAGGCAGCCTTAACGCCCTCTTCGATTGTTGCAAAGCGAGTGTTGTCAATAACCTCAATACCTGCGACGGCAAAGAAGTTACTTGAAAACTGAGCGCGTGCACGACAGAAGGCCAGGTTTCCGAATGTCAGCATAAATGCCTTAGGAGCTTTACCGCTGGTTTCTGTAGCAAATCTGAGAGCTTCGAAAGCCTGAGCTCCGCGATATTTTTCAATTGGCTCGGCAATAGGATTTTCGCTTCTCTCCCAGTTTGAACCGCGGGTTACGATGTCAAGGGTGATATCCTTATCTGCCTTCTCTGTAAAGTTAGGATACTGGTTTGTTCCCAGGAGAATCTCTCTTCTGGTTGCAATGTTCATATCTCTCTTTGCAGAAGCAGTTTTGATTTCGGCCTGGATGAAACCGGCCTTGAGAGCCTCTGTATATCCGCCTTTCTCCTCAACTTTCTTAAACAGGTTCCAGCTCTCCTGAGCGATAGAATCTGTAAGGTTCTCTATGTAGTAAGATCCTGCAGCAGGGTCGGCAATCTTATCGAAATATGACTCCTCCTTAAGGATAATTTGTGTGTTTCTGGCAATACGGTTGCTGAATTCGCCCGGTTCGCGGTACTGGTAGTCAAAAGGAAGAACCTCCAGTGAGTCAACCCCCGCAAGAGCAGCACTCATTGCTTCGGTTGTGCTCCTGAGCATGTTTACATATGAATCGTAAACTGTCTGATTCCACTGGCTTGTTACAGCGTGAATGTAGATTTTCTTTGAATTTTCATCTTTAACTCCGTATGCATCTGCAATGTTTGCCCAAAGCATTCTTGCAGCGCGGAATTTGGCAATCTCCATAAAGTAGTTTGAACCTACCGCAAGAGTAAATTTCATTTTTGAAGCAGCTTCGTCTGCAGTAAAACCAAGACCTGTGAGCAGGTTCATGTATTCGCTTCCCATTGCAAGGGCGAATGCCAGTTCCTGTACCAATGTAGATCCGGCTTCGTTGAAAGCGTAACCTTCAACTCCAACAACTTTTACATTTGGGAAACCTTCTGCAAGTTCAATACATCTGCGAAAGTTTGCCATGTAGTTGCCACAGCAGAAGTTACCTGTTTTTGTAAGAGTGCGCAGCGGGTCAAAATCAAATGAAGCTCTTACTGCATTTGGTTTGCAACCTCTTGCCACAGCAACGGCAACAAAAGATTCAATGATTGATGGTGTTGCACAAGAGCATCCTTCGAAGTTAACTTCAACTTTTTCAAGGTCAATGTTCTTAAGAAGAATTTCCATTTTCTCCTTTGAAACAGGTTTTCCTCCGTCGAGACAAAAACCCACTGATTCCACACCGCGTGCAATCCCATCTACAGCTTGTTCATTAGCCTTCTGAAAGCTTTCATGAGCGCAGTATCCCTGGCGAATAAGCCATTTGTTGTCGCTCTTTGTACCTCTGACATAAGGGAAAGCACCTGGCTGAGTGCCCATGTGCTTAAGATTTGTCAAATCCTGGGCGCGGTAGTATGGACGAACTGAGAATCCCTCCATAGTCTTCCACACGAGCTTCTTCTCGTAGTCGGCGCCTTTAAGATCTTTTGTTATCACCTCTTCCCATTGCTGGGTGGAAACCGGTGAAAACTCATCAAATAATTTTTCTGCCATATTGATTTGTTTAATTATTGAAAGTTGCCAAAAATTAATTCGGCAAAGGTATAAATTCTTTCCTCTTTTTAAACCTTTTTATTGCTTTTTAGTCCTATAAGCAGAGAAACATTTTAAACCAACAAAAAAATGAAAAAAATTACTACTCTATTGGTTATGATGGCATTAACACTTTCAGTTACTGCCCAGCAGCAAAATATTATTGTTAAACGTCAGGGTGAGGGCTACATGAGAGCCAATCCTGAAAGGATGCATTCAAATTTTACTGAAGATCAGCAAAAGCAAATGCAGGAACTTCGTTTCAAACTTCAGAAGGAAAATCTTCAGATTTCAAATGAACTCAATGAGAAGAGGGCTCAGCTTAAAACCCTTCAGCAGGTTGACAAACCAAACATGAAGTCAATCAATGCAAAAATTGACGAGATCTCTGCACTTCAGAACAAGAAGATGAAACTTATGGCTGAGCACAGAAACAATGTAAGAAACCTTCTCACAGATGAACAAAAGGTTCAGTTTGACTTGAACTGGGGTAAGGGAATGCACAAACAAGGCAGAAAGATGCACAAGCAAGGCGTTATGATTCACAGGCAAGGTGAGAAAATGCAAATGATGGGTGAGAGAATGCACCAGCAAGGACAGCAAATGCACCGCGAAATTGAAATTCGTCAGATTGAGAAGAAATAATTAACAGAAATTAAGGCGCACTTATTCGCCCAGTTCCAGTTTATTGGACTTTTCGCTGTAATCAATTATATCGGTACTGACGCTGCTCTCATTTTTTAGTTTAGGAGATGTTTTAGGTTTAACCCCCCGCTCCGCAGCTTCGGTACCGGTATCTTTTTTTCTCCCTTT
>PHDP01000144.1 GCA_002842655.1 Bacteroidetes bacterium HGW-Bacteroidetes-14
TCAACCGCTTACAGTTGACCTGACTGATCCGGCTGTGACCGCTGGTAGTACACTTAATGGTGCTACTTTAACTTACTGGGAGGATGCTGCTGCAACTATTCCATTAGCTAACCCGAATGCAGTTGCTGTTTCAGGAACTTATTACATTCAGGCGGAAACTGCTGAAGGTTGTTCAGATATTCAGCCAGTTAATGTTATTGTCAATCCTACTCCTACTCCAACTATTGTAGGTGTTGATATTGTCTGCGAAGGTGACACAGAAGCTTATGAAGTAACTCTGAATGCAGGAAATTCATACTTCTGGACCGTTGTTGGAGGAACCATTGATTCAGGTCAGAATACCAACCAGATTTTTGTTACTTGGGATACTCCCGGACCTGGAAGTGTTCAAGTTGCAGAAACTGCAGGAACTTGTACCGGAACAGATTTACTGAATGTTATTGTAAACCCAAGACCTGCAACAACAACAATCTTCCACAACTAACCATGCGCACCACACACCATATCCCAACCTCTTACCCCTTACATGGGTTTTACGCGCTGTCGGAGGCAGTGCATAAAGGAGGCGTATATCTGGCTTTGAAGCCGGGCAGCGGAGGGACAGGTGTGTTTATGCAGAATGGTTGTTTGCCCGATCATCATGGTTTGTTTTTTGTCCCTGTCAGTTTTTCTGCCAAAACGGATTGTTTTCAGCATCCGTTCCGGCAGAGAAACGGGGAGGAGATATCCGCAAGGATGTATGTCCCGCAAGGCAGAAAAAATACAAGCCGTAATGCCTGGAATTTAAAACCGAAGCCGTTAATGTCTAATTTTAGCTGACACAAATATGTCTGGTAAACTCAAATATATACTCATGCTGATCGTGGCGCTGGCCGGTACCCTTGGGGTATCCGGACAAATCGCCATGCCTGACAGTGTATGTGTGGGAGCTACCAAGAACTATTGGGTTGTGGATACACCCGGTTCGACTTACACCTGGACCATCAATGGTGCTGTGCAACCCGAGACAAGCAGTCTGATTTCTGTAAACTGGACCATACCGGGCAACTACACCATCACGGTGCAGGAGCTTTCGGCCGACAATTGCCTTGGCGATCTGCAGGCCGGCGAAGTTGTAGTTACAGAAAATCTGCTCGTCAGTGTCTCGCTTCTGGCCAATTTTAATCCCGTTTGTATTGGAGAGAATGTATTGTTTACGGCCACGCCTCTCAATGGCGGAACCAACCCCGTGTTTTCATGGTTTGTTGACGGGGGTTCTGGTTTCATATTGATGCAGACCGGGCCTGATGACACATACACTTATCCACCGCAGAATGGCGATCAGGTATATGTAATGCTGGAATCAGACGAAACCTGCGCCACGGGCAGTCCTGCAGATTCAGAAATTATTCTGATGCAAGTTGATCCGTTGCTGCCGGTTACCGTTTCTATTGATCCATTGCCTCCGCTTATTTGTGAAGGAACAGAAATTACCCTTAATGCTTCGTCGGGCAACGGCGGAACCAGCCCCGTATTTTCATGGTTTGTTGACGCGGGTTCGGGTTTCGTTGAAGTTCAGACAGGTCCGGATAATTTCTACACTTTCACACCGGTGGGAGGGGAGCAGATATATGTTGAGCTTTTATCAGATGTTAATTGCGGCAGCGGGAACCCGGCGGATTCTGAAGTAATTCAGATCACCGTTTCCCCGCTGTTGCAGGCATCTGTTACTATAGTGGTTGATAATGATGATGTTTGCGCCGGAACCGAAGCCAGTTTTACAGCAACTCCGGTAAATGGCGGTTTGAATCCTGTGTTTGCCTGGTATGTGAATTCCGCGCTTGTGCCGGGAGAAACATCGGCAACCTATAGCTACATTCCAGTGAATGGGGATATTGTGGAAGCCACCCTGATTTCAGATGAAACCTGTGTTTCAACCGATCCGGTGACTTCGAATATCATTTCCATGACAGTCAATCAGCTGGCATTGGTTGCAGTGGGGATATCTGCAGATGCCAATCCGGTTTGCGTGGGTTCTGAAGTCAACTTTACCGCCACTTATTCAAACGAAGGCCCCAATCCTCAGTTTGCCTGGTTTGTAAATGGAAATCCGGTAGGCCTGAATCAGGATACTTATTCCTATTTCCCGCTGGATGGAGATGAAATTCAGTTAGTTCTGCTTTCAGATGCGGAATGTGTAACGGGAAATCCGGCGACATCGAATCTGGTGGTGATATCGGTCACCGACGAAATCACCCCGACATTTGCAGGCATCGGACCATTGTGTCTGAACAGCACTGCCCCATTGCTTGAGCTGATTTCTCTGGAAGGCATCACCGGCACCTGGACACCGGCAGTGATTGCCACCGGTGCAACAGGAACCTTCACCTATACATTTACTCCGGATGCAGATCAGTGTGCGATTGTCACCACGCTTGACATCACCATTACCGACGAAATTACACCAACATTCTCAGTCATAGGGCCATTGTGTCTGAACAGCACAGCCCCATTGCTTGAGCTGATTTCTCTGGAAGGCATCACCGGCACCTGGACACCGGCAATAATTGCCACCGATGTTGCAGGAACTTTCACCTATACATTTACTCCGGATGCAGATCAGTGTACGAATAGCACCACGCTTGACATCACCATCACCGACGAAATCACCCCGACATTCGCAGGCATAGG
>PHDP01000034.1 GCA_002842655.1 Bacteroidetes bacterium HGW-Bacteroidetes-14
TTGCCATAATGCATCGCAACCATTCGCAAGCATGTTGGACCGCAGTCCATGGCGTCATGCTGGTAGTAGAACGGGAATGATTTCATGCATTAATTAGATACAGAGTTAATTACCATCATTCACGATTACGATTGTTACATTTCCGTCTTTGTCGACATAAACATCATAGCGTACACCACCATTCAGTTGAGCCATCTCCTCAGGAGTCATTACTTTTTCATTTGTTTCCATAGCATCTTGTATTTTTTTACAAATATGGGGTGTGAAATCGCCGAAATCCTTTCGTGTTACTTACTATTTACTTATTTTTACCTTAATTTTTAAGCTATGATACGCAAAGCACTGATTTTGTCCATAATAGTCATATTTTCTCTGTTGGTTGTACAGAGTGTTTGGCTTTATAAAGTTATCGTTAACGAAAGAGCTGATTTCAGAGCCTCAAGTGAAGTCTTGCTTTCGACTGCAATTACCAATGAATTAAATTCAAGACTTGAAAGATCATACTTAAAAAAGAATGTAAATTTTGAGTATAAAAATGTTGATAATAAGAATGCAGAATTTTCTGACAGGAAGATTGCAATTAAGCCAACTGATCCTAATAGTAAATTTGCAGTAAACATAACTCTCGAACAAGTTTTTCAAGACTTACTAAAAAAAGATGTACCTCTCAGTCTTGATTCTCTTGCCTATTATTTTTCAAAAGAATTTTCCACTTCAAATAATAAAGTAAACTTTGAATTAACACTTACTGATGACGACAAAACATCATCCCTCGAAGTGGATAATGTTAAATCGATACTTTTTCAGAATTACTCCTCTTTTGTTCTGGATATTCCTCTCAACGCCTCCAAGTCAATGAGCCTTTCGGCAAAGATATATTACCCGCTCTTCGTTTACAAGGGCGATTTCATGATAATTGGATTTGCATCATTTATATTGCTAATCTTTATAGTGTTTGCAATTGTGCTGCAGTTCAGAATGTTGTCGAGTCAGATTTCGCTTGCGACACTTAAGGAAAATCTTACAAGTTTCTTTACACATGAGTTGCGCTCCCCGCTTCAGTCTGCTCTCTCATCCCTGGAGATGGCAGAGATGTACAGTGAGAAGGCAGAGGTGAACAGTTTTCTTGAGATGTCCAGAAACAAGGTAATGTATATAAACAGGCTTATTGAAAAGCTTCTTGACATTAATAAACTGGAAAAGAACAAGGTAAATCTTCAGAAGGAGACCTTCCCTCTGATAGAGGCTGTTACCCCTTATCTGAACCAGTACTTCGGCGGTAAAGACAAGGAGGTTGAGATAGAAACTCTCTTCGATTCATCACTTGAGATAACAGGCGACAGAGTGCATATTACCAATGCACTGGGTAACCTTATCGAAAATGCAGTTAAATATTCGGGCGACAATGTCCACATAAAGATAGATGCCGAGAAAAATTCACAATATTTGACTATAATTGTAGAAGATAACGGAATCGGTATACCTGATGCAGATCAGAAAAAGATCTTTGAACGGTTCTACAGGGTTCGCTCAGTGGAACATTCGCATAAGGGAAAGGGTTTCGGACTCGGATTGAATTATGTAAAATGGGTAGCCTTGTCACACAAGGGAGATGTGAGAGTTGAGAGTAAACTTGGAGTTGGCAGCAAATTTATTTTATCAGTTAAAAACTAATGAAGAGAAGAATTCTTATAGCCGAAGACGAAAGGGAGTTTGGTCAGATAATGTATCAGTTCCTGACATTCAACGGGTATGATGTAAGATACACAGATAACGGTCAGTCTGCATACGAGCAGTTCCTTCTGTTTAAGCCCGAGCTAATGCTTTTTGACGTTAACATGCCGGAAATTGACGGGTTTAACCTGGCAAAAATTATAAGAAAATCAAGTACAGTCCAGATAATTTTTATAACCTCACTATCTGATGAAGACAGCGTTATAACGGGACTGGGACTGGGTAACTGCGACTACCTCCGCAAACCGTTCGGCCTGAAGGAGCTTCAGCTCAGGATAGCAAGGGCATTCCAGCTTATAGACGCAGCAAAGGGACCTTCCGTACCTGAGAACGATTACTATTTAATGGAAAAGTGCTGTATCAAAAAGGATGGCAAACTTATTCCCCTTACAAAAAATGAAAACAGACTCCTGAAGGTGCTTTTTGAAAATGAGAACAAAATTTGTTCTGTTGAGGAGATTATAATCAAAATCTGGGGGGACCACAACATCGACAATATGAACAATCTCGATGTACTGGTTCATAAAACCCGCAAGAAACTTGAGGGAACACCACTCATTATTGAAAATATCCGCGGAATAGGTTATTCAATAATCTGCGAGGCCTGATTTTTCTCTATCTTTGCACTTGCAAACAACTGAAATTGTGATGAAAAAGAAACTCAAAGGCATACTGCCTCTAACTCTTATATTTTTTGCAACTCTCTTTACCTCCTGCGAAAAGTTTGGAATAGGAGAGGACTACAACCGGGTTGTTCTGCTCTATCTGGCGGCCAACAACAACCTGAGCGGATATGCAGAAGATAATATTGATGCACTTAAGGCAGGTTATCTGCCGGGAGAAAATGAACTTGACATAATGCTTGTATACAGGCATCTTTCAGGTTCAAATCCTGAGCTTATCCGTCTATACAGGGATGCTTCCGGTAAAGCAGTGGAGGATATTGTCGCAGTTTATCAGGACCAGAACTCTGCAACACCTTTGGTGCTGAGGAGTGTGCTTAATAAAATGAAATCCATTTTTCCTGCAGATGATTACGGGCTGATTCTCTGGTCGCACGCCACAGGCTGGCTTCCTAAGGGATACTACAGCAGAACAAAGTCTGCAAATGCACTCTTTGAAGATCCGTACGCAGATATTGTAAAATCCTTTGGTGAGGACAGGGGTACTGAGATGGAGATAACTGATCTCAAAAATGCTCTACCTTTTGATTTTGAGTTCATAATCTTTGACTGCTGTTTCATGGGAGGAATAGAAACAGCTTATGAATTAAGAGACAAGGCAGAGTACATTGTCGCTTCGCCCACAGAAATTCTGGCCACAGGATTTCCGTATGACAAGGTAATAAGGCCAATGCTTGAGTATGAGGCAGATTTGTCTGAGGTTTGCAATATATTTTACAATCACTATAAAGCACAGGGAGCAGAGCAGCCCACAGCCTTCAACTCTGCAACAATTGCACTCTACGATACAGACGAGCTTGATAATCTTGCCTCTGTATGCAGGCAGATATTTGAAGGAAACAGAGATAAAATTGCTGCGCTTGACAGATACTCCGTTCAGCCATATTATCGTTTTGACAAAGATTACTTCTTTGACCTGGAGCATTTTGTTTCAAAAATTGCCACACCACTTCAGCTGACAAGTTTCAGGGAGGCACTCTCAGATGTGGTTATAGCAAAGTGGAATACTCCTCATGTACTAGGTATCCCAATTGAAAATTATTCCGGTATCTCGGTTTATATTCCAAAAACTACGGCCGGTGAACTGGAACAATTTTACAAAGGCTTCAGCTGGAATACAGATACAAAGTTGGTTAATTAAGAAATTTGCTTATCTTTGCGCTCCCCAAAAGGCCACGGGGCCGCTTTAAAAAAGTTCGCTTTTTTGGTGCGATGGGATCCGGAAACTCCGGATTGAGTAACACATTTTAAACATTTTTTATGAAAACAATCAAACTTACTGGCATCGCCAGAGAGATTTCAAACAAGCAGGCTGTAAAAACCCTCAGAAGAGAAGAGAGAGTACCATGCGTTCTTTACGGAGAAGGCGTTGAAAACAACGTAATTTTCTCAGTAGATAAAAAAGAGCTTGGTCAGATTATTTACACTCCAAATGCTTACATTATTGAGCTGGAAATCGACGGCAAAAATTACCTTGCTACTTTCCACATGTCTCAGTATCATCCTGTAACTGATGAGCCGCTTCACGTAGACTTCCTTGCCATTGCAAAAGGCAAGCCTGTTACTATTTCGGTTCCTGTTAACATCGTTGGTAACTCAGAAGGTGTTCGTCAGGGTGGTAAACTAATGCAATCTACACGCAAACTTAAAATTTCTGCACAGCTGGAAGACCTTCCTGATACTCTTCCTGTTGATATCACAAACCTTAAGCTTGGCAAGACTATCGTAGCAGGTGACCTTCAGTACGATAAAATCCAGATTCTAACTGCAAAGAGCACTATTATCTGCGCTGTTAAGATGACCCGTGCTGCTATTGGTGCTGCTGCCGCTGCTGCTGCCGCTAACAAATAGTAAATCAATACGGGCATGAGTTTTTTAATAGTCGGTTTAGGAAATATCGGCATTGAATACGCAGACACCCGTCACAATATTGGCTTTAATGTGTTGGATGCCCTCGCCGGGGCGTCCAACATCTCTTTTGAGAGCCGCCGTCTCGGATCTGTTGCTGAGTATCGCTACAAAGGAAAGAGCTTTATTCTGCTCAAACCCTCTACATTTATGAACCTGAGTGGTAAAGCGGTTAACTACTGGCTTCAGGCAGAGAAGATTCCCGTTGAAAATATGCTGGTTATTGTAGACGACCTTGCCCTTCCGCTAGGAACCATGCGAATGAGAAAGCAGGGTAGTGACGGAGGACACAATGGACTTAAGGATATTGCAGCTACTCTCGGACATACAAACTACTCCCGTCTGAGGCTTGGAATAGGTGACAACTTTGGAAACGGTGGTCAGATTGATTATGTTCTGGGCAAGTGGAGTGAAAGAGAGCGTAAAGAGCTGCCATTCATTTGTGATAAGGCTGCAGATGCGATTCGTTCCTTCGGAACCATTGGTGCCGAGCGCACAATGAATATCTTCAATACAAAGTAAACTCATAAATTTTTCCCGGATATGAGCCGTCTTGACAAGTTCCTCTGGTCAATCAGAGTTTTTAAAACCCGTTCAGAAGCTGCCGATGCCTGCAAAAGCGGCAAGGTTAAAGTTAACGGAACTGAGGCAAAATCTTCACGGGAGGTAAAGCCTTCAGATATTGTTTCTGTCAGGAAAAACATTGTAACATACCAGTTCAGGGTTATCACTCCCATTGATAAGAGACAACCGGCCAGACTTGTAGAGGAGTATGTTCAGAACATTACTCCCCAAAGTGAGCTGGATAAACTAAATGTTCCAAAAGAGAGTATACAGATGTCAAGAGACAGAGGCACAGGCCGTCCCACCAAAAAGGAGAGGAGAGAGATGGACGACCTTATGGACACACTCTGGTGGGAGGATGATGATTAACTATTCTCCGGTATAGGAATCCCACTCTGTTCTGGGTTTTCCGGTAATTTCAAGAAGGCGGCATTCAGGTGTCGCCTTTTCTATTGTGAATTCGCCAAGGTTTGCGGGAACAACGGCACATTCGCCTCTCATAATTCTGGCTTCACCTGCGCCACCCTTCACAATAGCCTCTCCCTCAATTGCATAATAAATGATAAAGCTCTGGAAATCTTCACTCTCCATCTTCTGCATTCCCCTGAGGTTAACCATGTCTACTCTGAAGAAGTCGCAATTTGCAAGAGTATACCTGCCTGTCTCCGGGTCAGAAGCCAGTGACTCTCCTTCATAGAGATATACAGGGCTTTTGATTTCGAGTTTGTTATAGTTAATGCAATCTATAGCCAGGTCCAGGTGCATCTCCCTGGCAGTTTCAGGATTGTGTTCACGCCCCCAGTCATAAACTCTGTATGTTATGTCTGATACCTGCTGAATTTCTGCAACTGTAATTCCTCCTTTGGCTGCATGCAGTGTGCCCGGTTCAATGAATAAGAAGTCTCCCTTTTTTGGGGTGATTACATTCATGATTGAATCTACAGTCTCATTCTGGCAATGTTCGTAAAACTCGGCAGAGGTAATATCTTTGCTCAGGCCAAGATATACTTTAGCCTCCGGCTTTGCTTCCAGGATATACCAGCATTCGGTTTTGCCGTAAGAGTCATGTCTCTCCATCGCAATCTCATCAGAGGGGTGCAGCTGGAGTGATAAAGGATCATTAATCTGAAGAATCTTAATCAGAAGCGGGAAGAGGCTTCCATAAGACTCATATATTGCATCTCCGGCAAACTCTCCAATGTATGCCTCAATGATTTCGTTTATATTATTATCTTTAAGAAAACCGTGAGCTGCAACAGAGATGTCACCTTCGACACCGCTGATTTGCCACACCTCACCGCCCCATACTCTCTCTTTGAGAATAGGCTTAAATTTTACAGGATACAGGTTTGTCATAATGTCTGTTCATTAAATAGATTACCCCTGCCGTATAGAGAACAGAGGCAGCAAAAATCAGGTAATACAGATTTCCGGGAAGTATAGAGGAGTAGGTGGCGTCAGCGGCAATGTCCGGAAAGAAGGCCGTTACCACAAATGAGAAGCTGTTGTTGATAAAATGTATAAAGATTACAGCCCAGATTGACCTGGTTCTGTAATAGATCCAGCCCATGAGAATACCCATCAGAAATGCAGGAACAGCCTGCCATGGATTCATATGCATGATGGCAAACATTGCTGCAGACCAGAATATTGCTTTAGTGGGTGAGTAGTGTGTAAGAAGCCCTCTCAGAATAATACCCCTGCAGAAAATCTCCTCCAGCAGAGGAGCAAAAATTGCAACAGATATAAATGCACTAACAGGATACTCCTTCATCTGTTCAAAGAGCTGTTTCATGAAATCGGGCAGCCCCATCCATGCAGAGAGAGGTTCTGTTGTTATGTTAAAAGCAAAAACCAGAGGGAGAATCAGAGCAAAGCTGATGACTCCTCCCAGCCTTCCGAATGTGGGATTGTTGAGTGGAATGCGCCTGCGGTTGTCGTCTCCGGTAACCTCAGCCAGATCTTTCTGGTTGGCAATTTTCCCGTAAATGTAAAGTGCAGGCGGAATAAAGAGAAATGGATATATGAGCAGATCGGGCCAGCCCGAGACCGAAGGGAAAACTATTGAAACTGCAGTTGTGGCAAGTACAGAGACAATGGTTCCCACAATGGCGGTAAGAGCAAGCAATATCCAGCTTTGTCTGAGATCCGGCAGGAAATAGTGCAGGTTTTTGGTTATCTGTTTTAGCTTCATGAATCTTGCAGTTTAGAAGAGTGGAGAGGGATATACTCCGCTCGCTGTTAACTGTGCAAGGTTCTCAACAACTCTCTCTCTGTCCTCCTTGAATGTTACTCCAAACCATTTGTCCGGTGTTTCAAGCACTTTGCAGGTTGCCTCTCCGGACGAGATAAGTTTATTGACTACATATGGAATGTAAAACTCAGACTTGAGATCTCCCAGATTCTTGTTAAGAAATTCTATGAAGAGCTGGTCGCTTGAAGTAAAGAGGTCTGGTGTGAATCCCCACATATTCATTGAAACAGGAGCAGATTTTTCAATTTCTGTTCTCTCTCCCTTAGAGTTGTCTCCCATAATAACCTCTTTGCCATCTCTGAGTTCGACAAGAACATTGTGATGCTCCTCCACCCATGTGAGAAGTCCATTTTCGTCAGATGAGCAGATTCCCCTTGAAACTGAACCAGATTCAGAGAGGGTGTTGTATGTCTGGAATCCTACCATGCAGTACTCTCCGCTTTTGCCGCTTACTCCTCTGAGAAAGTCAGCAAGAACTTCAAATGAATTCTGACCATAGTAGTCATCGGCATTAATAACGGCAAAGGGAGTCTGGATAGCGTGGGCTGCCATCATTACGGCATGTCCGGTTCCCCATGGCTTTGTTCTCTCAGGATTGAGTCTGAACCCAACCGGTATATTGTCAAGCTCCTGCTCTACAAAATTGAATTTTATTGCGTTGCCGTAGCGGGAGCGGATGCGCTCCTCAAATTCGGCATGAAAGTGCTTTCTGATTACAAATACAACTTCGCCGAATCCCGCCCTTATAGCATCGTATACTGAATAATCCATTATTGTTTCACCATTGGGGCCAACTCCGTCCAGTTGTTTAAGTCCACCATATCTGCTGCCCATGCCGGCGGCAAGTATTAAAAGTGTCGGTTTTATCATAAATGATTGTTTTGAATCTAATTTTCACAAAAATAGTAAATTATTATTTTTAATTTTGCAGTTCTAACTCATTTGGCACTCATCTTTATGTGGAAAAAATTCACCGATTCTGCTTTCTGGAGAATTATCAAAAATAAATACCTGATAGTTACTCTTGCCTTTGTGGTATGGATAACATTTTTTGACAGCAATTCGCTCATTAAGTGTTCCCGTGTGGTATCGAGCATTAATCAGCAGGAGAAGGAGAAGAGGTATTATAAAGATGAGATTAAGGCAACTGAGGAGAAGCTGCTTGAGCTGAGCTCAAACAAGGACAGCCTTGAGAAATTTGCCCGTGAGCAGTACATTTTCCACAAAGACAGCGAAGATGTCTATATAGTGGTTAAGAAGAGAGCCGAATAAGATCCCTCAGGTCAGATGAGTCGTAAGTAGGACCACCGTCGCAGGGGATCTCCCTGTAGTTATAGAAAAACTGGTCTATTCCAAAAATCATAGCCCCCTCAATGTCGTTGGCAAAGTCATCGCCAACCATCAGAGCTTCGCTTTTGACTCCTCCAATAGCATTCAGCGCCCGCTTGAAGATAATCGGAGAGGGTTTGTGAACTCCCTGCTCCTCAGAAATCAGAACGGCATCAAAGTATTTGTCAATGTCTGAATTCTTAAGCTTCCTGTGCTGAACCTCCCTGAATCCGTTGGTGATTACAGCCATCCTGCAGCCTCTTTTATGGAGCTCCTCCAGAACCTCTTTTGCGTGCGGCATGAGTATCCTCTGGTTTGGCATCTCTACAAGATACTCCTCGCCAAAGTCTGTGGCAAATTCCTGATTGTCAATTCCAAATTCGAGAAATGTCATGTGAAACCTGAGCCATCTCAGATCTTCCTTAGGCAGCTCGCCCTTTTCGTACCTGGCCCAGAGCATATGATTTATCTCTTCATACTTTCTGAAAAACTGATGTTTATCAGCAACAGGAACATTGTGTTTTTCCAGAAGGGAGATGACATTGTTCTCTGCATTCGCATCAAAATCCCAAAGGGTTCTGTCGAGATCAAAAAGAATATATCTGTATTGCTTTCTTAGCATTATTTCGTGTAGTAGTCAATCATATCACCAATCGCCTTAACGCACACTTCACAAAATCCCGGGGCTGTGTTGCTCTTCATTCTGCAGTCAAGGGCCGGTCTGTAAATACCTTTAGACATATATCCGCCTCCTTCGAAAACACCGGTCACTCCGTTGAACTTAGCATCATTGGGTGTTGGTACGGGAGTGGTTTTATTAATGAGTTTTTTCCACTTTCTGTCAAAATCTACAAGAGTAGTGAGGTTTGGCTCCCATGGCTCGGTTTTGAGGTTGTAGAAATCTTCGTATGCCACTTCGGATGTATAATACTCATCACCAAGGCCGGCAAAGCTGTGCCCAAACTCGTGTACAAAAACCTGTGATGCCGTAGCATGATCTGCCATACTCAGCCCGTAGTAGTTATAGATTCCGCCTCCGCCGTATTTATCTGTGTTTACAATAACATACATTGCATCGCATGGAGATTCTGAGGCAATTGAAGATACCTTCTTATGATCCGGGGCAGTGAGGTATCTGTCAAGTCTGAATGTATAGAAATTTGATGCTGCAGCTGTGTTTTTCCAGATTCCCTGATGAGGAATGTCCGGACCTGATTCTGCTGATACCGATTCAACTGCCCAGATGTTAAAATCATTTTTCCTTGATTTATAAGGCTCTGTTTCGAACAGATAAGAGACAAACCTTTGGGCGTCTGCCCTGAACTTCTCCATCTGCTCGGCAGTATACCCCTCTGCTATAAAGAGCAGGTCTACCTTGTTTGCAGGATCTCCCGAGTTGTGAAGGCTGATAGTTTTAAAGTTGTTTTCTCTCTCTCTGTTTATGAGTTTATCCTTAGGGTCAATCTGAAATGATGAAATTTGTCTGAATTTTCCGGTTTTCTTCTCTCTTTCTGATACAATTACAGCAACGCTCTCCTTTGGAAAAGGAATTCTGCATGAACCCGAAAACGCGCGGGGAGTAACAGCGGCCTCTGCGGTGGTTCTCCACTCCTGAAAGAGATTGTTGAATCCTGTTGAGAATATGAGTTTTCCTTCCTTTGTTTTTACCTCAAGGCGATACTCTCCGTAGTCGAAAGGTGCAATAAGGCTGGTACGGGACCCGCTCCACGCACTCTCCATTTTTAGCCCGTCCAGATAAATATTCTGACTTGTTGCATTACCTGCAAAAACGAAATCAATTCTCAGCCTCTCAGCTGTAAAATGGTCATCGTAATTAATATTCTGAGCACTCAGAATATTTACTGCACAAATAGCAAAGAGCAGAAAAAGAGACTTTTTCATAATCTGATTATGTTAAGATAGTTCTTAAATTCCTGTATAGGTAAATGGAGTAATTTTACGCAGCTCCTCCTTAATGTTTTCGGAAACATTCAGCCCGTCAATGAATTCAGCAATAGATGTGCTGTCAATGGGCCTGTTTGTTCTGGTGAGTGCCTTAAGAGCTTCATAAGGTTTTGGGAATCCCTCCCTGCGGAGGACTGTCTGAATACCCTCTGCAACAACCGCCCAGTTTGCCTCGAGGTCTCTCTCAATTGCAGCCTTGTTGAGGATAAGTTTACCAAGTCCCTTTTCAATAGAGTTAAGGGAGATAATTGTGTGCGCAACAGGTACTCCTGCATTTCTCAGAACTGTTGAATCTGTAAGGTCTCTCTGAAGTCTTGATACAGGTAACTTGGCGGCAAGATGTTCATAAAGTGCATTTGCTATTCCAAGGTTACCCTCCGCATTTTCAAAATCTATTGGATTTACCTTGTGAGGCATAGCACTTGACCCAATCTCTCCCTCTTTAATTTTCTGGCGGAAATACTCCATTGATATGTATGTCCAGATATCTCTGCAGAGATCAATCAGGATTGTGTTGATTCTTTTAAGGTTGTCAAAAAGGGCAGCAAGGTGGTCGTAATGCTCAATCTGGGTGGTAGGCCAGCTTCTCTTTAACCCAAGAGTTTCCTCAACAAATGAGATTGCAAATTTATTCCAGTTGATTTCCGGGTATGCCACATGGTGTGCGTTGAAGTTACCTGTTGCACCGCCAAACTTGGCGGCAAAAGGAACCTGCTCAAGCATTGCAAGCTGCTCCCTGATTCTTGCTACGAAAACCTCAATCTCTTTCCCAACTCTGGTAGGTGATGCCGGCTGACCATGTGTTTTTGCCAGCATAGGTATATCGGCCCACTCTTTTGACATGGAAGTGAGAATGTTAAGCACTCTTCCTATTCTGGGAACGTACTGGTCTCTTACGGCTTCCAGCAGTGATAGCGGAACAGATGTATTATTAATATCCTGCGATGTCAGCCCGAAGTGAACAAATTCGCTGTAACCAGAGAGTCCGGCAGCCTCCATCTTCTCTTTGATGAAGTATTCAACAGCCTTGACATCGTGATTTGTGATCTTTTCAATATCCTTAATGCGGGTTGCATCTTCCGGTGAAAAGGTCATGCAGATATTTCTCAAACTCTCCTTGTCCTTTCCTGTAACTCCTTTAAGCTGCGGAAGAGGAATTTCACAAAGGGCAATAAAGTACTCAACCTCTACATAGATTCTGTATTTGATGAGAGCAAATTCGGAAAAGTATTCCGAGAGTTCACCAACCTGAGATGAGTATCTGCCGTCGATAGGTGAAATTGATTTTAGAGCAAAGTTCTGCATATATTCAATGGATTAAGGCATCAAATTTAGTAATAATTTTCCTAACTGACTTTTTGAATCTGGTTGTAGATTTTAATAATGTCTGCAGCCTCCTTTACATCGTGCACTCTTAGCAGGGATGCGCCTTTGGTGAGTGCTATGTAATTAACTGCACTGGTGGCATGAAGAATATCTCCCGGCTCTTTTCCAAGTAATTTATATATCATGCTTTTTCTTGAGACTCCTGCAAGAATGGGGTAGGTACCTTTTCCGTCTGTTCGCTCAATTTTCAGGGAATCCAGGTTATTTAGCAGAGTATAGTTCTGATCCATGTTCTTTGCAAAACCAAATCCGGGGTCCAGAATAATGTTGTTTATTCCTGCCTCGTTTGCCCTGTTTATGAAATCCAGAAAATAGTCTCTGATCTCCTTTACAACATCTTCATACTGACACAGGGTCTGCATAGTCTCCGGCGTCCCTCTCTTGTGCATTGCAATATATGTAAGCTCAAGCTTTCCGGCCATTTCCAGCATTCCGGGGTCGTCCTCTCCTGCAGATATGTCGTTAATTATGAAATCACCAACAAAATCGAAGGCTCTTTCAACTATAGAAGCTCTGAATGTGTCAATGGAAATCTCGCTGGCGGGGTAGTCTCTCAGCACACGCTTAAGAGCAGGTTTCAGCCTTTCCCACTCCTCCTCCTCAGAGACAGGAACAGAACCGGGCCTTGTGGAGCAGGCTCCAAGATCAATTATATCTGCACCATCTGCAAGCATCTGTTCGTATCTTTCGCAGAACTGCGCATCTGTTGTTACCCGGCTTTTTTCCCAGAAGGAATCGGGGTTGAGGTTGATAATCCCCATGACCATGGGTCTCTCAATTTTGTCAATGGTTATCATTTTTGGAAGGATTTTGTCTAACTTTGTTTTCTGTCACAAATATAGCTTATAATTATGTTAATAGTGCTGGAAGGTTTAGATGGAGCAGGCAAGTCAACTCAGATTGCTCAGTTACAGAATTATTTCGAAACCAGGGGAGTGGAGGTAAGATTTCTCCATTTTCCAAGGTACGATTCACCTGTATACGGCGATTTGATTGCCAGATTTCTAAGGGGAGATCTGGGCAGCATTGATCAGGTACATCCGCTTCTTATCGCCCTTCTATTTGCAGGAGACAGAGGTGATGCCGCGCGCCAGATTCGTGAATGGCTTGAAGCCGGATACTGCGTTATTCTGGACCGTTATCTCTATTCCAACATAGCTTTTCAGTGTGCAAAAGTTAAGGAGCCCTCAGAGGCCGAAGAGCTGCGCAACTGGATTTTTGAGACAGAGTACACCCATTTTGCAATTCCAAAACCAGATCTGAATCTCTTTCTGGATGTCCCTCTTTCTTTTGTGGATAAAAAACTTAAAGAGGGCCGCAAAGGAGGTGACAGAGAGTATCTTAAGGGAAAAAATGATATTCATGAAGAGAGTATTCACTTTCAGGAGAGGGTTAGGGAGATTTATCTATCTGAGTGCAGAAGGGACAAGGAGTTTATCCGCATAGATTGCTCCTCGGAAAACGGAGAGATGCTGCCTCCGGGAGAAATATTCTCCAGAATTCAAAAACACATAAAATTATGAGTTTTCTAAGGGCAATAGCAAGGACTGTCGCAGGGCTGATATTTCTCTTCTCGGGATTTGTCAAGCTTGTAGATCCGGTTGGGGTTGGGCTCATTATGAGCGAATACTTTAAAATTCTGGGCATAGAGGATATGCACAGACTGGCCCTTATTGCCGGAACATTGCTTGCCGGAACTGAGATGCTTCTGGGAATTGCGATTCTTGTTGGTCTGAGGATGCGTTTTGCGATTAAAGCACTCCTGGTTTTTGTTTCATTTTTCACAATCCTCACACTGTTTCTGGCTCTCTTTGACCCTGTTCAGGACTGCGGATGCTTTGGAGAGGTTATTAAACTCTCAAACTGGGAGACATTCTATAAAAACATTATCCTTCTTATTATTGCTCTGTTTCTCTTTTTTCAGCGGAAGAGGTTTGTTCCCATTGCTCCAAGGGTTTGGGAGATAGGCTTTCTTGGAGTGTATGCTGTCATGGTGGCTTTTATCGGGATATATTCTGTAAGACATCTTCCCCTTGTTGACTTCACAGCTTTTCATACAGGAACGGATATTCCTGAGGAGATTGCAAGAATTGACAACCCTGCCGGACCGGCATTCATTACCGAACTCACTTACGAAAAGAACGGAAAAAGAGAGATTTTCTCTCTGGAAAATTTACCTGATTCCAGCTGGACCTTTGTCGATTCCAAAAGCGTACCGGCAGAGAAAGCCAGATTCAGTACATTTACAGATTTTGCTGTCTCTGACAAAGATGGCAACTATGTGACCGATTCACTTCTGAGAGCAGAGAAGCTTTTTATCTCCACAGTACCTTATCTGTACAGATTTAACGAAACTCATTTTAACGCAATTTCTGCAATACATGATTCAATAACAGCAGCCGGAGCATATCACATTGTTCTGTGCGGGGCAGATCCAGCCTATGTAGACAGTATAATGAACAAATATGGTCTTAACTGTGAAGTCTACTTTACAGATTTTAAGACCCTCATTACGCTTAACCGGTCAAACGGAGGAGTTGTTTTTCTCAATAAGGGTGTAATTTCAGGAAAGTGGTCACGAAACGATTTTCAAAAAACAGTTGCCAAACCTTCCGGCGGTGGGATTGAAAAAATCCTTAAGGAAGATTCCGAACTCTTTGCTGCAGAGAGAAGAATAAAAGAGCATCTGCTTGCAGAGATTACTGCTTTCGCTATCCTTATCCTTATTGCTCTTATGAGATATGTGTGCAAATTTGCTTATACACACAGGATAATTCCGGAAAAGACTCTTGAAGAGGAGCAGACACTTGTTGGAAGAGATATTATAAAAGAGAAACTGAAAGATATGAGATGTAAGGTTGAATGGAAGAGAGACATGAAGAGGCTGAATACTCTCGGCCTGAGAGTATTTTGTGACTGGTATGCAACGCCGGAAAATGAAGAAGAGTTAAGAGAACTGCTGCTCTCACCCGATTTTTCTCCAATGAATAAACTGATAACAGGTTCAGGTTCAAATCTCCTTTTCACAGATGATTTTCACGGAGTTGTAATACATCCTGATATGAAGGATATCAGAATATCCGGTGAAGATGAAAAGTACATTTATCTGAGAGCAGGAGCGGGAGTTGACTGGGATTTCCTTGTAGAGTACACCACAGACAGAGGGTGGGGAGGGCTGGAAAATCTCTCGCTTATTCCCGGCTGTGTTGGGGCATCACCTGTTCAGAATATTGGAGCATACGGTGCCGAGGCTAAAGATACTATCGAGAGCGTAGAATATCTCGAACTTGAGGGGGCAGAAAAGAGAGTGCTGAAAGCTTCTGACTGTGCCTTCGGTTACAGGGACTCAATCTTCAAGGGAGAGCTAAAAGGTAAGGTTGCCATAACTTATGTTACATTCAGGCTGACAAAAACTCCTGTTATTAATATTGATTACGCAGATGTTACTGCAGCTCTTTCATCAATCCCCTCTCCCTCAATTTCAGATGTAAGAAGGGTCGTGACTGAAATTAGAAGAGCAAAACTCCCGGATCCTTCAGTAGTAGGTAATGCCGGAAGCTTCTTTAAGAATCCGGTTATTTCACTTGAACTGGCTAAATCTATCCAGGCAGAAAACCCGACACTAAAGATTTTCCCTGCAGGCGAAACAACCTGCAAAGTTCCTGCAGCATGGCTAATTGAACAGTGCGGCTTTAAGGGAACAAGAAAGGGAAATGTAGGCGTTCATGACAAACAGGCTCTGGTTCTTCTTGCTTATGAAGGGGCCAGGGGAGAAGAGCTGATAGCCCTTTCTGACGAAATCCGGGCAGCAGTAAAGGAGAAATTTGACATTGACATTGAGCCTGAGGTAAACATTCTGTAAAGATTATGAGAGCATGACTCCTCTAATCTATTAACAAAAAGAAGAGGGCTGCCGGAAATTCCGGCAGCCCTCTTCTTTTTGTATATTGTATTAATTAGAGTTTCCTCTTGATTTCAACAATTGTGTATGCCTCAACTACGTCGCCAACCTTAATGTCGTTGAATCCGTCTACGTTAAGACCGCAGTCATATCCTGAAGCGACCTCCTTGACATCGTCCTTGAAGCGCTTGAGAGAGCCCAGAGTACCTGTATAAATTACAATACCGTCACGGATTACGCGAACCTTGGCACTTCTTGTGAGTTTACCCTCTTTAACCATACAGCCGGCAATTGTACCAACCTTTGAGATTTTGAAGATTTCGCGAATCTCTGCTGTTGCAGTAATCTCCTCCTTCTCCTCAGGGGCAAGCATACCCTCAATACCACTCTTAACCTCATTAATTGCGTCGTAGATAACAGAGTAGAGACGAATCTCAATCTGTTCCTTCTCTGCAAGCCTGCGGGCATTTGTGCTTGGGCGTACCTGGAAACCTATGATAATTGCATTTGATGCAGCTGCCAGAAGAACGTCGCTCTCCGATATTGCACCAACGGCTTTATGTATTACATTAACATGTATCTCTTCTGTAGAAAGCTTAATGAGCGAGTCAGAGAGCGCTTCAATAGAACCGTCAACGTCACCCTTGACAATGATGTTAAGCTCCTGGAAGTTTCCGATTGCAATACGGCGGCCAATCTCCTCGAGAGTAATGTGCTTCTGGGTTTTGAGACCCTGAATACGTATAAGCTGTTCTCTCTTGTTGGCAATATCTTTTGCCTCCTTCTCGTCGTCCATTGCATTGAAGATCTCACCTGCAGCAGGTGCTCCGTTAAGACCAAGAATTGACACAGGAGTCGAAGGACCTGCCTCAGATACCTTTTGTCCCCTCTCGTTGAACATTGCTTTAATCTTGCCGTAGTGGCTTCCGCTCAGAATGTAGTCTCCCACCTTCATTGTTCCTGCATGTACAAGAACAGTTGCAAGGTATCCGCGTCCTTTGTCAAGTGAAGACTCAATAACAGTACCATTTGCATTTTTGTTAGGATTTGCCTTAAGGTCAAGAAGCTCGGCTTCAAGAAGAATCTTCTCAAGCAGCTTGTCAACATTCAGACCCTGTTTTGCCGATATCTCCTGACACTGGTATTTACCACCCCAATCCTCAACAAGGAGGTTCATGTTGGCAAGTTGCTCCCTGATTTTCTCAGCATTTGCTCCCGGCTTGTCAATTTTATTAATTGCGAAGATCATAGGAACACCTGCAGCCTGAGCGTGGTTGATAGCCTCGCGGGTTTGCGGCATTATGGCGTCGTCTGCAGCGATGATTATAATTGCAAGGTCAGTTACTTTAGCTCCCCTGGCACGCATCGCAGTAAATGCTTCGTGACCCGGAGTATCTAGGAATGTTATCCTTTGTCCGCCAGGTAATTTAACATTATATGCACCAATGTGCTGGGTAATACCTCCTGCCTCACCGGCAATTACATTTGCTTTTCTTATATAGTCAAGAAGAGATGTTTTACCGTGGTCTACGTGTCCCATTACGGTAACGATAGGAGGTCTTGACATCAGATTATCCTGAGTATCTTCCTCTACATGAATTGCACCCTGAATGTCTGCAGTTACAAATTCAACAGAGAACCCAAACTCCTCAGCTACAAGAACCATAGCTTCGGCATCAAGTCTCTGGTTGATTGAAACCATAAGACCAAGGTTCATACATGCCTCAATAACCTTTGTAACCGGAACGTCCATCATAATTGACAGATCATTTACAGTTACAAATTCAGTCACCTGAAGTGTTGATGAGTTTTGTTCCTGAAGTTCCTGCTCATCCATCATCTTCTGGCTGGCAAGGTCTCTCTTGTCGCGACGGTATTTGGCCCCTTTGGTTTTGCCTTTACCCTCGGTCATTCTTGCATAGGTCTCCTTAATCTGTTTTTGTACAGCATCCTCGTCAACTTCTGCTCTTACCGGTTTAAACCTGTCCTTAGACTTAACCAGCTGTTTACTGTCTCCTTTATGGACAACAGGTTTTGGAGCAGCAGGCTTTGCTGTATGCTCAGCAGGTTTTACCCCTTTTCGGTCAGATCCAATCTCCTTTGTGAGGTCAACTCTCTCTTTTCCGCCTTTGTGAATTCTTTCACGCTTTCCCTTGTTTACTACCAGCGGCTCTTTCTTGCGCTCAAATTGCGAGAGGTCCATTGTTCCGCTGATTTTTGGACCGGCAAGTTTTTCAACTTTAGTTTCTATGTGCTCTATCACTGCTGGAGACTGTTGTTCCTGTACCGGCTCTTCCTTGGTCGCTTTAGCCTCGGTACTCTCCTTTGCAGGTTTCTGATGGCTGCGGGCTGCTGGTTTCGGGTTATTGTTTTTATCAAGTTCAATTTTTCCGAGAATTTTTGGTTCCTCTATCTGAGGTACCTCAACAGCAATAACATCTGCCTTTTTTTCAGGCTGCTTTGCCGGGATTTCAACTGGCTTCTCTTCTGCAGCAGTTTTTGCCGCTTCAGGTGCAGGTTTCTCCTCTTTTGCAGGTTCATTTGCAGGAGTCTGCTCAATTTTAACGGGTTCCATAACCTTTTCTGCAACCGGAGCCGGTGCAGGAACAGGTGCAGATGCCGGAACCGGAGCCGGAGCCGGAGCCGGTTCGGGTTTGATATCTGTCTTTACAGGAGCCGGTGCTTCAGGAATATGCTGGGGTGCAGCCTGAGGTGCCGGACGGCCCTGTCTGTCAAGATCAATCTTACCGATAATTTTTGGCTGAGGCGGTTCGCTAATTGAGGTTTTGATAAATACCTCTCTTACATGCGATTCCTCTTCCTTTTCATCGTGTTTGCTCTGTTCGGCCTGGTCAGTTATATCCTTTACCTTAATGGCAACTTTCTTGGACTGCTCTTTAATGAGCTGTTCCTTGCCAAACTCTTTCTTAATGAGAGCATAGACTTCTGGCGTCAGCTTTGTTATTGGTGTAAGGGTCAGATCAATTTTTTTTGCTTTAAGAAAATCCGACAAGGTCCCCAGCCCAATGTTGAACTCCTTCAGTACAATGTTTACTCTTATGTTTTCGCTTTCTGTCATATGTCTCCTCCTATTATTTAGTTCGACTCCTCAAATTCTGAGCTCAATATTTTCTTAACCTCCTGAACAGTCTCAATCTCGAGGTCTGCTCTGCGGGCGATTTCCGTATCCGGAA
>PHDP01000145.1 GCA_002842655.1 Bacteroidetes bacterium HGW-Bacteroidetes-14
CGCCTAAGCGGACGAGCTCAGCGAAGCTAAATGCCGCTCAGCTTCAACGCTGGTCTTTTCAGGTCACTTATTACTTGCTTCAAGCGTTTTCTGCGCCATTTATAAACAAGAAGACCTCACAAGTCTGAAGAAGACTTGGTAGGTCATTTTGTTATTGGAATCAGGCACTAAGTTCACTTCTTGCACCAACCTCCCCTTGTCTCCCCGTCTCCATGTCTCCTTGTCAGCCAGATCGTGAAACGACTTTCGAATCAAAACCAAAAGTCGTTCTCTTCGCCATATAAAAACAAGAAGACCTAACAAGTCGGAAGAAGACTTGGTAGGTCAATTTGTTATTCGATGCAGGCACTATGTTCACTTCGTTCACCAACCTCCCCTTGTCTCCCCGTCTCCCTGTCTCCTTGTCAGCCAGATCGTGAAACGACTCTCGATTAAACCAAAAGGCGTTCTCTTCGCCATTTATAAACAAGAAGACCTCACAAGTCGGAAGAAGACTTGGTAGGTCAATTTGTTATTCGATGCTGGCACTAAGTTCACTTCGTTCACCAAACTCCCCTTGTCTCCCCGTCTCCCTGTCTCCATGTCAGCCAGATCGTGAAACGACTCCCGATTAAACCAAAAGGCGTTCTCTTTGCCATTTAAAAACAAGAAGACCTAACAAGTCGGAAGAAGACTTGGTAGGTCATTTTATTACTCGATTCGTTGGTTTCTTGCGCCTTTTTAAAAACAAGAAGACCTCACAAGTTGAAAGAAAACTTGGTAGGTCAATTTATTACTCGCTTCGTACGCTTCAGTTGCCCTTTCTCCCCTTCTCCTTGTCTCCAAGTCTCCCTGTCTCCCCGTCTCCATATCAGCCAGATCGTGAAACGACTCCCGATTAAACCAAAAGGCGTTCTCTTCGCCATATAAAAACAAGAAGACCTAACAAGTCGGAAGAAGACTTGGTAGGTCAATTTATTACTCGATTCGGCAGGATAGTCCACTTGTCTCCCCGTCTCCTTGTCCCAACTCTCCCCGCCTCCCCGTCTCCTTGTCTCCCTGTCTACCTGTCATTTGTCTTTGTCTCTCCTTTCATCACCTCAGGTAATCACTCACCACTTTCGAAATATCTTTCTTAATCTGCGGCCAGGTTTGTCCTTTAAAGCTGACTGGGGTTTCGCTTTCATCGGCTTCAACAAAATAAGTGATTGCATGCGGGATGCTTATGGCCAGCATTTGGCCGGGATATTTTAATTTATGCCAATCCATAATCTGTTGCAGGGAATAATGGCGGAGTAATTCATGCAGATCCCAGAAATCCTTCTTTTTGGCCCTTCCCAGAATTGCCTGAATTTTCATTGCCGCAATATCTACATTGCTATACATCCTTATTCCATCTTCTAATATGGTATCAGTAACCTGTGGGTGAGGATAATGCACCAGATCAACCTTAACATTATCAATAAAGCAGAAGATGCCAAATTGTGTATGTTGTTGTTTGTAGCTAAAACGAGAACCAAATGTCTTCTCCAGCGCTGCAATTATTTCGGACTGATCAAACTTAATATGGTTAAACAGGTCAATGTCGACAGAACTCCGGTGTCCAAACCGCAAGGCGAGGGCAGTTCCTCCGACAAGGGAGAAATTAGCCAGGGGGGGCTGTTTCATCAGTTCCCTTAATAAGGAAAGAGTCCCGGATTCAACTGTCTTAAGGTGTAGCATCGGAATAATTCGATTGGTTTATCAATAACAGCACTTGCGAAATAGATGGTATGTTCCGGCAAAAACTTCGCATTCAGCAACGCTTCTGTTACTTTTTCATCACCATAATAACGGCGGCACTGGCGGATATCGTCCACATCGCCCCGCTCAAAAACCCGTTCAATCACGAAGTTTGCTTTGGCATCGTAATCAAGCTTCTCAAAATCCACATCCCAAAAGATGCGTTTTTCAAATATCGGTTTGGGTTTGGGTTCCATGGTACGAAGGTAGTTAATAAATGTATGATGTAAGAGGTAAGATGTAAGATTGTAAGAGGACGGAGGGCGCTTGTCTCGGGAGCGCGAAGCGATAACGAGAGAGGGCGGATGTCAGAGGTCAGAGGTCAGAAGTCAGATGGAGGGCGCTTGTCTCGGGAGCGCGAAGCGATAACGAGAGAGGGAGGATGTCAGAGGTCAGAGGTCAGAGGTCAGAAGTCAGATGTCGGAGGACGCTTGTCTCGGGAGCGCGAAGCGATAACGAGAGAGGTCGGAGGTCGGTGGACAGAGGTCGGTGGACAGAGGTCGGTGGACAGAGGTCGGAGGCCAGAGGTCGGTGGCCAGAGGTCGGTGGTCGGAAGACGGAGCGGAGGTCAGAGGGCGGAGAATAAAACCTTCCAGGTTTTCTTACTTCCAACCTGGAAGGTTTAAAATGCATGCCTGATCAAATCTTTTTCCTTTAGTCCTATGATGCTTTCCGATGTATTTTCTTTCCGGCATACCGGATGAAACCTTCCAGGTTGAAAGAAAACCTGGAAGGTTATCCGGCAAAAACAAGAAGACCTGACAAGTCGGAAGCCTGTCCGACTCTCACACAACCTCGGATAAGCGGCATTTTAGCTGCGCTACTGCGTCTTTCTCCTTTCGGAAAAACCTACCAGCGTTCGGCTAAGCGGAATTTGCAATTCCGCTTTG